>CAKZZO010000069.1 GCA_937885175.1 uncultured Treponema sp. | reverse complement strand
TATATGCAATGAATTTGCATTTTAGGCTAAATTTTCTGAAAAAAGTTGAAAAAAAGTGAAAAAAAATTATATCGCCAGTTCTTCCCAGCGGGCGTAGGCTTTTTCCAGGCGGGAGGAGACTTGGGTATACTCTGTGCCGGCGGCTTGGGCTTTGGTGTAGTCGGGGTCGGACATGGTGGCTTCTAGTTCTGTCTTTTTTGCCTCAAGGCTTTCGATTTCTTTTTCCAACAGGTCAAATTCCCGCTGCTCCTTAAAGGAAAGTTTGCGGGGCGTTGCGGGGGCAGGCTGGTCAGAATTTTCTTTTGGGAGAGCAGAAGTTTCCCCCGCAGAGGGGGTAGCGCAAGAACGCTTGTCTGCCAGAGGCAGGCGGGCGGTCTGGAGCGAGGGGGAGACCTTCCCCTCCTTGCGCTTTTCTTCACGGTAGTCCAGGTATTCGGAGCATTTGCCTACAAAACCGCTTACACTGCCGTCATCTTCCAAAATAAAGAGTGTGTCGGCGATTTTGTCCATGAAGTAGCGGTCGTGACTGACGATGAGCAGGCATCCTTTGTAACCGAGCAGAAAGTCTTCCAGAATATTCATGGTAAAGATGTCAAAGTCATTGGTGGGTTCGTCCAGAATGAGGAAGTTGGGGTTGGAGATAAGGAGACGCACCAAAAAGACTCGTTTGCGTTCGCCACCGCTGAGAGTGGAAAGGGGGCTGTGCTGGATTTTGCCTTCAAAGCCAAATTCGTTGAGGAATTGCGCGGCGGACAGGCTTTTTCCGTCGTTCATCTGTATGACTTCGGCGGCTTCCTTGATGTATGCAAGCACGGTAAGGTTCAGGTCGGCAAAATGGGGGTTCTGCTGATAGTAGCCAAAAAAAGTGTTTGCGCCTTTGACAATGGTGCCACTGTCTGGCTGAAGGCTTCCGGTGATGAGGTTCAGCAGGGTTGATTTTCCTGAGCCGTTGTCGCCAAAAATGCCGATTTTTTCTCCTTTACTGAATGTATAGGAAAAATTGCGCAGAACAGGGGAGCAGGAACAATCGGATTTGCTCAAACCTAACGATTTTCGCTTTTTTTCGTGAGCGTCGCTATTCGCAACGAAATTTCCAGCAGACGCGAACAAATCCGTTTGCTTATTACCCTTAGAAAAATTTTTTGAGACTCCGTGAAGTTCAAGGATTTTTCCGCCAAGGCGACGGTCTGCCACTTCAAACTGAAAGCCCTTGTCGGCGGCGAATTTTTCTCGGTTTATCAACTGCATGTCGTGCTGGATGCGGGCTTTTGCCTTGGTACCACGGGCACAGGGACCACGCAAGAGCCAGTCCCGTTCAAAACGCAGGACGCTTTCGATGCGGCGCTCAGTGTTGGTTTCGATTTCAGCCTCCACTTCCTTTTTTTCAAGGTAGGTGCTGTAGTTTCCCTGATAGAGTTTGAGTTTGCGCCGCGCAAGTTCGTAGATATTGGTGCACACTGCGTCCAAAAAATAACGGTCATGGGTAACCATAAGGACGGTGCGCTGAGTGTCGTGCAGGTAGTTTTGCAGCCAGTAAATCGTGGTGATGTCCAGATGATTGGTTGGTTCGTCAAGCAGGAGCAACTGGGTGTCTTCCACAAGGACTTGGGCGAGGGCGACTTTTTTTACCATGCCGCCAGAAAGCGTTCCCATCTTGCGGGAAAGGTCGGTGATGCCCAGTGTGCCCAGGATTGAGCGGACTTGTGCTTCGTAGTTCCACAGGTCGCCTGTATCCATGTCCTGCGTAAGCTGGTCAAAACGCTGTTGTATCCCTAGAGGAATCGTGCCGTCCGCTGATTTTTCTGAGGCGCTCGCCATCTGGTCACATACTTCCTCGTACTCGCGTATTTTTTCCAGTTTTGGTGAGCGGCCGGAAAAAATGTGTTCCCGTATGGTGCTGCCGGCCTTGTAGGGAGGATTTTGGGGCAGATAGCTTACGCCTGCGCTTTTGTTCAGAACAACGGTGCCTTCATCGGGAGTAAGCACGCCTGCAATGGTGGCAAGCAGCGTGGACTTTCCGGTGCCGTTCCGTCCGATAACGGCTGCCTTGTCTCCTGCGTCCATGCCAAATGTTACGCCGGTAAAGAGGGCTTCTTCACGACCAATTTTAGACAGATTATTGATAGAAAGAATATTCATGCCAGCCACCAATTCCATACCGATTATAACAAAAACCAACGGAAGGGTAAATTCTTGTTGACAGAAAGAAGGAAGGAATGTATCATAGATATATGAACACTTGTTCAAATGAATTAGAAAAAATCCGTGATGATATGCCTGATGAGGACATGCTTTTTGACCTTGCGGAACTGTTCAAGATTTTTGGAGACTCCACCCGCATACGGATTCTCTTTGCCCTTTTGGGAAAGGAACTTGCGGTGGGTGACCTTGCAGAAGTTCTGGACATGACCCAAAGTGCAATCAGTCATCAGCTGCGCATCCTCAAAACAAACGGTCTGGTTCGCTTTCGCCGGGAGGGAAAGTCGCTTATCTACGCGCTCAGTGACGACCATGTGACCAAGATTCTGAACATGGGGCTGGAGCATATTGAGGAGTAAGTCTTGGGCGTTTCCCGCTTACGCGGGTCGGGTGTTCCGCGGCTTGCTGACGCGCGGTGCTATCGCACTGGCTGCGCCACCGCTCCATACCCTAACGCACAGTCTGATTCACCACGGCACAGGAGATTTTTATGGAACACGAAGAAGATACACATGAACATGAATGCTGTCATCACACTGAGCATGAACATGGTCACGAGCACGGAGCGCACATTCACTGTGAATGCGGTTGCCACGACCATGAGCACCATGACGAGGACGAAGGCGGTGCGCTCAAAAAGATTCTGACGGCAGCGGCACTCTTTGCCCTTGCCCTGACGGTGGAGCACCTGCCTTTTTTTGCACCAGAACGGATTGCCGCCTTACTGGGACTTACGGCAGATGTAAATTCTCTTGCGTTGGGAATTCGGGCAGTATACATGGCACTCTATCTTGCGGCCTACCTTACCTGTGGACGAAGCGTTGTGCTGAATGCCGCCCGCAATATTAAAAACGGAAAGGTTTTTGACGAGCAGTTTTTAATGACGGTGGCTTCGCTAGGCGCAGTCTTTGTAGGCGAATTTGCAGAAGCGGTTGCAGTCATGCTGTTCTACCAAGTGGGCGAGTTTTTTCAGGATTATGCCGTGGACAAATCCCGCGACAGTATTTCTGCCCTCATGGACATTCGTCCTGACCATGCCACAATTGTAGAAAATGGCGAGCGGAAAACCGTTCGGGCAGAAGATGTTGCTGTGGGCGCGATTATCGAAATCAAGCCGGGAGAGCGCGTTCCGCTGGACTGCCTGATTCAAGAAGGCAGTTCTTTTGTGGATACTTCTGCGCTCACTGGCGAAAGCGTACCTCGCCAAGTGTCTGGTGGCTGTGAGATTATGGCAGGCTTTGTAAACACCCAGGGCGTACTGACTGCCCAGGTGACAAAACCCTATGGCGAAAGTGCCGTCACACGCATCCTGGAACTGACCGAAAAGGCAAGCGATGTAAAAGCAAAAAGCGAAAAATTCATCACCCGCTTTGCAAAAGTCTACACACCCATTGTCTGTGCCCTTGCCCTTGCACTTGCCCTGATTCCTCCCCTAGTCCTACAGTTCTTTGCCCCTCCCCTCTTTGCCCAATACGGCTGGTCTGTGTGGATATATCGTGCGCTTATGTTCCTTGTCGTGTCCTGCCCCTGTGCGCTGGTCATTTCCGTACCCCTTTCTTTTTTCAGCGGCATTGGAGCGGAAAGCGCAAACGGCGTACTGGTAAAAGGAAGCAATTATATGGAGGCATTGGCAGCCGCCCGCATTGCCGTGTTCGATAAAACGGGAACGCTCACCAAAGGCACTTTTGCCGTTTCCTCAATCAATCCAGCGGAGGCAAATCTGACGGAAGGTGAACTCCTTGCCATTGCCGCCCATGCGGAAAGTTGTTCAAATCATCCCATTTCCCTTTCCCTGAGGGCAGCACATTCATGCCCCCTATGTGGAAAAATTTCCTGTCAGAATGTGCGGGAAATCAGCGGTCAAGGCCTGCAGGTGGATTTGAATGGCGAAACCGTTCTTGCCGGAAACCGCACGCTCATGCTGGCGCAGAAAGTGTCTGGTTTTAATGAAAGTGTATCGTCAGAAGTAGGCACGGTGGTTTACATCGCCGTACAGGGTTCATACAAGGGATTTATCATCATCAGCGATGAGGCTAAAGAAGATGCCGCTGATACGGTGAGGGAACTCAAAAAACTGGGCATCAAGCAGACCGTCATGCTCACGGGAGATACAAAAGCCGTAGCCGAAAAAGTCGCATCTGATGTAGGCGTAGATACGGTGTATGCGGAACTGCTCCCACAGGATAAAGTGAGCCGAGTGGAAGAACTGCTTGCCTCAGGCGAAAAAGTCATGTTCGTAGGCGACGGAATAAACGACAGCCCGGTTCTTGCCCGTGCCGATGTGGGTGTGGCCATGGGAGCACTGGGAAGTGATGCGGCCATTGAAGCGGCGGACGTAGTAATTATGGACGACAAGCCCAGCAGACTTGCTTCTGCCATCAGCATTGCCCGCGCAACCAGTCATGTCGTCTGGCAGAACATTATTTTTGCACTGGGTGTAAAGGGTGCAATCATGGTCTTTGGCGCGGCAGGTATTGTAAACATGTGGTTTGCAGTTTTTGGCGATGTAGGCGTGTGTTTCATCTGTATTCTAAACGCCCTTCGCTTATTGCGGTCAAAAAAATAAGGCTTGTCTTATCTTTGGGAGTGTTTTATACTATAAGTAGGGTGTTCCCAAGAGAAAAGACCTATGTTTTCTATTAAAAACAAGCTGATTCTGCTCATCACTAGTTGTACGCTTTTTGCAACAATCCTATTGGGTGGAATCAGTATTGTCCGCATTTCTCTCCTTACTGAAAAATCATCTCAAAACACCATTCAGTTGCAATGTCAGGTAACAAAAGAAACACTGGACATCACCTTGCGGAATATCGAACAGGCCGTAGACAGCATGAAAGACATCATTCTTGGCGAGATTGACGGCTATGCCAATCTTACTGACAGCAGATCCTACCGCCAGGCGTTTATAAAAAAGATAGAATCCATGCATCAGACCATCACCTTTCATACCAGAGGAGCAACGGCCTATTATTTTTGGTTTAATCCTGAATATTTTCCCGCTTCTGAAGGCTATTTTATGGTCTACAACCCCCGCTACACCCGTTTTTTTGCCAAGCCGATTCCCGACGTGCGCAATTTTACTGAGTACGATGTGCCGGAGGCAGGAAGATATTATCTTGCAAAAAAAGCAGGCAAGGCAGTCTGGATTTCTCCGTACACAAGCCTGGAAACCGAAAAGGAAATCATTTCTTACGTTGTTCCCATTTATATCCGAGGAAAATTCATTGGACTTGTGGGCATGGACATGCAGTATGCGATGATTGCCGATGAATTGAAAGAGGTTTCGCTCTACAAAAGCGGTCATGCCTATATTGTTGATGCTGCAAACCGCGCCGTTTACCACAGGAACTTCAATCCCGGCGACCTGGTGCTTAACTATGACACCAACAGCCGCTCCTATTCACTGCTGGTACACAATGGATGGACGCTCACGGTATCTGCACCCAAAAACGAAATCAATGCAGAAAGAAACGCCCTCATCCTCATGCTGCTGCTTGCCACACTGATTGTCGCCGGTGTCTTCATTCTGATAAGTTTTCGGCTTACAGCCCATATCATCAATCCCCTTATGGAACTGGTTGCCGCTACCCGAAAACTCGCCGATGGTGACGTAACGGCAAAACTGCCCGTCAACAATAACGATGAAATAGGCATACTGGCAAAAAGTTTTCAGGAGACCATGCAGCGCTTGCCAAATTATCTCTATCGGGATTCCCTCACTGGTGTACGCAACATGACTGCCTACCAGCGTTCCATTGCCGTTGCGCAACAGCGTATTGCTGAAAAAACAGTTGACCATTTTGCCGTCATCGTTTTTGACATCAACAACCTAAAAATCACCAACGACACCTATGGTCACGAAACGGGCAATGATTTGATTACTTCTGCATCAGCACTCATCTGTGATGTTTTCCAGCATGCCCCTGTATACCGAATCGGCGGAGATGAATTTGTCGCCCTTTTGGAAAAGAATTACGATGAGCGAGAAGACCTCCTGCATGAATTCAAATCCCGCCTGAAAAGAATTGCCATTTTTGCAGAGCGAAAGCAACTTTCTGTGTCAGTTGCCGTTGGACTTGCAGAATATGACCCCCAAACAGACACTTCCTTCGATGACGTGTTCAAACGGGCAGACGAAGCCATGTACAAGGACAAGGAAGAAACAAAAAAGCGGCTGAACATGCCGTCCAGCCGCTCCGAATAAGCGAAATTTTTGCCCTACATCAGCTTTTCAATTTCCTCATGCTGAATGTCAAATGCTTCCATCACATGGTCAATCATTGCCTGCTTGGGGTCAGGATGGTCGGCTGGCAGCGTAGCAAGATAATCCTTGCGATACTGCTTACATTCAATTACCGGGCTTGCTGCAAAAATCTGCACCGCCCTTTCCAGTTTGTCTGCCAGCATGTCGTCAGGATTATCCATATCAATAGAAAGAATCTGACCGTTTATCGTTACCAGAACCATCACGTCAAACATACGCAGATAACTGTCAATTTCTTTGAGTCCGCGTTTTGTTTCCGGATGCCCGGGGCGATAGCGGGTACCACTGGGAAAAACCAGAATCACTTCACCGTCACGCTTGCATTTGTCCATTGCCCGCATTGCCGCAAGATTAATGGTGCGAGCCTTTTTTTCTTCTGCAAGCCGTTCTTCTTCAGTCTGAGCCTTTTCTTCTGCCGCATTCAGGGAGCGGGTTGGATAGATAACCACGCGGCTAAAACTTTCTGCAAAGGCCTTTACGCCGGGGTCGGCTTCGTTCAGTTTCATGCCTGCAATGGCAACGATTTTGCTGGAAAGGTCTTTACCCTCCTCGCCCAAATCGTGCTCTAAAAGCCAGCACAATGCGGGAAGGTCGGCATTGCTGTAATGCTCCATCAAAATCAAACCGGATTTTCCTGCTTTGACTGCCTCATAGAAGGCATGCCAGTTTGCCTTATGTTCAAGGCGACTTCCTTCCGCCAGATGATCACCCACCAATACATCAATAAATTTGCGGGTCTGTGGATTTGCCTTCTGATATACATTCGTCTCATTGATTTTATCAGCCGCCACAGAAACCTGTGCAAGTTGCTTTATAATGTCGCCGTATTTTTCTCGAATTGATATTCCTGCCATATTTCTATTGTAAGACTACTTACTGTTTTATTCAAGCAGGGCAAACGCATTATAATCCATTCACACGTAAGACAAAAAGGGCACAGGTAAA
>CAKZZO010000068.1 GCA_937885175.1 uncultured Treponema sp. | reverse complement strand
TGAATCGCTTCAGCGTATCACATTACCGCTTGTTCGTTTACCTTTTTATCATGCCCTCCTCGTTTTCAGATTGAAAAGAACGCGGTACCAGTTCATGCCCTTTTTGTTTAGATGGGGAATGCTCTTGATGATTTCTTTTACATTCCTAATCCCGCCGTACAGCTGGAACATGGCATGATAGTCTTCGTATCTTCTTCTTTCTATGAAACAGGCAACTACCGTTTTCGACATAACATTCCAATCCCATGTTTCTGACATGGTATTGTATTCCCAGAGAATAGCTTTTGAGATTGATTCTTTCTTATGCGTTGCCCAGTCCTCAAAAAACATATTGTTTCCCCCACAGTGACATTCAACCTGCCATTTTCGCAAAGAATCAGCTAGGTTACAGAAAGGAAATGCTGTGATATAATAAGCGTAGGGGAAAAAATGATTTATACGCTCTGCCACAAAGACATTCAGGTTCTCAACTTCAAAATCGAGGAAGACGAAATTACCGACATAGTGAACATAGTGAACGAACCTCATCTTCCGGTCGGTGTCTTTAAGGATTATGAGCGTGGCGTATCTCAAAGGCAGCAGTTCCGCACATGGTGGAAAAACCGTGCCATTCCTGCAAGTCGTCAGAACCTGCGTGATGCACTTGAGCTTCTGGGAAATGTCACCACGGAACAATTAGTGACGAAATCATTAGGATTAAGCCTTTCCGACCAGTACTGGGCAAAACCCTTTGCAAGCGACCTCAAATGGAAAGACGTAAACTTTTTTGAGAATGATTTTTCAGAGGATGTGGGAAAGGCACTTTTCGGAACGCTTGATGTTCAGGACATTTCTTCCCTGAGTTTGATTTCCCCGGACAACACATCTGACGGCTGGCTGAAGAAAAAATGGATTATCGATGATGGTGAGCGCGCTTTGCTGAAAGGCGGAAGCGGTCCTTATCAGCAGGAACCATTCAATGAAGTTTTGGCGTCAGAAATTTGCAAGGCTCTCAATATTCCTCATGTTGAATACTCGATAGCAGAGCATGAAGAACGCTATTACTCTGCCTGCAAGGATTTCATTACCACAGAAACCGAACTTATAAGTGCCTGGCATATCAGGAACATACTTAAAAAAGAAAACAATGTCTCAGAATACCAGCATCTTTTACAATGCTGCGAGAAAGCCGGCATGAAGAACATTCCTGAAATCGAAAAACAGCTTTGCCAGATGTTTGTCGTAGACAGCATCGTTGCGAATTCAGACAGGCATTTCAATAATTTTGGTTTTATCAGAAAGGCAGACACACTTGAATGGATTGGGCTTGCACCTGTATTTGACACAGGAACTTCTATGTTTCATGATGTTCATGAACGGCTTTTACTTTCAGGTCTTGCGACACAAGCTTACAAGATAAAATCAAAGCCATTCGCAAAAAATCATCAGGAGCAAATAAAGAAACTTCCATGCTCAAAATACTGCAAGGATTTACCTTTTGAGAATCTTACAGGAATTGAACGGTATTATTCTGATATTTTATTGAAAAATCAAAACATCACTCCTGAAAGACGTTCTGTTCTCTGCACTATCCTCAAAGACCGTGTAAGAGAAACCGAAAAGCTCATAAAATCACCAGAATTAGTTCATAAGCGTTCCGGCATGCGAGCTTCATTGTCTGCAAAGTAATTTCCTTAAAAATAGATTTTTTCTCTTTTTTTTGCTACACTCCTTCTTATGATAAACGATAAGCAGGATTTTACTCAGGGGCCGATTTTTTCTAAACTCATTTCTTTTATGCTGCCCATTTTGTTTTCGCTGGTGCTCCAGTCACTCTATGGCGCAGTGGACATGGTAATTGTGGGGCAGTTTGGTACGACGGCGGGAATCAGCGGTGTTGCGGTTGGCGGCAATGTGATGAATCTTTTTACAATGCTGCTGAATGCCATAACCATGGGCGTGACGGTTTTGATGGGACAGTATATCGGGGCCAAACGCTATGAACAGGTGAACAAACTGATTGGAAACGCAGTGGCTTTTTTTCTTACACTCTCCCTTTTGCTTACGGTGGGAATCGTCATTTTTGCACGTCCACTCGCCATTGCCATGCAGACTCCTGCAGAAGCGGTGGATTTGACGGTGCAGTACATCCGCATTTGTGGCGCAGGTTTTATCTTTATCACTTTTTACAATTTTATCAGTGCCATGTTGCGGGGCATGGGCGACTCAAATACACCCCTCATTTTTGTAGCCATTGCCAGCGTGGTAAACATGATTGGTGACCTAGTGCTGGTTGCGGGGCTAAAGATGAATGTGGCAGGAGCGGCCATTGCAACGGTTGTGGCTCAGGCTGTGAGCGTCCTTCTTTCACTTTGGATTATCCGCCGCAAGAAGATGGCCTTTTCATTCCAAAAGCAATATTTCAATTTTGGCAGCGAAGTTCCACGCTTTGTCCGCCTGGGTATGCCCCTTACGGTACAGGGCTTTTTGACCAATTTCAGTTTCCTTGCCCTCTGCGCCTTTGTGAACCGTTTGGGCTTGGACGCATCCAGTGGCTATGGTGTTGCTCAGAAAATACAAATGTTCATCATGCTTATTCCTGGTGCACTCATGCAAAGTATGGCCCCCTTTGTGTCGCAGAATGTAGGTGCAGGAAACGAAAAACGCGCCCGGTCTGGTATGCTTTGCGGGCAGGCTTTGGGTGCGGGTATCGGCTTTTTTATCATGCTTGCGATTTTCTTTTTCGGCGACTATCTTGCCCGCCTTTTTACCACGGACAAAGCAGTTATTGCCCGTGCCTTTGAATTCTTACGGGGATTTTCACCAGAAGCAATCGTCACCTGCATTTTGTTCAGTTACCTAGGCTATTTTAACGGGCACTCAAAATCCCTTTTTGTCATGGTGCAGGGCTTATTGCAAACGTTTCTGATTCGTCTGCCCATGTCTTATCTGATGAGCATTCGCCCCGAAGCAAGCCTTACGGGAGTGGGACTCGCTGCGCCTACGGCAACGATTTTTGGCATTATCCTATGCTTCATGTATTATAAGAAAATGGGTCGAACCTTGGTGCGGAAATAGGGCTTATTTTGTGGCGATATATGCCAGCGCAGAATCTGCGGCAATTTTACCAAAGACACAGTAATCTGCAACGGCATTGCCACCAAGACGGTTTCCGCCGTGCACGCCGCCCGTTACTTCACCAGCGGCATAGAGACCAGGGATGGACGCACCTTTTGTATTCTGCACTTCTGCCTGCGAATTGATTTTTAAGCCACCCATGGTGTGGTGAATTGCCGGGGCACATTCTACTGCATAGAAAGGTGGTATTATCAACTGACGGTCAAGGCTGGATGCTGTCGGTGGAAGACCTCGTCATTTTTTTCTACGACATAGCGATTGTAGTCTTCGATTGTTTTCTGCAAGGCACGAATCGGAATGCGCATTTTTTCTGCCAGACTGGAAATGTCAGAACCTTCGATAAGCAAGCCTTTTTTTGCGTAATTTTCAATGGCTTTGAGGGATTTACGGATGCCGTCATCAAAGACCAAAAATGCGGTCTTTCCAGGCTGAGAAAGAATACTGGCAGAAATAACGTCACGGGTTTCCATTTCGTTTACAAAGCGTTCGCCATACTGATTTACAAGAATAGCACCATTTCCGCTGACGGCTTCAGTAATCATACAATTTGTACCCTTTGCCACCGTGGGGTGGGTTTGAATTTGTGTCATCTGTACCAGAGCGGCATCAAATTTTTCCACCATCTTAAAGGCATCACCCGTTGCACCCGCATGGTTTGTCGTGCCAAAGCCTACAAGGCTAGGGTTGTAGAGCTGAATCATTTCGGGATTTGCGCCAAAACCGCCAGTTGCAATGATAAGGGCTTTTGCATGCAGGGTGTATTCGCCTTCTTTTGTGCTTACCTTTACGCCAGATGCTTTTCCGCCTTCGTTCAGAATATCAATTGCCTTGTTGTTCAGGCGGATATCAGCGCCATTTTTTTCTGCGGCTTTGTGGAGCAGGGGAATCAAATGTTCACCGATGGCCTCGCCGCCCTTTGGACGATGAATGCGTTTTTTTGTTGCTCCGCCAAAAATTCCCACATCCGTCAAGTCTGCACCGATTAAGTCAGACTGCAGCCAGTCAACAATTGCGGGAGATTTATCAACAAGCGTATGTACCAAAGACGGGTCATTCAGATAATATCCGCCTTTCATGGTGTCGTCATAGAACAAATCGGGAGAATCATCAATATGGAGACGAGCCTGTTCTTTTGTGTAGGATGCACTGATTCCGCCTGTAGAAAAATTGGAGTTCCCGCCCACAATGCTCATTTTTTCAAGGACGATAACCTTTGCGCCTTTGCTTGCGGCTTCCGTAGCGGCAACAAGACCAGCACCACCTGCACCAATAATGGCAATATCGCAGTTTTCATCAGGCAGAACAGGAATGGCAACAGACTCCGATTCAGCGGATTTCTTTTTGCAGGATACAAGGGGGATAGTCAAAAAAATCGCTAGCAAAGCGGTAAGAAAAACTCTCTGTTTCATATTTTGTTCTCTTCTCTATTTTAGTGAAATAGTATTTAAATGATAATCGGTAAATGCCGTATTGTAAATGCCAAAACTGCTGAATTTACCAAAAAAGAAAAATGAAATCCATAAAAAAAAATTCGTCTTATAGTATCTTAAAATTAGATAAAAATAATATGGGAATCTCTAAAAATTGCAATTTTTAGAGATAACTCTGAAAGAGCGATGTTTTAAGTCGTGATATTACAACGACTTAAAACTCGCAGGAAATCTCTAGAAAGACACTTTAGTGGATTTCTAGAGATGCCCATATATATTAGACTGAGATAACTTTCAATACCTTTTTTTAACATAAAGTTGATATTGCTTTCTTTTGATTGAGAAGACTAAATTGTGATTGGTGATTCTAGCTAAAGTTTATTCTGTCAAACTTCCCGCATCCATCCTGTAGATTTTGTCCGCGTATTGGGCGGCACTGGCTTCGTGGGTCACGAGAAGCACTGATTTTCCCATCCTTGACGTTTTTTGCAAAAACTCCAGCACGGCACGAGTGTTTTCGTCGTCCAGATCGTCCGTCGGCTCGTCTGCGAAAATAATCTCAGGATTCATGATGAGGGCGCGGGCAATGGCCATACGCCTCATTTCGCCGCCAGAAAGCTCGGTCATTTTCGCGTCGGCAAGGTCAGCGATTCCCACAAGGGAAAGAAGTTCTTTTGCCCGGCTTTCAAGAAAGCTTGTTTCTCCGTAAATCGCGGCCGGGGCAAGGACATTTTCAAGCACGGTGAGGGCAAAAAGTCCGGTCTGTCCCTGTGGAATGACGCCGAATTTCTGGTTTCGGAGCCAGGAAAGCTCTTCGTCATCGAGACCATACAAGTCTTTTCCGTCCAGAAGGACTTTCCCTGTACTTGGCTTTAAAAGCCCTGCCAGCATGTAAAGCAGTGTGCTTTTTCCGCTACCGCTCCGCCCTGTAATTTCAGTGACCTTGCCGTTTTCAAGCTCAAAGTCCAAAGATTTCACAGCCTCAAAGTGACTAGAAGTGCGGGTCGGACGATAATATTTTTTTGAAATGTTCTCAGCTTTTAGTATCATATTGATTAAACTCCAAAAAAGTGCCGCATGGAGGCGGCAAAAAGATAGTTGACCGCAAGTTTTCAGAATGAAAACATGTCACGACATGGATGTCGCTAATTCCCCTCTCTCAAAATTACCCCTGTATCTACTTTTGATATTTTGTGGGCGGCGTAGCTTGCTGTCAGACAGCCGAAAAGAACTGAAAGGGCAAGGCTTGTTATAAGCAAGGCAAGTACAATCGGAAATTTGGGAAACAAAAAGGGGAGAGCGATGGCGTTTTTTATCAGCGTATGGAAGGGCAGGACAAAAAGCAGTGCAAGAAGAATTCCAGAAAAACCACCCGCAGCGTTCACCAAAAGAGACTCTGCCATAACGAGATGCGAAAGCTTTTTCTGACTTGCACCCATAACGCGGAGAATTGCGAATTCCTTTTTGCGTTCGTTGATGATAAGTGTGGAGACGACGGCAAGAATGAAAAGACAGAGAAACCAAACCACGGCAGTAAGAATCCCGATGATTTTTGAAAAGCCCGAGAGACTGTCGGAAATGCCTGAGGTCATTGATTTTGCCTTCACTGCCTGTGTTTTCCGTACCTTCCGCTGAATCTGGCTCGCAATGCTGTCGATGTCATAGCCATCGGCAACTTTTACCATAATCGTGGAAATCATGCTGCTCGCGGAAGATTTGTCGTTCACGAAACCATAGCCAAGTTCTTCTGCTGCCGTCATGAGCGAGCGAACCGTGTTTACATTGGCAAAAATTGCGTTGTCAAGGCCCGTACCTGTCTCTTCAAGTTGTGCTGCTATGTTCCAGAGCTTGTCAAAAAAGCGGAGTTTTCTGTTTTCGGTGAGCGTGACCTTGCTTCCAATCAGAATGTCTCCGTCGCCGAGCTTTTCTCGGAAAGACTGCCGAACCCAGGGCTGAATCGTAAAATCTGTTTCCGGGTCGAAGCCAATCACTTGCAGGGAGACCGAGCAGCAGCCCGCGTTCATGGAACACATGTAAATCTGGGGTGAAACCCGCTCCACGCCTTCAATCGCGGAGACTTTCTCAAGATTCGATTTGCTCATGTAGAAGTAAGTGCGATTTCCCTGATTTAGGATTGTATCCGCACTGACTTTTGTGCGTGCCTCGTAGGGAACGACGATGATGTCCGCCCCAAGCCTAAGTTCCAGAGATTTGAGACCGTTTTTAAGGCTCGTGAGGATGAGCGCTCCTCCGAAAAGCGAGAATGAAAGAAGCATGGCAAATACGAAAAGGGCGGAAGAACGCCCTTTTTTACCGAGAAGATTGATGAACGGAAGCGAAGAAAAAGTCATTAAGACTCCGATTTATTCTTTTGGCGGACGATTAAGTCGATGACAGAAAGAACGCACAACAAAACCGAAAGAACAATGACACTGGGACGCATGACTGCATGGCAGCGCATGTCTTTCATTCTGCACAGGTTTATGAAAATGCCCGGAACAAGAGCCGTCAGAACCGAAAAAGGCACGAATGCGAGCGAGAACCCGGCTTTGATTTTGCTGTCGGCGATAAAAAGCCGTGCAAGTGCAATAATAAAAAGCCCTGAAGAGAGCGCAATAACACCGTGCTCAGCCCAGTGGCAGACCATCCATGAGCCGTCATCTTTTGCTGGACAGGCATGGAATACAAAAATCGTTCCAAAAAAAAGAATGGCCGAGAGGACAAAAAGAATAACATCGATGAAAGAAACTTTTTTCATAAAGGCTCCTTAATTAGCTTTTGCTAACTCGAAAAGCATATGAAAATCGGAGCATATTGTCAATACATGCAAGAACTTTCTGGGTATTTACCTAAAAAAAAGTAAATGTTATTATATAGTAACAAAAACTTAAAATTAACTTTTTCGGGGCGGAATATATGAACGAATTGCACAAAACGCTAAAAATATTCAGAACGATTCTCCTTTCTCTTGTTGTTTTTTCTGTGGCATCCTGTATTAAAAAGTCTCCCCTGCGAGACGGAACATACACGGGCGTAGGCTCGGGGCGTAACGGCGACATTACGGTTTCCGTCACGGTTACAGGCGGCTCTGTTTCTGACGCGAAAATTATTTCGAATGACGAGACGCCTGAAATTGCGCAGCCTGCAATGGAATCGATTCTTTCGGCTTTCAAAGAACAAGGTTCTACAAACGATATTGATGTTGTCAGCGGGGCGACCCTCACTTCAAACGGACTTCTCGATGCCTTTGATGACGCGCTTGCTTCTGCCAGCGGAACGAAAAAGGCGGAGGCGAGCTATGAGGACACTGAATGTGACATCGTGATTGTCGGCGCAGGAGGGGCAGGGCTTGTTGCCGCCACGGAAGCCGCAAGCAAAGGCGCAAAGGTCATTGTCCTCGAAAAAATGGGCATTGTCGGCGGAAATACGAATTATTCTACTGGCGGAATCAATGCTTCTTATACAAAAGAACAGGAAAAACTTGGCATAAAAGACTCGCCCGAAGTTTTCTTTGAGGATACGATGAAAGGCGGAAAATATCTGAACGATGAGACTTTGGTTCATACGCTTGTGGATAATTCTTCCGCAATCGTTGAGTGGCTTCAGTCGGATATAATCGGTGCGGATTTGAGCGATGTCGGAATGTTCGGCGGGGCAACGAACCGGCGTATTCACCGTCCTCAGGGCGGAACGGCAATCGGTGCGCATCTTGTTCCGCTTCTTCACAAGGCGGCTCTCGCCCAGGGGGCTGATATTCGGCTGAACAACAGGGTCATTGATATTTTGCCAAGCGAGTCAGATTCCCAAAGGGCCGGAGCCGTGCGTGTTTCTGCATCGGGAGGCGAGTATACAATAAAAGCAAAGGCAATTATCCTTGCGACAGGCGGTTTTGGAGCAAATCTTGATATGGTCACTTTCTATAACACTTCCCTCAACGGATTTTCTACGACGAACCATAAGGGCGCGACGGGAGATGCTTTTAAAATGGTCGAGAAATTCAATGCCGCCCTCACGCAAATGGCGCAGATTCAGACACATCCAACTGTCGTCGTGAATACGGGCATTATGATTACGGAAGCCGTGCGTGGCAATGGCGCGATTCTTGTTTCTCACGATGGAAAACGCTTTGTGAATGAAATGGAGACGCGTGACATTGTTTCTGCGGCGATACTGAGGGGGAAAGGTAAAACCGCTTATCTTGTTTTTGACCAGAGCGTGCGCGATTCTCTCAAAGCAATCGAAGAGTATGCGAAAGAAGGCCTGCTTTCGGAAGGGGCAACGCTCTCAGACCTTGCGGAGAAAATAGGTGTCCCGCTTTCAGAATTTGAAAAAACGATTTCAGATTACAATTCCTATGTCAGCACGGGAGCTGACCCTGATTTTGCTCGTCCCAAAGCGAGCATGGATCACCCGATTTCAAACGCACCGTTTTATGCGGTGGAATGTGAGCCTGCGATTCATCACACTATGGGCGGGTTAAAAATCAATGCGAACGCCGAAGTCTTGAACAATGACGGAAAGCCGATTCTCGCCCTCTTTGCCGCAGGTGAAGTGACTGGAGGCGTACACGGGGCAAACCGTCTTGGCGGGAACGCTGTTGCCGACATTTGCGTTTTCGGGAAGATTGCGGCAGACAGTGCCCTTAGCTTTATCGGAAAATAATCTCAGGGATTTACGCCGTTTTTTATTTCCCTTGCGTATTTTCCGTGCTCAAGAACCACCGTGCGCTCTGCAAATGAAGCCACTTCCGGCGCGTGGGTAACGACGATAATCGTGCGCCCTTCGGCATGGAGTTTTTTGAAAATGTCGATGACCATGTTTTCGTTGGCCTCGTCAAGATTTCCCGTCGGCTCGTCGGCAAGAATCAGCTGGGGATGATTTATAAGTGCGCGGGCGATGCAGACTCGCTGCTGCTCACCGCCAGAAAGCTGGCTTGGAAGGTGTTTTGCCCGCTCGGCCAGTCCCACCCGCTCCAAGGCTTCCATGGCTTCTTTTTCGTCGGGCATGGAGTGGTAATACTGGGCGACCATCACATTTTCCAGGGCTGTTAGGTAGTTCACCAAGTGAAATTGCTGGAAAATAAGGCCGATTTTGTCCCGCCGGATTTGGGTCAGGCTTTTGCTGGACTCTTGAGCGATGTCCTTGCCATCCAAAATCACCTGCCCCATGGAAGGTTTGTCCATGCAGCCGATTATGTTCATCATCGTGGATTTTCCGGAGCCGCTGGGGCCCATAATCGCCACCCATTCGCCTTTTTCCACGGTGAGGCTCACATCATTCAAAGCCTTGACCGTTCCGCCTGAATATATTTTAGAAATGTCCTTCAATTCAAGTAATGCCATAATTATTCTCCTTTTAAAACTAATGCAGGGTCTACCTCTGTTGCGCTCCGAACTGGGAGCAGGCAGGCTAAGCCCGTAACCAGCACGCTCACTAAAATCGTGACCGGGATTAAAAGCGGCTGGAAGGAAATGCTTCTCATAAAGACATTTACGCTCACCGCCTGGGCGAAGGCAAAGCCTAAGATTACGCCCAGAATGCCGCCCAAAGCCCCCAGGAACAAGCCCTCGCCCAGAAATTCGCAGACGATGCTCTGATTTGAAGCCCCCAGGGATTTTTTTAGGCCGATTTCCTGCCGCCTTTCTGCCACAACCGCCATCATTGTTGTGGCGACGCAAACCATGGTCAAAATCAAAACGACCAACGTGACGATGTAGACAAGAGACTGGAGTTTTTTCAGAACCGTGCCTTCTGATTTTGCCAGTCGCTTTACCAGCCGGGGATTTACTCCCTCCACATTGGCGGAAATTGTATTCGCTATGTTTTCAAGCCCTTTTCCGCTCTCGCTGACGGAACATTCAGCCACATCAAGAAGACCGGAGGATTTCATCAAGTTCTCCAGTTTTTCGAGGGAAAGATACACACATTCTTCCTCGCTACCGCCGGTCTGCAAGATGCCTGAAATCTTGAATTTCTCGCTGAAAGGCTTTTCCAAAGAATCAATTCCGTTAAGCACGACTTCTTCGCCTGCATTCAAGGCCAGTGCCGCCGCCACGGTCTGTCCCAAAAGGACTTCATTTTCTGTTTTTGGGTAAGTTCCTGAGACCAGCCAGTAAGGAGAAGTTTTCTGCACTTGGCTGAAATCCGTTCCCGCCGCCATAAAGGGCTGATTATTGATTTTTACAGTCTCGTAGCGGAAGGGAGTAAGCCCCACAAGCTTTCCGCTGGGAATTATCGTCTCCGCATGATTCACGCTCTCCATTTTAAGGGGATTCGTGTCCGGCGAAACCAGAAGCAAATTCGCGCCGTAAGAGCGGAATTCCTGGGCCATCTGCCGGGGAACATCGTAGTAAATCGTAACAAGTCCGCTTAAAATTGTCGCCCCGATAGCCACAGCCAGCAAAGCCACAAGCATACGCGACCGACGCCTCATAAGGGAGCTTGTTATCATCTTGAAATACATTCTCTGTCTGGTCATTAATGTCCTCCATGCAAGACTTCTGCCGGTTTAAGGGAAAGCAAAAGTCTGATTGAGGGAAGGGAGCCCGACAAGGTGACGACGAAAATCAAAATCGCCACAAGGGGAATCACCGTCACTTTAATCGTAATCGCTGAGTCAAAAACTGACTGACCGATGATTTGAGCAAAGCCCAAGCCCGCAAAATAGCCCAAGACGCCGCCTGCCACAGCCGTAATCAGAATCTCCGTGAGAATGAGGGCAGAAATCGGGCCGTCGTATGCTCCTATTGCCTTTAAAAGACCGATTTCCTTGCTCCTCTCCATGACGCTTGCCGTTACGAGATTTGAGATTCCCAGAGCCGAGCCAATCAGGCTTAAAATCGTAATCAAAAGCATGAGAAGCTGGGTCTTGTTCAAAATCGCTCCCTCGCTCTCCGCCACCTGCCTTACGGCCTTTGCCACGGAATTTGAAATCACTTCCTGAATCTGATAGCAGATTGAGCTGACATAAGCCGTGCAGTACCAGGTGTCCCAGTCCATCTGGTTTAAGGCCGTTGGATCCTGAGCCGCCTTTCTCGCCAAATCATTGTCGGGAGTTGTAAGGGCACTGACTTCAATCGAAGAAATGAGGCCGCTTTTGTCAAAGAGTTTTTGCGCGTCAGAAAGAGTCAGATAAGCGTACTCGTCTTCATCTCCGCCCGCGTCAAAAATTCCTGCCACGGTGACGAGCCTTTCATTTCCTTTCCTTGTAGAAAGTGAAATTTTATCTCCCAAGTGAAGGCCTTTTTTCTTGGCCAGTTCCGTTCCCACCATGCCTTTTGCCGAATCAGAAAGAGAATCTTCTCCGTCAGAGAGCCAGTCGCCGGTGACAGTCCACCACTTTTTCATGGCGACCATGCCCGTGTCCAGCTCCTCGCCTGTGGGCAGGGCCAGATGATGATTGAACCAAGTTCCACTTACCTTGATTTCGCTTCCGTCTGCAAGCAGGGCTTTTCCTTCAAGATAGGGGGAAAAATCTACAATATTGAAAGCCCAGAAAATCGTTTTGAGTTTTCCCAGTTCGTCTTCACGAAGGAAAGACTCATTTTCAATTCCGTACATATCGCTCATAATGCTGGCACTCTGGGGAAGAACGCGGATATTAGCTCCGTAAGTCTTCAGTTCCTGATTCACCTTGTCGCCCACATCAAACATGACATTGAGCATTGCCGTTGCAAGGGAGGCACCCAAGGCAATCGTAAAGGCAATCATCAGCATTTTTTTCCATTGCCGCACCAGCGCGCGAATCACCATACGAAAAAACATAAAATCGCTCCTAATTTTTGAACCTGTGGGCTTCTTTCTGTAAATCGTCGGTCAGGATTATGATTCCGCCGTTTTCGATTCGGGAGAAGAGGGGAACTGGATTACAGCCGCCTTTAAGGCCGATTGTGCTCTTGTTCATCACAACATCGCATCGGTTGCAGACGACTTCGTCCTTTCGCTCGTAATAGCCTACATCGCCGCAGACATCGCAGGCATCAAATCCCACGCCAAAGCTCGTTCCTTTTTTCTGTACGATGATAAAGCGGATTCCCTTGCTGGCATCGTTTGTCCAGGTGAAGCGGTGCAAGTGGCCGTCAGAAACCTGCTCCAGAGGAATAAAAATCTCATTTCCTTCGAGTTGAAATTCTTCCGAGGGAGAAAGCTCCGCGATTTTGTTGGCAAGATTTTTGATGACCGTCATATCAAGCCAGACGAGAAGACACAAAAAGAGAGCAAAGCCTGCCCAGCGGCGGTTATTCCGCGCATAAGCCTTTAATTTTCTGTGTTCAGCGGGATTTGTATATTCGCCGTGAATTTTCCTGTGGTAGAGGAAAAAAGCCACTGCCAAAACGATAATCACGAGAATCGCAAAGAAGAAAATCAGGTTCTCAGCCGTAATCAGCTGGGGAAGGGATTTTCTAAGTCCCGCGGGAATTTTAATCTTTCTTCTGTAATAAGAATTGATGATTCCCACGATTGCGACGAATGAGATGAAGCCGCTTATAAGATAAATTGAAGAAAGAACAAGGGCATTTATTTTCTCAGAGGAACGGGTAAGGATTTTGTAGACCGCCCATGCGCTCAAAGCAGAGAGAAGCCAGCCAAAAAGATAGCCCGTGCATTTTGCAAGATACATCGTAGAAAAATAAGTGTCGTACATTCCCAAAAAATGAAAGGGAAGGGAGAAAACAAGGGGAATGCTGTAAAAAAGATGACAGGCAACAAAAATAAAGCCTGTGCAAATAGTGAGTATTTTTAGCCGTGGAAGGCGAAGCCAGTTCAAAACAGTATAGCCTAGTCCAAGAACAAGAGAAGCGACTAAAAGATAGATATTGTTAATCTGATTGTAGCGGATAAGACGCTTTTCGCGTAAAAAAGAGACGGCGAGAACAAGAATTGCCAGAATCGCAAGCGCTTTCCAAAATCGTCTTTTTAATTTTTCTGAATCGAAGCGCACTGTTGACGCACATACAAAACCAAGCAGTACAAAGGGGATAAAAAGATATTGCACCACTTCAAACAAATTTTTAGCCATAGAAGTTCCAGTAGAAAAAGTTAAAATCCACAGTCCAAGCAGAACTGTGGATTTTTTTTACAGAGATGAATTCTGCTTTCTGTTAGTTAAATTCTGGCTGAACTTTCTTTCCGTCGAATACCCAGTCTTTGAATTCGACTGTGAGCGGTTTGTCATTCTTCCAGTATTTCTGCAATGTTGAGCCTGGCTTTGTGTCATCATCTGTATGGATGAAGTAGTTGTTTTCAGCCGGGCTGTGGATGATGAAGCGGGCTGTGTAAGTTCCAGCCTGGTTCAAGTTGATGTTAGCTCCGTAGTGAGGACCGTCAGAAGCGTTCATCTGCATGAATGTTCCCTTTGTGACAACATTTTTTGACTTCTGGTCAACGATTTCATATTCGACTGTCAAGCCAGGAACGAACTGGTCAACGACGAATCCCAAATCATTTTCCATAGCGGCGATATCTGCCTCAATATGCATTGTGAAGTCAGCGCCTTTCTGGATGTTTCCTTCGCCTGATTTCATGTCAACGGCCTGGAAGTAAACTCCATTGACTGCGAGGAAGCCAGCCTGCTGCTCGTCGCCGATGTCATGCTCAACGAATCCGCCTGCATCTTCTTCTGCAACCTCTTTAGCTGCTGATGAAGCCTTTTTGTCATCTTTCTTTGACCAAGGCCATGCGAAAACTGTTGTTACTGCGAGTGCAGCGACCATAATAAAAGACAATGTCTTTTTCATAAAAACTCCTTGTAGGTTTTAACCTAATTTATTTTGAAGAAGATTTCTCTTCGTTCTTCCCTTTTGATAAAATATGACCGAGCACGAGACTTGCCGCAATGACGAGAATTGCGATTCCCTGCGCACTGAGCGACTGCGCGTACGGGTAGATTCCCAAAAGTGAAATCGTGGGAACTCCGTCAACCAGCTTTGGCTGAATCCAAGCCGCATCCACGAATTCGCTGATTCCGCCACCTACAAACGCAACCACCATGACAAGCATCAAGATTGAAGTCGCCATAAAGAACGGCTTTAGCGGCAATTTCTTTCCAGTCAAAATAATCGCCTTGTAGACGAACACGAGAAGCACCACCGCAATAATCATGCCCAAGATGACCGCCGAGACCGTGCTGTTTCCGTCGCTCCCGCTGAACATTGCCTGATAGAACAAAATGACTTCCGCGCCTTCCCTGAACACCGCCAAAAAGCAGGTGAAGGCAAGCGAGAACATACTGCGGCTGTCAACCGAAGTCTGAATCTTTCCTTTGAGGTAGTTTGACCACGCCTTTGACGATGCTTTTGAGAGCATCCAGTTTGAGGTGTAGAACAGCACCGCCACCGCGATAAACATCGTAACGCCCTCAACGACTTCCTGCCCCTGTCCGCTTTCAAAGCCGAATCTAGTTAAGCCAATCAGAATGAGTGCCATGACGACTGAAGCCAGAATACCGATGACCGAACCTTTGTACACCGTGGGAAGATTGCTTTCGTTTCCGCTCTTACGAAGGTAGGCGATAATCGCGCCCACAATCAAGATTGCCTCAAAGCCTTCGCGGAGCAAAATCAAGAGTGAGGCGACCACGGTTGCCCACCACTGCGTGCGGCCTTGCTTTTTCGTCAAATCGACAGCAGTTTTTGAAAGCAAGTCAGAAAGTTCAGTGATTGAGGCGACCACGGTGGGCTTTGAATCTTTATTGAGCATCATCGTCTTTGTTTTTGTGTACAAATCAACAATTTCCGAATCCCGCGCGTTTCCCAAAGATTTTGCCACATTGTCCTGAAAGTTTGATTTTCCGTAGTAGCGGGCATACGCTTTTCGGAATTTCGGCTCTGCCCTGACTACATGACCTTCAGAATACATCTCAGCGGCTTCAGAGAATTCTTTTTGAAGGATTTCTGCCAAGTCTGTCCATGCCATATCGGGCGGGTCAAGTTTTTCCGCATCCTCAAAAAGCATGGCAATGAGCGTGTCGGCTTCTTTTCGCACCTCTTCATTCGGCTTTCCGGCACGCATCGCACCTTTTACACGGCTGAACTGCACTTCAACATTTCCCGCGCGGCTTCCCCCGATGCGGCTCTGCGTGTTGCGCTCGAATCCGTCCACCTCGTAGTGACCGAAATAGGCATTGTTCATGCGCTCGTAGCCACCGTCAGCGTTTCCGCCAGCATAAATATTGTAGGCATCATCAATAATGCCTTCCATTTCCTTGGCGACAGACTTCCATGACTTTTCTGCCGCCACAACCGAAAAAATAAGACCAAAAATGAATAAAGAAGATAAAATTAACTTACGCATGATAGATTTATGCAATAGATGTTAGCATAAACTAATAACTTTTGCAATAGAATTTTCTTCTTTTTCACGGAAATCAATTTTCATGTAAAAGCGAACAAATTTTAGAGGGATTCATAAGACATTGAAACATGATTCCGTTCAAGGCAGATTTTGATGATGTTGCAGTCTTGTGAATCCTTACTATATTGAGAGCAAACTTTCGAAGCATATTCATATTCTGTTTGGCATTCCTGCTCTGAATTCTGCAGCCGTCCTCCCTGAAATGCACGTCAAGCAGCCAGTGCATTGTTTCGACTGACCATTCAAGCCGCGCATGATGAATGAGTTCTTCCGCAGTCAGTTTTTTGCTTGAAATATAATAATGCCATTCATCGCCTGAGCCTTTCTTTGTTTCAAAATGAGTATGTATGGCGCCTATGCATTTAAGCCCCGGCCGCCTGGCCGCCAGCTGACATCATCGGTTGTATAAGCCGTGCGGACCTCCGTCCTTCCATGTCCGTAATCTTTCGTAGTGAATGCATTCATTTTGGAGCGCAGTTTTTCATGCAGAGATTCAGGGATGCCGGTGTTACCAGCGCTATTAAACTTAACAGCCACCAATAGCACGGGATTCTTTTTATCCCGAATTCCTTCTCCAGAAATGCCAGAACATGTTCCGTACTTGCCCAGTCATGAATTTTTTTAACATTCTGTAAATCACACAGACTGCCAAGAATAATGATTATAACAGCATCCCTTACGGAACAGAAATATCCGTCATAAGCCTCTTTTGTCTCCAAGTCTTCTAATGATTCTAATAATTCTTCCCAACCCATGTTTTAATGTTAGCATAGATTTTAGATTTTAAACAGCCCTGTTTTTCAAAAATTGATTTCCGTGCCTCAAAGCTCATAACCCTTGACCAAACGATTCAGTTCACCGGGGCACAGACGGGCAGGAAATGTCCGTTTCCTCTCCGGATCATAAAATCCATAGGCGAAAAGACCGGGAATGAAATCACAATCCTCACGAACATCTTCAACCGCTCGGCCGGCTACGTCGCAAAGCTCTACAGGGCCAGATGGAACATAGAAATCTTTTTCAAGACCATCAAGCAGAACCTGAGGATCAAGAAGTTCTACGGCGAAACGGAAAACGCGGTAAAGACACAGATATGGATTGCGCTGATTGTCTACCTACTCTACATGAGGCTGCGCCAGATGAGTAGGGGCGCGCCAAAGAATTTCACACACTTTATCTGTGAGCTTTCGGTCTGCCTTTTCCAGCGGAAAGACTTGTTTGAATGGTTCGCGGGAAGTCCGCCTGAGAAAGCTCCGCCCGTCAGTTATTTACAGCCGGAGCTGGGCTTATGAAATTATCTTGGACAGTAGTGAGGTGGCTATTCGGTTGGGTTTTTAGACAGTCTGGGGGGAAAAGTCTCCCCCTCGCTCCAGCCTGCATCGCAGTCTTCCGCTACCCCCTCTGCGGGGACACCCCGCAACGCCCCGCAACTTTTGCGAAGCAAAATGTCGGTAAGCACCGCAGGTGCGACCAACGCCCTGCATACAACAGTGCTGGAAATTGAAGGCATGATGTGCGGCATGTGCGAAAGCCACATCAATGACGCAATCCGCAACAATTTTGCCGTAAAAAGCGTAAAGTCTTCCCACAAGACAGGCATCTGCCAGATTACCAGCGATGCTCCCCTGGAAGAAGAAAAACTGCGGAAAGTTATCGCTGCTACAGGCTATACGCTTACCCGCGTGACGGTGGCATAAAAGGGGCTGCCCGATAAGTATGGGGCATCCCCTTTGTTCTTAGGCAAGTGCCTGTGCTAAATCCGCAATCAAATCATCAGCATTTTCTATGCCCACAGAAAGCCTGAGTGTTCGTGAGGTGATGCCATTTTTTAGGCGTAGTTCCTCAGGCACTTCCGCATGGGTTTGTGTCAGCGGGTAGGTTATCAGCGTTTCCACGCCGCCCAGGCTTTCCGCAAACTGAATCAACTGTACTGAGCCAAGCACTTTTTTTGCCGTGGTTTCATCCTGCACGTCAAAGGTCAGCATGCCGCCAAATCCGCTTGCCTGCTTTTGCATAATCTTGTGGCCAGGGTGTTCGGGCAGTCCGGGGTAGAGGACTTTTGTTACGGAAGGCTGCTTTTTCAGCCAATTGGCAATCTTGATTGCATTCTGCTGTGCCTTTTCCATGCGTAGGGCAAGGGTCTTTATGCCTCGCAGCACCAACCAGCAGTCAAAGGGAGCAAGCCCCGCACCAGTCGTCTTGATAAGGTAGCGCAATTGCTCCTGAATGTCGCTTCTGTTGGTTACCAAAAAGCCCGCCAGCGTATCATTGTGTCCGCCCAGATATTTTGTGCCGCTGTGTACCACAATGTCTGCCCCCCATTTCAGCGGATTCTGAAAATAGGGCGACAAAAAGGTGTTGTCCACAATCAGAAGGATATTGTGCTTGCGGGCTAGGGCAGCGATTTTTTCCAGGTCAGTTACATGCATCATGGGATTGGTAGGCGTTTCAAGATACAAAGCCTTTGTTTCTGGGCGGATAAGCAATTCTATATCGTCCAGACTAAAATCGGCCCGCGTAAACTTCACGCCGTTCTTTGCAGAGACAGCGTCAAAAAGTCGGATTGAGCCGCCGTATAAATCGGAATCTATCACCAAATGGTCGCCGGGCTTAAACAGTTCCATAAGCAGGGAAACCGCCGCCATGCCGCTGGACAAGGCAAAGGCATCAATGCCGCCTTCAAGCTGAGCCAGCACTTTTTCCACCTGTGCCCGCGTGGGATTTTGCAGGCGGCTGTAGTCATAACCCGTACTCTGACCTACCGCTGGATGGGCATAGGTTGCCGTCTGATAGATTGGAAAACTCACCGCACCGTAGTGGTTACAATGCGTCAAAGTTTCGCCGCCGACATCTGCTTCAGTTTTTTCTAAATGAATGCACTTTGTTTCTGGTGAAAATTGCATCTTGTCCTTCCATCTAAAAAGCCACATTTTTTTCATGCGCTCTACAGAAAATAGTATCCGTTATTTCCTAGTAAGTCAATAGGTATTTTGCAAAGAGTGTAATGTTTTTGCGCCATTGTAGACTATTGTCCGTTGAACTATTGACTACATATTATATAATTTACACTATGGATAACTCAACAGACAAAAATAAACTTGCAACATTTGGTACAAACCTGAAATTCTTAAGAAGCCAAAAGGGTATTTCACAAGAAGAATTTGCAGACAGGACTAAATTAGATAGAACCTATATTTCCGGACTTGAACGAGGGAAAAGAAATCCTTCTTTCTTGACGCTAATAAAACTAGCACAAAACTTAGATATATCTATCGAGAAACTTTTTGTTGGAGATTGCAATGATACCAATCGAACAATTGGGTAAAAGACAACACTCTAAGGCTTCTGAAACTTATGTTGATGTTATTTTTAGGTATGACACCAAAACAGAAATAAGAACTTCCGTTCCGATTCAATATCGTCGTACAGGAACAGATATTGATGCGTTTGATGATAAGGCTATATATGAATATCTTTCAAAAGTATATGACGATATAAATCCCAAAAATTGGGCTAACTGGCTGAAAGAACAAGAACGCTTTTGGGCAGAAAAATCAGGTGCAGGTGTTACAAAATCTTTTTTCGATAAACTTGCAGAGAAATTTGATTATTGCTGTGTAAATTGTCAATTACCGAACAATCCAAACTGGGCAAGAAGAATTCAAGATTTAAAAGAATTTGGTTATACAATTGCAGCAAAACTGTCTGAACATTGTCCTCATTGTGGGAAAAATACAACACACTTGATTTTGTTGCCATTAAAACGTGGTGGACTTACAGGTTACGAAACATGGAGTCCAGAACTTCGAAAGCGAATTGTTTCTTTGCTAAAATCTTATGATGTATTTGAAGCGAAACAGGTAAGAAAGGAAGGTCTTTTACCTGACCATAAATTTTCTGAAATTCGTTGGGATGAAGCAACTAAACGAGAATCTCTTGAAAAGCTTACTGATGAAGATATTCTGAGAGATTTTCAATTACTTTCAAATCAAAGAAATCAACAAAAAAGAGAAGTTTGTAGAAACTGCTACCAAACAGGCAAGCGAGGTATCGTTTATGGAATCCCATTTTTCTATAAAGGAACAGAAAATTGGGATTCTTCAATTCCTAAAATTGGCAAAGAAGCTGAAAAAGGTTGCATAGGTTGCGGTTGGTATGACATTGAAAAATGGCGACAGGAACTTATAAAGAAACTGCAACAGACTGACTAAACCGTCCTCTTTTTTGAATAAGTGATTTTTTCAAAATTTCTTCTTCTGTCCATTGAGAAGAAACATGAGAAAGCACTTGTTCAAGCCTTTTGTTTATGTTCAAATTTCTTTCATTTTTTCTACGCAAAATTCCTGCACATCCCGCAGGAGAAATATAGAAATTTTCAGGCACATCCGTCTGAATTATATTCGCAATATTTGATGAAATAATTGTTTCTGGAATTTCAGTTCCGTTCAAAATTGTACCGTCATCAAGCTGAATAAATTCCATATTTAAATCAAATAATTTTACTTTGTCTGTATTTATTAAAGTTCGTGCAAAGAGCCCCAATTGATTTTCATCAATGTTAAATTTTGTTTTAGAATAAGATTCTATTTGTTTGCCAATCCATTTTACGACAGGTACTGCCCAAGAATTTCCAACTCCTTGATACCTGTTTGTCGGTTTCGTATTCGGGATGTCGGTATAATTATCCGGGAAGCCCATGAGTCTTTCACATTCAAGCGGTGTTAATCTTCTAAGCCGATTGTCCTGACAAACAAAAAGAGAACCGTTATATGCCGCAGCGTTTCCATTCCATTTCGTACCATAAGCGGAATAAAGACAGTCTGTATATTCTCTGAAAACCTCGATAGAGTGATTTTCTTTTTCAAAAATAAGAGGATATTTTTTTAAGTTTCCAAATGGTTTTTCATGTTTTTCAAAAAGTACGCATTCTGGATTAAAATCTTTTCCACTTGCTAAAACATATAAGCGACGACGTTGTTGTGGAACACCAAAATATTTAGCATCTAAAATTCGCCATGCAACATTTCTTTTTGGACCTCTAAGCAAGCCAGCATTTGGCCATTTTTTTAGTTTTAATTCTTCATCGCAACCTGCTAATCCTGCCAAAAAGCAGCCAAAAGCATTTGTTTTGTCTTTTAAAACTCCCTCAACATTTTCCCAAAAAATTAATGTATTTGTTTTCTTATTTTTTGCACGAATTTCATCATTTTTATTTACAATATCTACGAATTTTAAAGTTAAGTTTCCACGCTCATCATCGAGTCCTTTTTGCCATCCTGCAAGGGAAAACGCTTGGCAAGGAGTACCGCCGCAAATCAAATCAGGTGTGTCAATTTTTTCTTCTGAAAGCAAATTTGGAATTAAATTCATATCTCCTAAATTCGGAATGTCAGGATATTTGTAAGCCAAAAATCTTGATTGAAAATCTGCAATTTCTGAGAACCATTTAAAATCATAATTTAAATCATGCCAAGCGACAGAAGCCGCTTCTATCCCAGAGCAAATACTTCCAACGGATTTAATTTTCATACCTGTTATTATAACAAAAATGTGGTCTATTGTCTACAGTGTTTTTCAAATTTATAAAAAAGTGCCCCAACGAGGGACTCCACCTCACACTTTTTTAAATCTCGTATTCAATTCGGCGGAGAACACGCTGCAGGAATTGTCTGGTTCTTTCTTCTTTAGGATTGTTAAAAATATCCCGGCTGCTTCCCTTTTCTACGACAATGCCGCCGTCCATAAAGACAACCTGAGATGCTACTTCCTCGGCAAAACTCATTTCGTGGGTCACTACAATCATCGTGGTTCCCTCTTTTGCCAGTTCCTTTATGACGCCCAGTACTTCACCAACCAGTTCCGGGTCAAGGGCAGAGGTTGGCTCATCAAAAAGTACTACATCCGGATTGGGAGCAATGGCCCGGGCAATGCCTACCCGCTGCTGCTGACCGCCGGAAAGCTGTGAAGGATAAAAATCCTTGCGCTCCAAAAGCCCAACTTTTTCCAAGGCTTTTTCTGCGATGGCTTTTGCCTCAGCCTTGGGTACTTTTCGCGCCGTCACCAGGCCTTCCATTACGTTTTCCAGTGCCGTTTTATTTGTAAAAAGATTGTAATTCTGGTAGACAAAACCTGTCTTACGGCGTACATTCAGAATTGTTTTTTTGTGGGCGTGGGCAAGACTGGTTTTTATTTCATCAAATTCCAGCTGTCCGTCATCTGCTGTTTCCAGAAAGTCAATTGTCCTGAGCAGAGTAGTCTTTCCTGAGCCAGAGGGACCTAAAATGACTACAACATCGCCTTTTTCTACGGTCAGATCTACACCCTTTAGGATTTCATTTTTTCCGAATGATTTTCTTACGTTACTTACTTTCAGCATATCATTTTCCTCCTGCAGTCTTATACAGACCTGCCTCTTTTTCCCAAACCTTAAAGAGATACTGTACCACCGAACAAATGATGATGTAAATCACAAATATATCCAGATAGGACTCCAAATAGTTGTAGCCGTAAGATGCTTCAATTTTTGCCACGGCGGTTACGTCCTTTACGGTCATCATAAAGGCAAGAGACGTATTTTTTATGAGCGTCACCGTTGCGTTACAGATGTTTGGCAGGGCTGCCGTAAGGGCCTGGGGAATGATGATTCTGCGATAGGTCTGCCCATAGGTCAGTCCACTGGTAAATCCCGCTTCCAGCTGTCCCTTGTTAATCGTGAGCAGTGCCGAGCGGAAGACTTCAGAAAGGGTTGCCGCCGTGTTTAGGGAAAACACGATAAAGGCATACCAGATGGGATTCAGCGAAAACACGTCAAAAGTGCTTCCGCTTTTTTTTACCCATGCGTTCAAAAGCGATGGAACCAACGAGTAGACCACCAGAATCTGTAGGACAACTGGTGTTCCGCGAATAAAAGAAACATAGGCTGCGCTTATTTGGTTCAGTACCTTTGTCCGATGAATGCGGGAAAGGGCAATCAAAAATCCCAAAACACTTCCCACCACCAGTGCCACCGCAGTAATCAGCAGGGTTGTAGGAACAGCCTTCCACAGGAGAAAAAATGTCTTTAGCAAAAATGATAAATCAAACATCGCTTATTCCTCCTGCCTCACACGCTTTTTCTGCCTTTAGAAAAATGCTTTTCCAACTGCTTAAAAAGTCTTTCAAACAAAATGGTCAGCACCCAGTAGATAATTGCCAGTGCCGTATAGGTTTCCAGTGCATAGGCTCCAAAATTGATGCTGACAAAGAGGTTTCCCTTTCCCATTACGTCAATCAATCCAATGGTAAATGCCAGCGAACCTTCCTTGAGCAGTGCAATAAAAGAGTTTCCCAGATTCGGAATGGAAACCACAAATGCCTGGGGGAGCAAAATCCGCGTAAACGCCTGCGCCTCAGTCAGTCCGCTGGTAAGTGCTGCCTCACGCTGACCTGTTGGAACGGCAAGGTAACTCGACCGCATGATTTCTGCCGCACTGGCACTAAAGAGCAGACCCAGTGCCGTAATCACATAAAAGGATTTTGCCCAGTCGTTAATGTCAATTTCAAATAACGCCCAGAAAACGGTGGGCAAGCCGTAAAAAATCACAAAAAGCATGACAATAGAGGGCGTACAGCGAAATGCATTGATGATGAATTCCGCTGTCTTTTGCTGCCAACGTTTTTTAGAAAGCCTCGCCCTCGCAAGAAAAAAGCCAAGGGTCAGACCCACCGCCATAGTGCCAAACAGGATTCCAAAGGTAACGGAAAGGTAGGGCAGCAATGTCGGTATGATTTCAAGTATTTTTGCAGGATAAAAAGGTCTGTCCATGGCATTCTCCTTTTTTACTTCAGCAGTGCGGAAACATCCTCGCCAAAGTACTGAATGGCCAGTTTAGATACCGTACCGTCTTTTTTCAGCTGCTCAATTGCCTTGTCGTAAGCATCGGCAAATTTCTGCTGCTTGCGGTTAAAGAGCGGCCAGGTGGGGATGCCCTTGTAGGTGATGTAGGTAAGTTTGTCCTTGTACTGAGCATAGGGTGCGCCTTCTGCAAGCACGTTGTTCTGGAAAGACAGCTTAATGTCCACGTAGGCATCGTAGCGTCCTTCGTTTACCCATACATAGCCGTCTGTCGCGCCAAATTGGTCTCCGGCAACCAGTTTTACCTGAGCATTGGGATTTGCCTTGTTGTATTCGTCAATCACGGTGTACTGAGCGTTTGACGCGCCAATGGGAACGAGTTTGCCAGAAAACTTTGCAAAAGAAGGCAAGTCGTGGATTTTGTCTGCCGTTTCCTTTCTGATAACAATGCCAATGACACTTGCACCAATGGGATTCTTGGGAAAGACATACTTTTTCCTGCGTTCATCGGTTACCCACACGCCTTTGGTTCCTACGTCATACTTTCCCTGCAAAACGCCAATGAGCAAATCATCATCAGATGTAGGATGATACTCAAACTCATACTCAGGAAGCAGTTTGTCCACTTCTTTCAGCACGGCAACTTCAAATCCGTCTGATTCGCCCTTGTCATTCACAAAATCATAGGGCTTGTAATAGTTTGTGTGCGCCACACGGATTTTCTGAACCTTAGCCTGCTTCTCTTTTGCTGTTGCTGAAGTCAATACCAATGCGATAATCGCAATTCCCAAAATAATCTTTTTCATACCGATACCTCTTTTATATGTTTTTTCTCTCTCCGAGTTTTATTTACTATTGAGCCGCCTCGCGTACCCATTCCAGATGTGTAAAGTCCGTGTCCTTGGGAATCGTACAGTCCGCTCCCAAAATCACGCCAGTTCTGCCCGCATCAGCAAGCAGCCGTTTTGTTTCCGCCTGAATATCTTCCTTTGAGCCCTTGTAGAGAAGACCGTCCTTGGTGTTTGCAAAGCCGCCGATTACCGCCTTGCCGCCAAAGAGTTTTTTTCCTGCCGCAAGGGAAACTCCTTCTACCACGGATGCAAAGTTGATGACCTTTGCCGGATAGTTTTTGAAGAGTGCAAGATTGTTGCGGGCACCTTCGTAGCCGCATACATGTAGAATGTTGATTCCGCCTGCCGCATTTGCCGCCGTGAGCACAGAAAGTTCCGATGGTGAAACTGCTTCTGCATACAAATCCGGGCCAACGCTGGCATCCTGTATGCTCTGCACGCTCAAGTAAATGCCGTCTGCACCGCCTTCCTTGATGACCGCCCTTGCCAGTCTTGCCGTGTTCTGGGCAATCACACTAAGTGCATACACCACCGCATCCTTGTCCTGCTTGAGCAAGTCGGCAAGTTTTTTGTCTCCGCCGCCTGCGCTCCACTTAAAGGCAGTAGCCGGCGCAAAAATATTGTAGAATGTTGCCACTTCTGCGCCAAAACTGCCTGTCAGTTCCTTTACCAAGGAAACCTGATCGCAAATCCAAGGGTCATCATCAGCAATGGGCTGCAGCTTGCGCAGTTCAGAAGCAGATGACACACTCTTTAGGAATGACGCTGTTTTAGGCTCAAAAAAGTAACCGTCGCTCATCAACTTGACAAAATCCGGCTTAAAGGTTGATACAAAGCGATTGTGTCCGCTGATATTCTGCGCACGCATTTCAGGGATGTCGTATGCAGACTGCAATTCGTCTGCCGTGTAGTGAAACCAAAATCCAATGGGAACACGTTTTGTGGGCTTGTTGTTAAACGCGTCCAAAACAAGTTGTTTTTTTTCTGACATAAGTGCCTCCGTTTTTATTTCATACCAGATTAGTATGTTTTTAACTGATGAGAACACTGTATATCTTAATTACCTACTTTGTCAATAGGATTAGTATGTTTTCTTGATTTTTCCCGTCTTTTTTTCAGAATCTACCTTTTTTTCCTTGTCCGCCATTTATTCCTCTATCATCGCTTCCAATGTTGCAAAAAGCGTGTCTGGCTGTATTGGTTTGGAAAGATGGGCATTCAGTCCTGCCTGCAAACTTCGCTGCACGTCTTCGCCAAAGGCATTTGCCGTAAGGGCTATGATGGGAATCTTCTTTGCGTCCTTGCGGTTAAGTTTTCGTATTGCTGCGGTGGCTTCAAGACCGTCCATTTCAGGCATCCTCATATCCATGAGAATCGCATCGTAGTATCCTTCTTCGTGTGCGGTAAACATTTCCAAGGCAATTTTTCCATTTTCCGCATGTTCGGCCTGCATCTCCCGCATCGAAAGCACTTCCATCATAATCTGGGCATTTACGTCCATATCTTCCGCAAGCAGCACACGTTTTCCCTTTAAGTCGGCCTTATGCGGGGTCAGAGCATCTTCTGCCCGTTTGTTTTTGAGCACTTTCTTAAATTCATCTATCAGAACCCCAGAGAAAATTGGCTTTGGAACAAAACTGTCCACGCCGGCTTCCAGGGCTTCTTCCAGAATGTCATCCCAGTTGTAGGAGGTGAGGATGATAACTGCACTTTCATCACCAGTTTCTGCCCGGAGTTGTCTTGTCGTTTCTATCCCATCCATTTCCGGCATTTTCCAATCCACAATGATAAGATTGTATGGCTCTCGTCGGGCAGAATGGACTTTCGTCATCTCCACGGCTTCTTTTCCAGAAAGAGCGGTATCTGCTTTAATTCCTGCATTTTCAAGCACCAGTTTTGCATGCTGAACAGCAACATCATCATCGTCCACCACAAGCACACGCATGTCGCTGGGGCGAATTTCTATGTCAGTATCTTGCCGGGCCTTTTGTTCAGAATCGTGCAGTGTCAGGGTAACGGTGAATATCGTACCCTTGCCTTTTTCGCTTTCCACGGAAATATCACCGTTCATCATTTCCACAATGTTTTTTGTTATGGCCATTCCCAGCCCGGAACTTCCGTACTTGTTGGTTGACTTTGAATCTTCCTGACTGAAGGTGTCAAATATCTTTGGCAAGAACTCGCTGCTCATGCCAATGCCCGTGTCAGAAATGATAAATTTGATTGTGGACTGCTTGTCGTAGTTGGCAATTTTTTCTACCGTCAGGGCAACCTGACCGCCTTTTGGAGTAAACTTTACGGCATTTCCCAAAATATTTATCAGTACCTGCCGAATTTTCATGTCATCACCAATGTAACATTCGTCAATATTTCCATTGATGCGGCAGGTGTAGCTAAGGCCTTTTTCTTCGCACTGCCCGTTAAAGATGGTATTCACTTGAGAAAGCAGTTTTGAAAATTCAAATTCCTCGCTTTTTAGCACCATGCGACCGGACTCTATGCGGCTCATGTCAAGAATATCGTTTATGAGGCTCAGAAGATGTTCCGCAGAACTACCGATTTTCAAGAGATAATCCCGTGCCTTATCGGAAAGCCCTTCTTCGTGCAGGGCAAGGCTGTCCAGCCCGATAATTGCATTCATCGGCGTGCGGATTTCGTGGCTCATGTTGGAAAGGAATGTGGTCTTTGCCTTACTTGCTTCTTCCGCAGCCTTGAGCGCATTGGAAAGTGCCTGATTTTTTGCAAGCGACTCACGCATTTCTTCGTCAATGTTGGTAAATCCTACGCCAACAATATGTACCGTTCCATCCGTTCGGTCTTCTTCCTTGCGCACACTGGCCATACGGAGCATCTCATAGCTTTCTTCACCTTTGTAAACAGTCAGGTACCGGAGCGAAATAAGCGTTTCTTTTTTAAGTGCCTCACGAATGGCATTGGGTTCAATAAAGGATAGGAACTTTTTTCTATAGTCTTCCGCCACATATGTTTCAGCATAGTCGCTAAAAATCTTGCGGAAAGAAAAATGCTCGCCCACCGGAAAGGGCTCTTCCTCGGGATTTTTGGAGCGGTAGCAGATGCCGTCATCGCTATCCAAATCCACATAGTAGACGCTCCGGTAATCAGATGCAAGAGCGGTAATCATGTTGTCTTGTTCATTGCGCTTTCTTTCCTGCCGTGCAATCTGCTGTTGCAGTGCAAGTTGTTCTTCCAGTTCTTCCTGTTTTATGCGGTTTTCTGCATCCGCCACTTCTTTTTCCAAAGTAAGCCTTGCCGTCTTTCTGTTTTGCAGGATGACGAAGACAAAAATAGACACCAGTATGACGGCAAGCAGAGCGGAAAGCATGGCGCTGCGGAATATAATGCCGTTTGAAATTGTGCTGATTTGGCTAGAAATAATGCTTTCACGGATAAGGTAGGTAAGCATCCAATTGGTGTTGTGGACGGGAACGTAGTACATGGTTTCCCTAATATTATTGTAGGTAAAAGACGCCACGCCTTCCTTGTGCTTTACAAAATCTTCCCGCAATGTCGCAAGAGAAAAACCATTTTCAAAGTGAGCGTTTTCCAGTGCGGTCAAGAGATTGTCCTCTCCCGCAAGTCCGCCAAGAACAGTGTTTGAAAGAGAGAAACCATTCGCCGTATAGATATTGCAGAAAGTAGTATTATTGACTTCTGATTGGGCTGAAAGTGATATGCCGTTAAGCATACGGGCCATGTCTATCTCCATAAAGCAGACTACCAGCATTTTTCCATTAAAAGGCAGCCGGTCAACAGGAACAGCAATAATCAGTTTTTTATATTCAGTATGCTGATTCTTTATAGAAATTTCCGGGGCGGAAAGGGTCGTGTAGTCAAAATCATACAGACTTATGTCAGTCCGCGTTCCCTGAGAAGTGTAGATAAGTCCCTCTGTATCAACAAAGGCAAATTTTTCAAGCCCATAGAGTTGCTTCATCTTTGCCTGATAGCGTTGCAGGTTTTCGGTACTGGAAAGGTCATCTTTTTCCAAAAGCCTCAGGGCAATATCCAAATCGCTTATGTAATCAGAAAGTGCGGCGGCAACAACCTGTTCTCGGCGGGTTGCAAGTTCATCAAGGTAGAAAAGACTTACATTTCGTACCGCTTTCTCCGTGTCCCGGCTGGCAGAACGCCCTGTCAAAAATGTGCCGCCCACAAGGACTATTGCACTGACCGTTGCCCCCAAAAGAGAAATAATCAGTCCGTTCCGCTTTTTTCTTTCCATACCGCAATCATCTCCTATAGAGAAAGTATATCACACAATGCAAAAATTTGACAAAAAAAGTGTCGGGCGGTCCGGCTTTCAGCCGTCGCTATGTCCGTGGTTCCGCTTTCGCTCCATACCTGCGGTACGGCTTAGGCCGCCACTCCCAGCGCTACCGCGTCAGATGGGCTATGCCACTTCCTGTCAGTTCGCTATGGCCGCCGCTTACGGGTTTTACTTCAATCCGCTGGTCTATCTCGTTTATCACGTCCTGCACATGGGTGATGATGCCCAGCATTTTTCCGTCTTTCTGTAAGTTTTTCAGCGCATTGATGGCTTCGGTCAAAAGTTCGCCGCTCAGCGTGCCAAAGCCTTCATCCAAAAAGAGGGAATCCACGCGAACGTTTCTGCTGGCAAACTCAGAAATTCCCAGGGCAAAGGACAGACTCACCAAAAAACGCTCGCCGCCACTCAGATTTGCAACAGAGCGAGGTTCGGCAAAATACATGTCCTGTATGTCAAACTCCAGTGAAGTCGGCGACTTTTGCACTACCTTGTAGCGTTGGGTAATGCCAAAAAGATTTTTGTTGGCAAGGGTGAGCAGGGAGTTAAAGGCAAGGCTCTGCACAAACACCGACAAATCCGCGCCCTCACGCATACCCGCCCATTTGTTCATCTGCTCCCAGGTATCGTGCTCACTTTGCAGGGCGGTGTATTCTGCCAGAATTTGCTGCGCCTGTTTTTGATTCTGTTCATTATTCAAAAGCCTTGCACTCACTTCATGCAGTTGTTTTTGTACAAGTGCACGTTCAGCGGTGAGACTGCTTTCTTCTGCAAGCACGGTTTCTTTTGCACGGGAGATGTGGGCAGAATCCTTGTAATCGGCATATGATTTTTCTGCATGAGCCAAAGCCGTTTTTGCCTGCGTTTGCGCCGTTTTGAGGCTTTCTCTTTTCTGGGCAAGGTGGGCAAAATCTTCATCGCTCATGCGTGCGGAAGTGTATGCTTCCTCAGAAGTAAAGCCGTTCGCCTGATATTTTTTTGTAAAAACACTTTCTGCTCCCTGTAGTTGGGGCGCATTTTCTGCAAGGGCTTTTTTTACCTGACTTGCCTGCGCTTCCAGAGCGGATTTTTTCTCCCGTGCTTCCTGCTGCGTCTTTTCTGCTTTTTCTGCCCTCTTTCTGAGGAGGACAATCTGCTGTGTCTTTTTCTCTTCTTCCTCGTCCGGGGATTTTTCGCCAAACAAGGCAGAGCGTTCTTCCGTCAGTGCTTTGAGACCGTCCGTTGCCAGAGAAAGGTCATCTTCTGCTTTTTTAAGCCTTTCCCCTTGTGCTTCCAGTGTTTCTGCCAGAGTACGTACTTCCGCAGATTTTGCGCTGTAGTCGCTTTCAGCCTGTTTGTTGTTTTTTTCTGTTGACTCCCATGTTGCTGACTGGACGCGCAATGCTCCAAGGGTGGCATCCAGCGTGTCAAGACTAAGGATCTGGGTGAGAGATTCTTTCCAGGGCGCAAGGGTTTGGAAAATCTGCTCAAAGTACTGGTCACAGGCACTTCGGGCAGTGCCTGCGTTTGTCTCTGCGTTTTTCAAATCACTCGTAATGGATTCCAGTTGATTTTCCATGTCTTGCAGTGTAGAGACAATTTCTTCCCGCTTTGCCGACAGGCTGGCACTTGTTTCCGTAATGGTCTGTGCTCTTTTGCTGTCAGTCATCATTTTTCCGCTTTTCTGGTCAGAAAAATCCAATTCGCCCTGCAGAGCGGCTTTGTGCGCACTATGATACACAGATCCGCACACAGGGCAGGGCTTTCCATTTTTTAGTTGCAGCCGAAGCATGTTTGCAATAAAGACCGCATCTTCCGAAACAAATTGCTGGATTTCCCTGTCAATGTCTTCCAATGCTGACCGCAGGGAATCTATCTGCCCTTGCTTTTTTTCCTCGCTTTCGGTCAGCCGCGCCATTTCTTTTTCGCAGGCTTCGGCAGTCTGCTTTTGTATGGACAGGCTTGCTTTGAGCGTCTCCGTTTTTGCAATGGCAGGGGGTAACTGCTTGTCTGCCTTGTGTACCGCAAGATAGTCTTTAAAACGGGCAAGGGATGCTTCCAGAGCCTTGCAGTCTTCTTTTAGCACAGTGATTTTGCGGCTGTTTTCTTCCTGAGCCTTTTCTGCCTCTTTTTTTTGTGTTCTTTTTTCCTCCAGGCTTTTGCGGGCGGCGGCAATCTGTACGTCTAATTCGCGCACTTTGTTCCAGATTTTTTGCTGAAGGGCATGGTCTGCTTCTTCCTTGGCAAGGGCTTCCTTGGACTCTTCGGCATCTTTCTGCGCCTGAGCGGCTTCTTTTTGTGCCGCCGCACTTTGTTCTGAAAGTAAAGAAAGTGCCGCCTCTTTATCTTTTTGTGATGTCCGCAAATTTTGCAGGGTGATGTATTCGGCCTCGCATTGTTTGGCGGCTTCTGCCAGTGTCAGCCTTTCTTCTTGCGGGGCAAATTGTGCGGCTTCCTTTTCAATCTCGTCCGCTTCTGTCACTGCCTTTTGCAGGTCTTTTTGCAGACGGTCAAGTTCGTCAAAATAGGCCAGTTCTTTTTGGATAGCAGCCAATGCTTCTTCCAAGCCTTTTGTTTTTTCTGTTAATGCCGCCTGTGTTTTTTGTGCCGCCTTTTCATCATCTTCGCTTAAAATGAGGCTTTCAAGTTCCTCCTTGCGTTTTTTTGTCAGCTGAAAATTCCTTTTGATTTCGCTGAACTTTTCTGCAATGCTTTTGCCGATGGCTCGGTATCGTTCTGTACCCGTCAGTTTTTCCAGAATTTCCGCCCGCTCCCGCGAATTGCTTTCCAGAAAGGCACTGAATTCTCCCTGGGTCAGCATGATTGAGCGGCAGAACTGCTTGTAGTCCAATTGAATGATTTCCTGTGTTTCTTTTTCAAGACCAGAGCCTGTGCCAGTGCGCGGAGTAAACGAACGGTCGTTAGTAAGTACGCTCTTCCCAGTCAGTTCAAAACTATCGTTCGTAAGTTTACTGATTTTGTATGAAGCCTTTTGTAATTTACCAGTCGGCTTCATATTTGCGCGGTTTTGCTGAAATTCCGACAGAAAAATGCCTTTTTTACATTCATATATCACCGCTGCCCGACAAAATCCGCATCCCCGCGTCATCAATTCGTTTCCGCTTTCGCCATTGTTTATCGCTTCAAGCCTTGGTGTGCGTCCATAAAGGGCTAGGGTTATGGCATCAAGCAGGGTCGTCTTTCCCGCTCCCGTAGGCCCGTGAATCACAAAAATGTCATGGTTTTTCGCATAGTCAGGATGGGTAAAGTCAATCGACCAAAAGCCTGCAAGAGAATTAAGATTTTCACATTCAAGTTTGAGGATTCGCATTTACATTTCTCCCGCTAATTGCATAAAGAGCGGCAAAAATTTTTCCACGGCGGACTTGCCCTCATCGCTTTCTGCATCCAACCCGCTTTTGGTCAGAATGAGTTGGGTAAAGATTTCCCGATCGTCCAGATTCTTTATTTCCCTTGCGTCATACTGGGCAGTGCCTGAGCCAGCAAAAAATTTTTCCGTGTCTGCAATTTTCCAACTGACCACGGACATATGCTCAGGGAGAGCATGAATGGTGTCTTCCAAAAAAGTCTGGGCATTTGTGCCGACTTCCCGCTTGTAATAGAGTTCAAGAAAAACGGGCTTGGTTGCCTCTTTGGGAAGTCCTTGCAGTTGGGCTTTTATTTCTTCCAATGTTCCAGAAATACGGCGATAGACAAAAGGCTGGGGAGTTTCCAATTTTTCTACCGTAAGGGATTTTTTTCCTGTTGAAGCATTTTTTTCTAGTTCAGCACAGAGGACGTAATGGGGGATGTTTGCTTCGTCAAAGCCCATCACAAAGGGGGAGCCAGAATAGCGGATGGCGGGATTTTTTGCCACCATCGTTGCATAGTGAATGTGGCCAAGGGCAATATAATCCGCTGGAGGAAAAACAGCAGGCGGCACATTTCCCAGCGTACCCAAAACATCCAGCACCTTTACGCCGTCATCACTTTTGCTATTGCTGGCCGCCTGAGCAAGTCTTCCTTCCAAATCTGCTCCATACAAATGCCCGGTGGCAATAATGGGCACTGCCCGTCCGTCACGTACTTTCTCCGCCGCTTCATAGACGGCATCGTAGAGTTTTTTGTAGGCCAGGGAATAGAGGTCTCCATCGGCAATTTTTTCATTCCGCTTTTTTCCCTTGCTCTCGTCATCTTCATCCGCCAGCAAATTTCTCAGTTCAAGTTCACGCACAAAAGGAACTGCCATGCAGATGCCACAAAGGTGATGTTCTGCGTCATGCAATTCAAGGCACATGTCCTCAGGCGAAAGCCCGTTAATTGAGCCTATCACGCGTATGTGCAGCACTTCAAGCAAGTCTTTTGCCGCATCCAAAAGCACGGCAGAGTCATGGTTTCCGCCCACGATAACAACATTTTTACAGCAGGTATCTGCAAGTGAGGCAAGAAAGGTATAGTAGACTTGTCGGGCTTCCACAGGAGGATTAGCCGTATCAAAAATATCTCCCGCTACAATAAGCGTATCGGCATTTTTTTCGATAATCTGATTTTTAAGCCAGCGGAAAAAAACCTGTGTCTCCTCGCGCCTGTCAATGTCATGCAGTTGATTTCCCAAGTGCCAGTCCGCAGTATGAATAAAACGCAAAAAATCACCTCCCCGTCCGAAAAATATGAAGCCATTATAGACTTTAAAAATCAGTCGGTCTATAATAGCACGGTATGGCAAAGAAAAAGAATACTAAAAATACAAGTGGACTGGCATTGGCTTGCTGGATTCTCGGCTTTCTGGTGCTGCTGATTATATTTTTGGTCAAACTTGATGATATAAAATCTAATTTAAAATCGACACATTTTTTTGAGAGGGTCTTTGGCACAACGCCTACTTTTATCCAGAAGCATGAAGATAAAAAAGAACCTCAGCAGCCCCTGCCCGAAGAAGAAACAGTAATTACCCTTCCCACAAAGCCTCTCCCACAATCATCGCAGGAGCCGGCTGCTCAGCAGACAGCAGAACTACCCGCTGCTACCCCGTCACCAACGTCTTCACAGCCCAAAGACAAAGAAAGTGCGCCTGCTCAAAGTCAGTCTCCTCAGCCTGCACAGAAAAGCACCCAGGCTTCCCCACAAAAAGAAATTCCCTCGCCGCTTGCCCAGCCTGAGCCAAAGGCAGCGGTTGCCACAAGTACGGCAAAACTCTGCTTTGTTTCTATTGATAACGATGGCTCGGTGAGCCGCAAGCAGATTTCGCGCACTGTTACCAAAAATGACTCTCCGCTTACGGGCAATATTCAGTTGCTTTTGGCGGGACCCACTGCAAGCGAACGCAGTAAAGGTTGTCGCTCCCTTATTCCCGAAGGAACGCGGCTTTTGTCGGCTTCCGTGCGCGATGGCGTTGCCCTGCTCAACTTCAGCGAAGAATTTGAATACAACCGTGTTGGCGTGGAAGGCTACCTTGGCCAGCTGATGCAGATTGTCTTTACCGCTACTGAATTCAGCACTGTAAACAGCGTACAGTTTTTAATTGACGGCCAGAAAAAGGAATATCTGGGGAGCGAAGGAGTATGGATTGGTTCTCCGCTATCCCGATCAAGTTTTTAATCGGAACTTGCCCCAAAGAACTACTTTTGCTCAATAGTATAGGAATCAATAATTTTCTGAAAATAGGCTCTGTTTTTTGTGTAGGCTTCATTAAAAATCGTAAGCGTAAAAAATGCTAGATTTCCATTTTTCAAGGTGGTCAGAATCTTAAAGTCCTGAGTAACACTTTCCGTTGAGGGCTTGTAATGCAGATTGCTTATGGTCGTCTTTTTGTTTTCCGTGGTAATGGAAAGCCATGCAAGCACGGGATACGATTGTTCGGTTCCCAGCATCATGCGGCGGGTGAGCAAAGGAAGGTAGGTGTCTGCTGACTCTTTCGGTGCAGGAATTACATCCATGGCAAGAATGGCACTGTTTTCCAAAAGCCATAAATTGTCCATAGACTGCTTCCACTGGCTGTCCAGTTGTATCTGCTGGGAAACACCAGTATCAGTCTGATAGGTAAAATCTGCTTTTGTAGACTTTTTCTTCTTAAAGGCATGATGCTTGTCTACCAGCGTTACAGGAAACCCCTTAAAGTCAAAAAAACTATTGTCCTCAGAAGAAGCAAGTTGCCCCGCCGTTACCAGCGTGAATGCAGGCTTTCCGTCCATCGTGGAAATTGACTTTAAGTTAAAGATTGGAATCAGCACATCAAAAATCATGGTCACTTTGCCGCCAAACTGTTCATATTCCTGGCGGCTTGCCGTTTTGTCGGTAAAATAACTGACCTTTTGACGGCGGGAAGTCAATTCATAGAGAATATCATGGATATAGTTGATTAAGTCAGTGTCTTCAGGAGTAACGGTGGAAATAATACGCTCGCCCGTCAGTTCCACATGGTCTTGAGCAGCGTCTACTGTAAAGAGAATGCGGATGTCTTTTTCTGCGAGCGGTTTTTTCTTGTCCTTTACCATGGGTGCGTAATAGCGGATGGCATAGGTTCCCTCGTCGTAGTACAAAAATCCCGTGTAGGACTCGCGCTCAAAGGTGGAGTCCTTGTAGTATACGTACTGACCTGACATGTCGGGCAGAAAAGATTTTACTCCCGGAAGCGCAAAGACGCTTAGAGAGAAAGAAAAAATCGCCAGCAGAAAAATATGTTTCTTCAAAGACTACTCCGCGTCCAATGCAGCAAGGGCATCGCGCACAAAGTTCACGGATTTTTCCGCGGCCTTGTCGGCAGGAACCAGCTCTGCTTCTGCGGCGGCACGGGGCTTAAACTCAATGTTAGGGAGCGTCTTTTCGCCTACCGTGATGCGCAGAGGAATGCCAATCAGTTCCATGTCAGCAAATTTGACGCCGGGGCGTTCGTTGCGGTCGTCCAGCAATACTTCTATGCCTGCGCGGGTCAGTTCATCGTAGATTTTGTCAGCCACTTCCTTCATCTGACCGTCATACTTAATCGGCACAATACAGACTTGGAAGGGGGCGGTGCTCATAGTCCAGATGATGCCCTTGTCATCGTTGTGATTTTCGATGATTGAAGCAAGTGTACGGTCTACACCAATGCCGTAGCAGCCCATGGTAGGAACGGCAGCCTTACCGTTTACGTCAAGATAGGTGACGTTCATGCTCTTGGTATATTTGTTACCTAGCTTAAAGATGTGTCCCAGTTCGTTGCCCTTTGTGGTGTGGAAGGGATTTCCGCAGTTGGGGCAGAGGTCGCCTTCTTTTACCAGACGAACATCAGCATTGAGGAAGGGCTTAAAATCGCGGACAGGTTCTACATGCTTGATGTGGAATCCTTCTTTGCCGGATCCCGTAATTGCATCGTGCATCTGCGGGGTAAGGCTGCCATCTTCTTCCGTTGTGATGACGGAAAAGTCTACAATCAGCGGAACTTTTGCGGTAACCGGTCCAACAAAACCATGGGGTGCACCCGCATACTGCAAAACTTCCTTAGCGTCTGCAAGTTCAACGGCACTTGCTTTGAGTGCGCTTGCCAATTTTGCCTCGTTTACGTCCAAGTCAGAACGAATCAGAACACAGAAGTAAGACAGGGGATAGTAGTCGCCCGCTGAATCTTTGACATGCTTGAACTGCTTGCCCTTTTCATCTTTTGAAAGGTCAAGGGCACAGTTTTCTGCCTTGTAAATCAGCGCCTTGATAAATGTCTTGGGAGAAGCATTGAAGAACTTTTCCATGTCGGCAATGGAGAATACATTGGGAGTAGCAACGTCTTCGTAGGGTAAATCAGTCTTTACCTGGGGCTTTCCGTCCTTTCCTGTTGCCAGGTCGGGAGCACAGGCCGCTTTTTCTGCATTTGCGGCGTAGCCACACTTGTCGCAGAGAATCAGGGTGTCGTCACCAATGGGGCTTTCCACCATAAATTCCTCGCTGCCAGAACCACCCATTGCACCTGAGTCTGCCTTTACCGGGATGATTTTAAGGCCAAGACGCTTGAAAATGCGGAAATAGGCCTTTTCGTATGCGTTGTAGGACTCGTCCAGAGACTCATCGCTTGCGTTCATCGTGTAGCCGTCCATCATCGTAAATTCACGGCCACGCATAACGCCATAGCGGGGTCGGATTTCGTCACGGTATTTGGTATTGATTTGATAGAGGTTTACCGGAAGCTGCTTGTAACTGGAAAGAGCTTCGCGAACAACAGCGGTGTAGCCTTCTTCTGCAGTGGGACTTACAACCATGTCCTGCTCGCCACGGGTTTTTGCCTTGAGCATTTGGGGCCCCATTGTTTCCCAACGGCCACTTTCCTTCCAGATTTCGCCCGGCTGAATGACCGGAATTTTTACTTCAAGGGCACCGATTTTATCCAATTCTTCGCGGATGATTTTTTCAACTTTATTAAGTGAGCGCATACCAGTGGGAAGATATGCATAGAGACCGTTTGCCAGTTTGCGCACCAAGCCTGCGCGAAGCATCAATTTATGACTTGCAATCACCGCTTCAGACGGTGCTTCACGCAAGGTAGAAATATAATACTGAGATGTTTTCATATATATAGTGTAGCGAAAACTGGATGCGATTTCAACTGACTTTATTTTTTCGAGGATTTCTCTTTGCGGTCACTAATCCACTTGCAGAGAAAAAAGAAAACCAGGCTACCTATGATTGCACCAATCGTATCTGCGCACCAGTCCAGCGGGGATGTTTCACGCCCTGGTGTAAAGGACTGATGAAATTCATCAAGCACGCCATAGAGCGACACGATGATGACTGGCAGAATAATGCGCCATTTTGCGGGCATTTTTGTTCCCACGCCAAAGGCCACCCAAAAGGTCAGACCTGCAAAACAAATGCAGTGCACCAGTTTGTCCGCATTCCAAAAGCCCGGCATATGCTCAATGGTTTCCTGGGAAGAAAGATACCAACTGCATCCAAAGATAAAGAGCGCGGGCAGCCAGCGAAACAGTTTTTTCAATAGATTCATGTTCCAATTATAGCAGAGGGCTGTCATAGGTGCAATCGCAAAAAAAGCCCCAGCGCTCAGAATAATTCCGAAAGTCCTTTTTATCGGGTTATAATATTTCAAAAGTCATAACACAATTCATGCCAGAACCAGGACCTTCTATAGCAATTCTTTTGACATTTGCATAAGTTTCAAATTTTAATGTTTGCAATGCACCACAAATTGCAGGCATCTTATTTTTTACTGACATTTCATTTCGAATATCCCCTGCACGAATTTTTATAAATTTTTCCCCTTTTTCACGCGCTGGAATAATACGAGTTTCATTACAATACTTGCGGATTTTATCAGCAAACAATTCTTTCATAGTTTTTTCCTAAAATTGGAGATAAATTTTACCTTGACTAACACCCAAACAAAATTCCTCTGCGGTAAGATTTTCTTTTGTCATAAACAAGTATACATCTTGACCATGATTTAATTGGACATATTTTAAAATTCTGTCTAAACTCGCCGCACTTATTCGACCTTGACTGAACAAATTATTTGCACTAACAGCAATATAATCGACCGCTTCTTCACCACGATATGTTGTTGTCGGATCAATTTTTTTCTTTGGCGTGGAATCAAGTTTTTCGCCAACTGCCAATAGTTCATTATAACCTGTCAATTTTTCGTCACGCGCAATTTTTGCAAGCCACTGTTGAATATTTGGGGCAAATTCTTTCCAATGTGGTAGCCTATCCATTATGCTTTTATAAATATAAGGATAGTTTTCTTTCCAGTAAAACATTGGGCGTTGGCGCATTTTTTCTCCAGCAGCAAGTTCCTCTCTTTTTATTTGATTCCTTGCCGAAATATTGCCGGCTCCAGTAGTTCCACCAAAAATGTATAAAATGCTATTTGCATATTGATCGGCAATAGTTTTTGGAAGTATATCATCAGCATTTATATAAATTTTTTCAGCATCATCTGAAATAAAAAAGTCTGTCTTATATTCAGGATTTCCAAAAAAATCATAGCCTTTTACAGTTTGTTGAATTTGATAATTCGTAGTCCAAAAATATCTAATTTCTTCTCCTTCTTTTTCTGAAAATACAGCAACTTCAACAGGACGCAATTTATTCCTTCCAAAATCATAGCCAGTAGTGATACTATCAATTAATATTTCCGCATTTTCGTCATTGCATAAAACAGGCATAATCTCAAAGTATGCATTTGACTTGTCACTTTCGATTTTATAACCATTTGAATTTGTTACACTCGTTGATACACAACTTGTAAAAGCAAACGCAATAAAAAAGAAAAATAATAATAATTTTGTTTTCATAAAAACTCCTTTTTGCAGGTTTTTAACAAATTACTTGCATATTGCTAGTGTATCATAATTTCAAGCAAAACGCTAGTGTAAAAATTTAAAATAGACTTGCAAAATGCAAGTAATGACAGAGAATGAATTAAACGAAATCCTTTCCCAAAATATAAAAAAATATCGCAAAGGAAAATACACACAAGAGCAACTTGCGGAAGAAATTGGCGTGTCAGCCCAAAACATCAATGATATTGAAGGCAAGAGACGCTGGCCTAGAGAAGCAACCCTTGTGAAAATTGCAAACACATTAGGTGTTGAAGTATATCAGTTATTTATGCCACAAAATTTCACAGAAATTGAAATAGAAGAAAACGATGAAAACAAAAGAATTCGTATGCAAATTCAAACTCAATTAATTATGGATTTTCGTAAATCAATGAACAAGATGTTAGATAAATGGGGAAATTTAGAAAAATAAGATGGATAAATACTGTTTTTCTAAATTTAATACCTATTCCAGTGCCACCTCACATACTTCTTGTAAATTTTAAACGATTTCGCATAAACTTTCGGGAATTTGTCGCAACTACAAGCCAATTTGTAAGAAGCATTATCAAGCCATTTTATGCTTTCAAGAAGTTCATCGTGTTGGGTGGGTAAATCTTTCCAGTGAATGATTCTCTCGTGATGTGAAACTCGATTTCGCAAAATGCGAATCTTATCAAATCTTGTTTGCAGATATTTTATGTTTCGCTGAGCCGCTGGAACAGTTTTGAAACAAGTTTTTATAATCTTACTTTGAAATGAAGCCTGCGAATATCGTGGCGTAAGCAATGAAGTCCAAAATCCAAAAGTCAGTTCGGAAACAATTCTGTCGTGAGTAACCATTTTTCCCTTCTTTTGAATTTTATGCTTTGCATCGCTTATGTTTTTCAGCGAAGTTGAATCAAGTGACAAAATGTCATACCAATTATCACTTCCAGCAACCACGCACAAAACCTTGTCTATCGCATTACGAAATGTGACTTCAAAAATATTCAAAGACGAATAAAGGCTTTTGCAAACTTCAATATTGTACAAATAGCGGGCAATACAAGTGATGTCGTCTGCCCCATCTTGTTTATAAACAGAAAGCCGTGAAGAAGTGAAAGCACATTCAATTTCAGAATAAAAATGATTGTTCATTAAAAAATCCTATTGATTTTTACGAAAAAGACTGTTATATTTAAATCGTGAGCCGCGGAAGTCCTTCTCCTGCTTATGCAGTGGGTGTTTTGCACCGATAGGGACCGCGGACTTCTTTTTTATAGCAAGCCTTTAGTTCAATCTATCAAACTTTTGTGAAAAATTCTACATACAAACCGCGAAGAAATCAGTGAAATCGTCCGATTCAAGAGCACCGATGAGGCTGGAACCGGCGACGACAACTGGACAAGCTTTGCCGACTATGTTCAGCGCATGAAGCCTGAACAGAAAGGAATCTACTATACTATAGGTACAGACGAGAAAAACTTGCGCGCTTCACCACCCCTCGAAGCATACAAGAAGAAGGGATTTGAAGTCCTGATTATGGCTGACGAAATC
>CAKZZO010000067.1 GCA_937885175.1 uncultured Treponema sp. | reverse complement strand
GGCTACGAGCGTTTCGTCCACGACTGCATCTCCAGAGAGCAGTACGCCTACACCAAAGGCGAACGTCAGGGCATGGAGCGGGGGCTGGAACAGGGAGAACGCAAGCGGGCACTGGAAGACGCGCGGCGGATGCTGGCAAACGGCAAACTTTCCACAGAAGAGATTGCCGACATCACGCAGTTTTCCATCGAAGAAGTCCAACAGTTGCAACAGATCATGCCCCAGTAGCGGACAAGGAATCAGAATTGTTTATGCTATAGATAAAGACAGACATAGCAATCTCTCTGAAAATCTGAACAAACATACTCCATTGTTGATTAGTTTCGCTACGCTCACCATTGCTATGCTTACTTAGCTCCGTACTAGCAGAGAGAGCGAATAAAAAAATACCCCATCCTGTCTGCTACACAGGATGGGCTTGCTTGGTCAAAAAAACGAGCAAAAGATTTTTGCGAGGTAATCTAATCTTAGCAAATCTTCGTAACATAGTTGCTCGGAGATTCAGAAAAAATTCTAGTGACTTTTTGTCTTGCTACGCAGTTCTACTCACTAAGCACACTTTTCTTTATTGAAATAGCACATATTACCCTCATCGTCAAGTTTTTGACCATATGAACAGTAGTAAAAACACTAGAAGAATGCATCACCCTATTTTTGAATTTTGTAAAAAACATAAACTGTATACATACCATCGTCAGTTTGTACCCAAAAATCCACAACGGGCTCCATTCCAGATACTAATATCGTTTTAATATTTTTCTGCTTGACAAAATAATTTTTTGCGAAAACCTATTCACTTATAATATAACAAATTGCCGTATCAGAAAGATTCGCCAACGCGAACTTCTACGGCAATGGTACTTACTTTTTAATCATCCCCGAATACATCACATTGACTTCAAATAATCAGCGAATTGTTTTGAAAAATCATTTTTTATTTTTTTTTCAAGTGATTTCATCGCACGATTTTTTGCCTCAACGTAAGACACATGACCTTCTCGTCCGCTCACAGTATATGGAGACAATTGCTGATCATTTTCTGTATCCAAAATAAACGACTCCAATGAATATCTACAACGTGTCGTTTTTTTGTCCGAAGCCACAGATTCGTCAAAACTTACTTTTCCAGTCAGCAAATACCGCTCAGTCGCATCCAATACACCTCTAAAACCAAGTGCTGAAATTGAATCCATAAACGCTGCAGCAATTTTTCCCGATTCGTCACCATCAAACCAAAATTCTTTTATCTCTACGCCAATCAAATCATCAACATTCACTGAGCGCAAAACATCTTGATTAAAAGATGACACAGTTGCAGTCGCAACTTTTCCTTCAGACTTTGCCTGAGTCATTCTTTGAGACGCAGTCGAGTCAGACTTTACTGATTGACTGAAAATTGCTGCCAAACCATTTATCGCCTGTACCTCGGCTTTCGCACGGTCACTGGCATACCCTACATAATGTAAATATTTGTTGTTTGGATATACAGAGGCTGGTGCAGAAACCCATTCTGGCATTGTGACATTTTTTTTATTTGCAGCGAAAGCAAAACTGCCTGCTTGTAATGCTACGAACAGGCAGAAAACTACTTTTCGGTAATTTTTACTCTTCATTAGGAGGCTCTTAATTCATACACTCTGAAACAACAACAGCTGGCTTTCCAGTTGCAACAGTCACATTCTGAATAACATCTTTCTTACCATTAGAATACTCAACAGTAACGGTATAAGTACCAGGTTCAACGGTAAATCCTGCTGCACTTGCCTTATTAGGGAAGTATGATGCCTGGCGAACATCTGCTTTCTCTGCATCAATAACTGCAGCTAAACCGGCTTCAAGTCCTTTTGCAGCAGCCTTTGCCGCAATCGGATTATTGGCTTTCTGTAATGCAGTTGCGCTACCAGCTACTGCAGCAGAACTCTTAGTAAGATTTCTGAAAAAACTACGCGTATAAGCACCTTTTGCCTTTGATGCAACATCTGTTTTTACTGCCTCATCGAAATCCTCAACAAGTGTAAACTCTTTTGAATCGCCATTAGACAATGTTGCCTTTTTCACATAAATCGGATGTGATTGATTTTCAAAAACAGGATATGCCAGTTTGAAAGTCACATTCACATCAAACAAAGTACCAACATTGACGAGCGGCGCGGCAGTTGCAGCAGGACGCATCCCAACAACCTATTTCCATACAAAAAACGGGGACAGGAGAGCGCACGCAAAGGGAAAGTTTAGAAACCCTTTGTTTTTCTCCTGTCCCCTAACCCACACCGCACGAAATAAGGAGAGTGCGATGCGGGGTTATTTCTTTTTTAATCCGCCCAAAGCATATTGCAGCATGCGATAGGCTTTGGGCCTTTCTTGTCACAGAGACAAATTTATAGTATATTATAATCGCACCCGTGACAGAGTGTTACCTCCAAAACGCAATCGGTTCTGGAAACAGGGCTGAAATAAAATGCAAGGGGGTGGCTGGATGACGATATACGTAGGGAGCGACGGCTTTAGCCGGCAAAACTCACGAGGTGAGTTTTGAGCGATTCTCCGAGTGGCTATGCCACGAAGGCGTAATTTCTTTCGTTAGCGATTAACTTGTCGCTACTTGTCCTTGCATTGCTTGAGTACCTTCGCAAAAACAACGAAGAAAAAGAGTAAATGAAAAAGCCCATCCTGTCTTGACCTTAGGATGGGCTTGAGAGTCATAAGACTCAAAATCCAACTGTGGGGCAATCCGCTTTGGAGCGAGTGCACCTTCTTTTATCAAGATAGCACATATTACCCTTGCCGTCAAGTTTTTTGCCTGTACTCTCACAAGCCCTGCTTCTGTTTTCCATCCCTGATTGTGTTACACACGAACTGGCTCTATGCCATTTTATGTGTTATACCCCCGCTTTGAGAGGAGCCTGCCAGCTGTGAGAGTGTGAGGAACCACAGATTTCACAGTTGGCACGGAATCTTTTTGGGTGCCGCAACTGAATCGCTGCGGCACGATGATGTGTTAATTATTTATATGTAATAACAACTGCACAGACAGATGTTTGACTCTTACCTGAACCATTCGTCAATTCGTATGTTCCAGCTGCAACATCTTCAATTTTTGTGTTCACATCCCAAGCTGTGCTCGCATCAATTTTAAGCGTTTTATTACCATTCGCAACAAAATAAATGTCTGCCTTAGCAGGAAGATTCAATGTAATTTTACTACTAGACTCCATTTTATAACCAACAGTATAAGTCACACCATTATAGGTCACAGAAACACCTGTTTTATGATGTTCACCGTCACCAGAAACAATTGATGTATCCGTAAACTGTTTTGTATCTGCGTCATATACAATAGTTACCGTTGTCCCACTTAAGTTTACATACTTCTTCACCACAGTCGTAATTGCACCGCCTGCACCTACTGTTACTTCAATAGTTGCGCTGTTTGTACCGTCACTTGCGGTGATTGTTGCAGTACCTGCGGCAACAGAGGTAATTACAATGTTGTCACCGCTAATTTCTACGGTTGCTACACCCTCTGCGTTGCTTGAAACACTTGTTGCGGTAAGACCAAGGGTTGATTCATTGTTTGTAATCTCTTCAGTAGTAGCAGCAAATTCACCGACAACTTCAAGAGTTACAGGGTCAGAAGTGTATGTCTTGGCATCATCGCCTGTTCCGATTGTGTATGATGCGGTAATTGAAAGCGTTCCTGTTGCTGATGTGTCAACTTTTCCATCTGTAACCGTTGCGCCTTCGTAGGTGATATCAGCAGTAACATCGGCTTTTGTTTCCGTAACAGAGCCGTCTGACATTGTTTTTTTAGTAACAGACTGAGGTACGGTAACAGTTGCAGTAACTTCATTACCTTTTGTAACTGATATTTCAGAAAGAGTAAGTGTTGGTTTTGTGTAAGTTGTTACTTCACTGACAACTGTTGTCGCAACTTTTGCAGGTACAACATGAATACCGTAAATACTGAATTCGTTATCCTCTGATGTAAGAACGATTGTTTCCGCAGTCGCTGTAAGATAGAAACTACCAAATGTTGAAGCAGATGCAGTCCAAACTGTTTCGTCAGCACCAGTGATGGTCATCCTCCTGTCACCAGAGCCAGAGTTACCGCCATCAAAGCGAAGCACATCGCCAACTTTTACATTCTTGATTGTAAGCGTTCCTGCCGTACTTCCACTCGCCTTATTTACCTTTATACGAGCTGTGTAAGTATAGCCATTGCCAGCTTCCGCATCATAATCGAGCGTTGACCATGTATTAAGCTGGAACTTAGCACGCGCGCTCGTTACAACAAGCCCATCTGTAGAAGAAATAGCCTCATAATCTGAAGAATCAGCTGTTTTTCCAGTATCTGTTCCTGCATCAAATGCGCTGAAATACACCTTTTCCTTAATCACTACATTGAATGTGGCAGTTTTTCCGCCGTAGGTTACGGTGATTGTCTGGCTTTCTGCGGCTGCGCTTGAGTCAAATCCGCTTACAGTAAAATCATCTTTATTTGAGCTTGAATAAGAAACTTCGCTTTCAGATTCATCATCATAAGTAAGAGTCAAGACAAGGCCTGTCAAATCAAGCTCGTCCCCCTCAGTGTATTCCGTTGTTGTCGGCTCAGTTTTTACAGCGATTGAGTCAAGTGACTTATCTTTTACCTTTACAGAAAGTTCGCAAGTCTTAGTTACATCACCCTCTGTATAAGAAATCGTAATTGTGTATGAGCCTGCCGTCGTTTTGTCAAAGACCGTGTCTGCATTGCTTGTCCAACCTGTAACAGTAGCGGTCTTTCCGTTTGAATAGCTTGCCTTTACGGTTACCTTGCTTGCGTCAAAGTCTTCGTTGATTGCGTATTCTGCCTTGCTTGTCGTAGCAGCAATTGATTCGAGGCTTGCGCTCTCAGCCATAGTAAGCACGAGTTCTGCAACTTCGATTGTTACGCCAGCAGATGGACCACTTTCAGCAACTTTTCCCAAGAGGATATAGACATCTGCCGAAGTTCCAGCCGCAATTGTTTTTCCTACGGCAAAATTCTTTGCAACAAAGCCTGTCTGAGAACCGCTTGATTTTGTCAGTTTTGCGCTGTCTTCATACTCGATTTTTTCATAGTCATTGTCACCGACTTTTACATAGCCAACGGTAAAAGCCTTGCCACTTGCAAAATAGCCGGAAAGACTCTTAACATTTACAGGTTTTGCTCCAGCTGTTACGGTAAGTTTGATTCTTCCCATTTCATAGCCGTTTGTGCCCAAAACAGTTGCATCTGCATTACCAACTGCGTCTTCTTTTGTTGTAAGTTGACCGGAAATGTAGGCAGGTCCTTCCATCATGTCATTAGACGCTCCAGCCTTTGTGCTTGATGAAGCAGCATCAATTGCCGTCCAGCCAGTGCCGCTCTTGTACAACTGGAGTTCGACTGCGCTTACGGTTACGTCAAGGTCACCGCTCTTTGTTCCTGCAAAGAAGCCCTCACCTGATGCTGCCGTAGCAGAACCACCGGTGATACCCTTAAGGAAGGTAACTGTAGTGTCTACGGTATCATCTTCCACAGGATCCGGCTCTGGTGTCGGCTCTTCTGCTTCCGTGAAGTCCGTGTCACCGCTCTCCCATGTAAGCGTAATGGGAGTCAGTCCAGT
>CAKZZO010000066.1 GCA_937885175.1 uncultured Treponema sp. | reverse complement strand
CTGTTCGGGTCCATAGGTGGTCTTTCCCAGATGCACGCTTACCCAAAATGTCTGGAATGGGAGTAAAATTCTAAAAAAAAAGACCGCACAAAAGAGCGGTCAAATCATTTTATACGGTCTTTGCAATGGGCGTGGGCATGAGTGTATAGCCGATAGAATGAAGAATGTTCCATACGGTTGAGAAAGCAGGATTGCCGTCAGGCGAAAGTGCCTTGTACAAGCCCATCCGTGACATTCCTGATTCCTCGGCGACCTTCGACATTCCCCTTGCCCTTGCGACATCGCTGATTGCTTTCAGAAGCTCCTCCTGCGTTCCGTCTTTGGCGACTTCTTCAAGGTAGCCTTTTCTGAGTTCTTCCGTATCAAGATATTCAGCAACATCAAATTCTGTGGTATCAAGCATCTTAAACCTCCTTCGCCATTTCTTTTGCAGTCTTTATATCCTCGCTCTGTGTGGACTTATCACCGCCAACGAGCAGAATCACAATCTTATTATCTGTATTCGTAAAGTAGACACGGTAGCCCTTGCCGACATCAATCCTCAGCTCAAAAACTCCGCCGCCAACTGACTTTGAATCCCCGATATTGCCATTTCTCAGCCTTTCAATTCGCCTTGCTATGGCAACCTTAGCAACATTGTCTTTGAGTTTCAGCAACCAATGCTTGAAAATACCTGTCTGCCTTACCTCATATCTCATACTTATATTGTAAACTATAGTTTACAGATTGTCAACAAAGAGGCAAAAAAAAGACCGCCCGAAAGAGCGGTCAAAATCCTATTTATATAGCTGGGAATTAGCCATTACAGTTTCGCTGGTTTATGCTTTAGCCGCTGTCTCGTATGCCAGTTTTGCGGCATTCTGCTCTGCTTCCTTTTTATTTTTTCCCTGTTCGGGTCCATAGGTGGTCTTTCCCAGATGCACGCTTACCCAAAATGTCTGGTCATGGTCGGGGCCTGTTTTCCTAACCAGTTCGTAGACAGGACAGGCTTTGTATCTTTTTTGATAATATTCCTGCAGTAATGTTTTGTAGTCTTTTGTGCCTTTGTCCTGCTGAACTTTTCTGATTTCAGGCACGATGAATGAAAGCACCAGTTTTTCAGCGGCCTCGTAACCGCTGTCCAGATAGTAGGCTCCAATAACGGCCTCAACAGCATCAGCCAAAATTGCTTTTTTCTGTCGTCCGCCGCTTTTTTCCTCCCCCTTCCCCATAACCAACATGCGGTCAATGCCTATATGCAGTGCGATGGGAGCCAGTGTCTGCTCGCTGACGACAACGCTTTTTATTCGTGCCAAATCACCTTCTGGGTTATCCATCATGTCTTCGTAGAGAAAGGTTGCCGTTGCCATGCCCAAAACGCTGTCGCCCAAAAATTCAAGGCGTTCATTGTTCACGTGCTTGTGCTCGGTGTTTTCGTTAGAATAGGAACGATGATGAAAGGCAAGGTCAAGCAATGTCATGTCCTTAAAATGAATTGAAAGGTTTTTGCAGAATTGAAGCAGTTCCTTTTTTCGTTCCGGCAAAAGATATGTCTTTTGGAAAAATTTTTTCATAAAAAGTTCCAATACCTGTAGCAATAAAAGAAAAAAACACAGACTGCAATCCGAGCCTGTGTTTTTTCAAGAGATGCCTGTTTCAGAAAAACTTATTTCTGTTCAGACTTGATGAAGTTGTATGCGTCACGAACTGTTTCAAATTCGTTAGCCTTTTCATCAGGAATGCTTACGCCCAGCTCTTCTTCGATTGCATAAACCAATTCATAAGTGTCAAGGCTGTCTGCACCAAGGTCGCCACGGAAAGAAGCATCCATCGTTACCTTGCTCTCATCGATTTCCAGTTTTTCAGCAATGAGCTTCTGGATTTTTACAAACAATTCGTCCATCTTTCGTCTCCTATTCGTACCAAACCTGTTGTTTGGAACCAAACATTGTTTTTTTTTGTGCGGTTACGCATTTGTTTCAGGAGTGATTACCTGACGTCCACGGTAAAAGCCGCACTTGGGGCACACGTGATGCTGCAGAACAAGGTTGCCACAGTTGTTACATTCAACCAGCTGCGGAGCCTTCAGGTGCATGTTTACACCGCGGCGTCTGCGTGTACGGGCTTTTGATGTTTTCGCTCTAGGAACTGCCATATATAAACCTCACTATTTAATTTAAAATTGAATAACGGGATTTATACTACTACAGTTTCCACCCGAATGTCAATCCATTATACCATTTATATTTGCTTTGTCAAGGTTTTATCTTAACAAAATTACAAAAAATGTCATTTTGCAAGAATACTGCCCGCACCCTTAGCTTTTTTCTGCCATTTTTCTGCGCATTTCCTGGGCTACTTCGGGGGGAACCATGCCGGAAATGTCTCCGCCAAACATCGCCAGTTCTTTTATTGCGCTTGATTTAATTATGGAATACTTTTGTTCGGTTGGAATGAAAAGTGTTTCAATCTCAGCATTAAGCGTATGATTCATCAGCGACAGGTCAAATTCGTAGGAAAAGTCATTTGCATTGCGGATGCCCCTTAGCAGGATGTTTGCTCCGTTTTCCTTTGCGTAATTAACTACCAGTCCTTCCCACTTGTGTACGGTAACATTAGCAAAGTTCTTTGTCATCGCTTTTATAAAGTGAAGTCTTTCGTCTGCTGTAAAAAGCGAATGTTTTTCATGGTTTACGGCGATTACGACATCAATGGAGTCAAAAAGTTTGCTTGCCCTTTCGATTATATTCAGGTGTCCATAGGTTGGTGGATCAAAAGACCCGGGGAAAACTGCTGTTGTCATTACAGTTTTTGATAATAATGGGTTTGACGGAATAATGCAAGTGTTGTATTATAAGAGGCATGGGTGTGAAGACTATGAAATTAACTACAACAATGACGATTCTTGGATGTGCTTTTCTTGCAGCTGTCTTTACTGCTTGTGGCAGTACAAAAGTTGAGGCGGTCCCTGAGCCAGTTGTTGAGGAACCTGTTGTTCAGGAGGTTGCTGCTCCTGTAGAAAAAACAGAAGAAGAAAAAGAATATGAGCGTTCTATCGGTGATACTGGTGTTTCACTGGATACATTTACTCAGGATAAGAATGCCATTCTTGCCATCATCAAGGAACTTGCTGTCGTTATGAAGAATTATGACTACAAGGCATGGCTTACCTATCTTGATGAGGAATCAAAGACCTACTGGTCAAAAAAGCCCAATCTGTCTGCGGCTCAAAAAAAACTTCCGGTCAGGGGATTGCAGTTGCGTACGCTGGAAGACTATTTTAAGCACGTTTTTGTTCCGGCCAGACGGGGAAAAGAAGTAACGGAAATCCGATATATCTCCGATAAAAATATAAAGGCTGTTCAGGTGCAGGAAGATGTGGATATTGTGTATTATAACTTCAATAAGATAAACAATGTCTGGAAACTCCATATTCCTGAAAATGAATAGCCTGCCTGGTAACAATGAGTTGCAATAGGCGTTTGAATTTTATATAATAGAGAGATTGCTGAGATTATTTTTTGGCAGTCAGGAGGAATCTTTAATGAAGGTTTGCAAAAAAGTTGCAGTTGCTCTGCTTGCAGGTATTTTGGCGGTACAGGCTTATGGCCAGCAGTCTGAAAAGACGGTAGAAAGTGAATATCTGAGCAGTGTTGAGGATATTGTCATTACAGAACTGGCAACTTCCGAAGAACTTGATAACAAACTTGTTGCGTTGCAGTATCTGGAGGCCGCTATTAATGATGGCCGTACTTCTCCCGATATGATGGTTGCGCTGGACTCTCTTGCTGGCGAAGGCATTACCACGCAGTCCCGTACTAATGGTCGCCTGGTGAACAATTATCCGCAGGTGCGTGCGCAGGCTTGCGACTTGCTTGCAAAAGTTCCCACTGAAGAATCAAAGACCACGCTCAAGAAGATTGCTCTTGCTGACAATGAGCCTATGGTTGTTACCTCGGCTATCCGTGCATTGGGTGAAGTTGGGCTGAACGATGGCGATGATGTTGTTGATACGATTAACTGGGTCAGCCAGAAAAACCTGTATGTGAACCCTACCAGTTCACTGGCCCTTGAGATTATCATTGCCTATGAAAAACTCGTGGATAAGGTTGAGGACAAGGGTGCTATGCTCCAGTCCGTAAATAAAATTGCCGCAAACTACAACTATGTTCCTTCTGTACGAAATCGTGCAAAGGAACTGTCCAAAAAACTGATTTCCTCAAGTACATCAAGCAGCAATAAGAAATCAGATGCCAAATAAATAAAAAAGGAACGGTTTACCGTTCCTTTTTTAGCGAGAGATACAGGATTCGAACCTGCTACCTTCGGCTCCGGAGGCCAACGCTCTATCCAAGTGAGCTAATCTCTCAAGACCAGTTAAAAGATACAGAGAAAGAATAAAAAAGTCAATTAAAAAGAGGACTGTTATGGAACCAATAATACTTGCGTCGGCTTCTCCACGCAGACAGGAAATCTTAAAGTTGCTCAATATTCCTTTTAAGGTAATTATCCCCGATATAGATGAAACCGCGCCAGAAGATATGGAGCCTGAAAAGGTTCCTGAGTATCTTGCGGCAAAAAAAGTTGATGCGGTCGCCCGTTCCCTCCCCACTGGTTCTGAGCTGCCCTGGATTTTAAGTGCCGATACCGTTATTATCATGGATGGTAAAATCTACGGAAAGCCGGAAAGTCAGGAACAGGCTGTTGCATATTTAAGGATTTTTCAGGGAAAGACCCATAAGGCCGTAACGGGAATTGCCCTTTACAATGGAAACCTGCATTATGTTTCTACCAGAACTTCGGTTACAAAAGTGACCTTTGCCCCCATGACCCAGGAAGAAATTGACTGGTATATTGGTACGGGAGACTGGCATGGTGCGGCAGGTGCCTATCGTATTCAGGGGCTTGCCTCATGCTTTATTAAAAAAATTGACGGCACGAACAGTTCTGTGGTGGGCTTGCCTATCTTTGAACTTTATGATATGTTAAAAGAGCAGGGGTATTCTATTTTGGACTAAACCGTGCCGGGCGTAAGACAGGGTCGTAGACATAGACTTACGTTACGTAATCTTCCGAACGGGTCTTGCCCAGTGCAGCGAAAAATCGTATGCGGATTGGTGCATTTCTTGTTGCGAGAAACAGAGATTGGAAGGAAAAATGGCGCAGGAAGCGTCTGAATTTTTCCGGTGAAGGAGAACTCAAATGGCAGTTGTAACCATGAAGAGTTTGCTTGAATCTGGTGTACACTTTGGTCATCAGGTAAAGCGTTGGGATCCGCGCATGAAGAAGTATATCTTCCAGGCGCGTAACGGTATTCATATCATTGACTTGCAGAAGACAATCGTGGCAATCAAAGACAGCTACGAGGCTGTGCGCAAGGTTGTTTCTAGCGGCAAATCAGTTTTGTTTGTCGGTACAAAGAAACAGGCTCAGCAGGCTATCCAGAAGGAAGCAGAACGCTGCGGCATGTACTATGTAAACAATCGCTGGCTTGGCGGTATGCTTACAAACTTCTCTACGATTAAAAAATCATTGCAGAGACTCAAGAAAATCGAAAAGATGGAAATCGACGGTACATTCGATAACCTGACCAAGAAAGAAGTGTCTGCCCTTACTAAGGAAAAGGCTAAGCTTGAAAAGAACCTTGGCGGCATCAAAGAAATGAAGGAACTGCCGGGAATCATCTTTATCATTGATACACACAAAGAAGAAATTGCTGTTGCAGAAGCACATCGCATGGGTATTCCGGTTGTTGCTGTTGTAGACACCAACTGTAACCCTGAGGGCATCACCTACCCCATTCCGGGCAACGATGACGCTATCCGTGCAATCAGCCTTTTCACTTCAATCATTGCAAATGCGGTTATCGAGGCTGACAACGAACAGGGGCTGAAGATTATTGAAACTCTGGGCGATGAGGAAGACGGTGTTCAGACCGATGCTTCAACAAAAGCTGCAGATGAAGAAATCGTTGACTACTCAAATTACACGCCGACTGAAGCAGATGTCAAGAAAGACGATGTTGATGACGACGACGATGATGAAATCGACGAAAGCAAGATTAAATAAGTGGAGTTTATACATGGAAATCAAGGCTAGTGACGTCAAGGCACTGCGCGAAAAGACTGGCGCAGGCATGATGGAGTGTAAAAAGGCACTGTCAGAAGCAAATGGCGATGCTGCACAGGCAGAAAAAATCCTGAAGGAAAAAGGTCTGGCTGCTGTTGCAAAGCGTGCTGAACGTGCTACCAGCGAAGGACGCATTTTTGTCCGCCAGAACGGCAGCAAGATTGCCATTGCAGAAGTAACCTGTGAAACAGACTTCGTTGCAAAAAATACTGACTTTATCGCTATGGGTGAAAAAATCCTGGACGCAATCTTTGCAAAAGGATACACCAAAGTGGAAAAAGAACTGGAAGATATGGTTCTCGAATTGGCAACAAAGATTCGGGAAAATATGTCTCTCCGCCGCGTGGAAGTAATCGAAGTTCCTGCTGGCGCAGTGGCTTCTACCTACGTGCACTCAAACTTCAAGACTGCTGCTGCGGTTGTTATTGAAGGTTCTGACGGGGATGTGGCAAAGGAATTTGCCCATGACTGCTGTCTGCACCTGGCGGCTTTCACACCTGCATACATCAATAAGGCTGACATTCCTCAGTCTTACATCGACGAGCAGAAGGAAATCTTTGAGGCTCAGATGGCTCAGGATGAAAAAATGGCTTCTAAGCCGGACAATGTAAAGGCTGGAATCCTGCAGGGAAAAATCAACAAGCACCTTGCTGAAATCTGCTTTGTTGACCAGATGTTCGTAAAGGACGACAAGGTTTCTGTTGCAAAGAAACTGGAAGAAGTTTCTAAGGCAGCCGGTGCAAAACTTTCCTTTGGAAAAGTAGCGCTGTTTGTTCTGGGAAAATAAAAAAAACTTTAGTTACTGAGCGTGGCTGAACTGGTACCCTAGCCTGTTTCGGCTGCGCTTAGTGCTTTTTATAGGCGGCATGATAAAAAGTGCCTCCTGCACGACCGCTAACGCGGGGTTTTTATAGGAGGCATGATAAAAAGTACTTCCGTGTACTTTTTATCATGTGCAGGTTTTGCCGTTGGCAAAACTGCGATTTCGTGCCTCCTGCACGACCGCTAACGCGGGGTTTTTATAGGAGAAATCTATGGCATTTGATGCAAAAGCTAAAATGGACAAAACGCTTGAAGCGCTCAAAAATGAGTTGAATACAATCCGTACTGGACGTGCGACGGCATCTATTTTTGACAAGGTGCGCGTGAATTATTACGGAAACAAGTCGCCGCTTAATCAGGTGGCAACCATTTCTATTCCTGAGGCTCGCACCGTAGTGATTTCTCCCTTTGACAAGTCACTTATTACTGAAATTGAAAAAGGAATCCTAACCGCTGACTTGGGCTTAAATCCCTCAAATGACGGCAAGGTTATCCGCATTTCCATTCCTCCGCTGACTGCAGACCGCCGCAAGGAACTGGTAAAGCAGGCAAAGGGGATTGCAGAAAACTACCGCACAACCATTCGCAATATTCGTCGCGATGGAAATGATGATTTCAAAAAACAGCAGAAGGCTGGCGAACTGACAGAAGATCAGCTCAAAAAGGAAACTGACGACCTGCAGAAACTGACTGACAAGTACATTGCTGACATCAACAAGGTTGCAGACGACAAAGAAAAAGAAATACTGGCATAAGTTTGCGTAATGAACACTGAGGAATTGAAGGCCCGCGGACTTCCCGAACATATTGCAATAGTAATGGACGGAAATGGCCGCTGGGCAAAGCAAAAAGGAATGCCGAGAACGGCTGGTCACAAAGAAGGTCTGGCGGTCGCAAAAAAAATTGCTGCGGCTGCGGCATCTCTCGGTGTCAAGTATGTTACCTTCTACACTTTTTCAACGGAAAACTGGAAGCGGACACAGGAAGAAGTCGGCTATCTCATGGGATTGATTAAAAGTCGCCTGCGTTCGGAATTTGACTTTTACAAAAAAAACGGCATTAGAATTGCTCATATTGGCGATTTAAGCAGGTTGCCAGAAGACGTACAGAATGAGATAATCCAGGTGCAAAAAGACACGGAGCATTTTACGGGAACAACTTGTGTCCTGGCAATTAATTACGGTGGACGCAACGAAATTGTTCGTGCTGTGGAAAAACTCGTTCGGTCTAATCAGGAAATTTCAGAAGAATCCATACAGGCATCTCTTGATATTTGTCCCGACGTAGATTTGCTTATTAGAACTGGTGGAGAAAAACGCTTGAGTAATTTTCTCCTCTGGCAGGCGGCCTACGCGGAATTTGTCTTTACAGATACCTTGTGGCCGGATTATAATGAGGAAGACTTTTACAAAAATATAGAAGAATTTCAAAAAAGGAGCAGACGGTTTGGCGGTGTGCTGAATCAATAGATATGAGTAAAGTTGCACAAAGATTACTGGTGTTTTTTTTAGGTATTCCACTTGTCATAGCCTTGGTATGGCTTCCCTACTACAATCATATTGCAATGCATATGCTGGCTTTCTGTGCATCCGTTTTGGCAGTCCGTGAACTTCATACCATGCTTGGTTCAAAATATGGGGTGCAGCCCAAGGTCTTTGTGCTGATTATGGATGCCATGCTGCCATTGATGGGCATCTTGTGTGCGGTCTTTGGCTGGAATCAAAAATACATTGACTTTACATTCATTGCCGTAGTGCTCATTATCATGGCTTTTGAAACGATTACGGCACATACTTTTGAATTTTCAAACAGCAGAATCATTACGTCAGTCTTTATCGTGCTTTACTGTGGCTATTTCTTCACCTTTGTTTCCAAGATGACGCTCTTTCCGAATGCTACCTACTATATTGCATTCTTCCTGCTTTTTGTCTTTATGTGTGATTCTCTGGCCTGGTTTTTTGGCGTTTTATTTGGCAAAAACAACAAGGGCTTTATCAAGGCAAGCCCCAACAAGAGTATTGCAGGATTCTGTGGCGGCATTTTTGGTTCTGTGCTCGTAGGGTTGATTGGCTACTATCTTGTGCCGAAATATTGTGATGTCGTTATCTTTGACGGTTCTGTTTGGAAAGTCATCGTTACAGGAATCATCATGGGATTTTCCGCTATTATCGGTGATTTGACTGAATCTGTCCTCAAGCGTTCTGCTGAAGTAAAAGACAGCGGAAATTTAATTCCTGGACGTGGCGGAATGCTTGACTGCGTGGATTCGATTGTGTTTTCCGCGCCGATTTACTACTGGCTGGTGCACATTTTCTTTTCTGCCTCTACGCTTGCGGCATGGTAATGCATATGTCTTCAAAAAAAGTTCTCGTTTTGGGTGCAACAGGTTCTATCGGAACGAGCACCTTGGATATCATCAGAAATCAAAGAGACCGCTTTGTCTGTTGCGGAATGCAGGCGAACAGCAAGAAAAATGCCCTCTCTGAACGTGCCGCTGAATTCCACTGTCCTTTTACACTGACAGCAGAGGACGGCCTGGATGGTATTCGCCGCCTGCTTGATGAAACAAAGCCTGACATTGTGGTGAACGGAATTGCGGGCAGTGCCGGGCTGCTTCCCAGTAAGATTGTTTTGGAAGCGGGGGTTGACTTGGCTCTTGCAAACAAAGAGACCATTGTTATGGCAGCCCCCCTTATGTTTGCCCTTGCAAAAGAAAATAATTGCAAGATTCTTCCCGTGGACAGTGAGCATTCGGCGATTTTTACGCTGCTTAATCAGTGCGGCCGCGACAATGTGGAATCTCTCGTCATTACGGCGAGCGGTGGTCCTTTCCGCACCTGGACGACAGAAAAAATCAAGACGGCAACCATTCACGATGCCCTGAAGCATCCTACCTGGAATATGGGTAAAAAAATCACCGTGGATTCTGCTACGCTGGGTAACAAGGGACTTGAAGTGATTGAGGCCCGCAGGCTTTTTGATTTTTCAACAGATGCAATTCAGGTTGTGGTGCATCCCCAAAGCATTATTCATTCATTGGTACGTACAAAAGATGGCATTGTCTACGGACAGTTTAGTGAGCCTGACATGAAGCATCCGATTATTCAGGCATTGGACTTCCCCTTTGTGAACAGTGATTTTATGAAGCCCTTTGATTTGACTGATACGGCAGACGGACAGCGTACCCTTACTTTTGAAAAGCCACGCTATGATGACTTTCCGCTTTTGCGTCTTGCATTTGAGGCGGCGAAAAAAGATGCCGCCTACCCCATTGTCTTTAATGCGGCGAATGAGATTGCGGCATGGGCATTTATTGACGAAAAAATTGGCTTTACAGATATAGCAGATATTGTTGGCGGCGTGATGAAGAATGACTGGTCAGATGAAATCCGCGACATGAAGGATGTGTTTGCCGCCGATACTGAGGCGAGAAAGCAAGCGAGAGCACTGTTGTGATAGTTGTTTACGGTCTTATTGTACTTTGCATTATCGTTTTTATGCACGAAATGGGGCATTTTTTGATTGCCAGGGCATGCGGTGTGCAGGTGGAATCTTTTTCCGTGGGCATGGGGCCGGTCTTGCTGCATAAAAAATGGCGTGGTACTGACTGGAGGCTTTCCCTCATTCCACTGGGTGGCTACTGTGCGATGAAGGGCGAGCAGGACTTTGTAAAGGCCCATGACGACGGACTGGATTATATTTCTGCTGAGCCTGATTCAATGTTTGGCGTTCGGCCCCTC
>CAKZZO010000065.1 GCA_937885175.1 uncultured Treponema sp. | reverse complement strand
GAGACGAAAAATGAAAAAAATTTTTAAGATTGCTGCATTGATTGTCTTGGGCACAGATTTCCGCTTCAATTAAGCAAGGAATTTCTGACTTTGTAGGGGCTCATTTAGTTGGTGATGATGGCGATGTTGAAGAAACTGTAGAAAGATATTCTGCTCGTGCCTCCGCTATTACGGTTTCTGGCTTGAATAAAGAAACTGACTGGTGGTTTCGCGGTATTTCAAAATCTGATAAAAAAGATGGACTTGAACCAAAATACACTTATCTTGTGGTTTATTCGCTTGATGAAGACCTGTATCAAAAGCAGATAAAAAAAGCATTTAATGGTGAGGACGATAAGGTAGTTGATAATTTAATCCAGTATCTGATGAACTACACCATGATTCTGGGAAAAGAATAAAAGTTCTATGTCATTCCCCGGTGTGTCTGGGGAATCAAATGTAAGGGGGTTGCATATGAAAAAGGTGATTTATTTTGTATTTCTGAACATTTTGTATTCAACCCTTTGTTTTTCGGCTACCCCTGCTTGGAAGCTGAATCTTGAAAAAGAGTTCCCTTCAGAAAAATATGTGAGGGCTGTCGGTCAAGGAATTACTGAAGCGATTGCCAAAAAAGCGGCTCTTGCAGAATTGAGCGGATATTTTTCTCAGACAATTGCAACTGAGCAAGAAAGCTATCGACAAATCAGTCAGTCCAGAAATTCTTATAAAAACAATTCGGCCTTGAGGGAAAGTGTCATTGTACATTCTGATACGGAGCTTTTTTGTGTCAGATATACAGATGCTTGGACTGAGCCAGAATCAAGAAAGGTTTTTGTTTGTGCATACATAGACCGTAAGGATGCCTGGGAGCTCATCACACAAAAGATAAAAAATCTTGCAGACTCATGCGGCAGGCTCTCTAAGCTGGCAGACAAGGAAAAGGAGCCTTTTAGGAAGTTGCTGATTCTTACTAAGGTTAAGTCATTTTATTCTGAGTATTCCAGGCTTTATGAAAAAGCAACCGTGCTGTTTCCAAAACGAATCGAAGGTTTTTCCGTCTTTATTAAAAAAATGGACGGCTATATGAATGACCTGATACTCCTGAAATCTTCTGTTTCAATGCAGGTAAAGGTTTCTGGCGATAAAGGAAATTCTATCTATACAAAAATATCAGAATTATTGACTCAAGCAGGATTTATGATTTCCCAAAATGGACAATATCTGCTTTCTGCTTTTATAAACTGGAATGAATCAAAACTGAATGAGGTTTATTCTGCTTACCCAAATATCAAAACAGTTATTAGAGGAAATGAACAGACCTATGCTTCTTTTTTTGGAGAATGTGAGAAGGTGGCATCTTATAACCAGGCGAGTATGCAAAGAAGTGCTATTTTCCGCTTGGAAGAACTACTAGAAGAACGCTTCATCAAAGAGTGCTTTGAATAATCTGGAGGTGCTTATGAACAGAAAAATAGTCACAACCCTTATATCTATGCTTTTATGTTTTTCTCTGTCTGCAAAAGAAAAAATTGATGATGTGATTGCAAGGGCAGCAGAAGATATTGTTCAGAAATGCGGTGCAAAATCAATTCTTGTAATCGATGATTTTGAAAGCCCCACACAGAAGATGACTCTCTACATCCGTGAACAACTTGCAGACTCAATTTATGTAGAAGATGGCTTAGTTACGACCGTTACCCGCGAGCATATGGATATCGCTGAAAAGGAATTGAAGTTTCAGAACTCTGGCCTTGTAAGCGAGAAAACAATTCTTTCCGTTGCAGAAAGGCTTGGTGCTCGCTTTGCAGTTTTTGGAAGGCTGGAAGAATTCAACAGCGGTTTCATTTTGCGGGTTCGGATGCTGGACGTAAAAACAGGAGGATATCTTTCTCGTAAAACTTATGAATTCGGCTACTCTCAAAAAACTGCCCAACTTTTAGGAAATGCATCTTCATACAAAAAGGTTGCGGTTGGTGGCATTGGAGAGATAAACAAAAACTCTATAGAGTTTATCGCACCTGCCTTGGGTTTTTCTTTTGATTTCAGCCTATGGAGAAAATTTTCTCTAGGAGCAAAAGTTCTTGTTAGTTACGACTACCATGAAAAACAGAATCAGGTTCTGACAATCGAAACGCTTGGGGCTTTACGCTACTACATCGTTTCCTTTAGCGGGGAACCTGTGTCTGGAATGTATCTGGAGGCTCAGGCAGGAGCTTCTTTGCTTCTTGTAGATTCAAAATTAAAAAGTGTATTTAACGGAGGTGGAGCGGCTGGCTATCGACTTACGCTCGGAAGTTTCTTCATTGAGCCGGAACTTCGCTTTGGCTATCCCTATATGTGCGGTGCTGGTCTTGCAGCGGGAATAAGATTTTAGATTTGGAGGTATGCGTATGAAATATTCATTACGAACTTTTATAGCTCTTTTTTCAATCTTAATGTCTCCTTATTTTATGTCTTGTGAAAACCTAATCTTCATTGATGCCGCTCAGCTATATATCATCAGTTTTGAGACAAACGGCGGCTCAGAAATTGAGGCCCATAGAACTGACATAATTGAGAAGGTTCCTGTCACTACTAAAGAAGATGCGGAATTTCTTGGCTGGTATACTGCATCAGACTTTTCAAGTGATAAAATTTCGTTTCCTTATAAACTAAAGGAAGATACAACTTTGTACGCAAAGTGGGTACAAAAATATCAGGTTCTTTTTGAAAGCAATGGCGGTTCTGTAATTGCCAGCTATAAGGCTTCCATAATAAAGGATGAGCCAATTACTCTTAAAAATGAAAATATCTTTATGGGATGGTATACGACCCCAGATTTTTCAGGCGCAGCCATATCATTTCCATATACTTTAACAGAGCCAACTGTTTTCTATGCAAAGTGGAGTCAGATTTTTACAATACAGTTTGAGACAAATGGGGGAACGGCTGTATCTGACATTTGTGCAACATCAATTCCTGAATGTCCTGAAAGTTCCAAAAAAGGATACGTTTTATCAGGCTGGTATTTGGATGAAAATCTTACTACTCCCGTTTCTTTTCCATATAAATTAACAAAAAACACTACCCTGTATGCAAAATGGCTAGAGAGTCCAAATACCAAATATACAGTTGAACATTATCAGCAGGATACAAATTTGCGTTCCTATTCACTGATAGAAAGTGAAACTTTCGAAGGGAAAACAAATTCTATGTCAAATGCAAAAGCCAGAGACTACAGTGGCTTTCACCCACAAGATTTTCCTCAATCAAAAATAGAAGCAGATGGCTCAAGCATTGTAAAAATTTATTATGAGCGAAATAAATATACCGTGCATTTCAATGCTAATGGCGGTGCAGGAACAATGAATAATCAGATTTTTTATTATGGAGTAGCTCAAAACTTAAATAAAAACAGTTTTTCCCTAACGAATTACTCTTTTATAGGCTGGTCTCTTTCAGAAACATCCTCAGAAAAATATACGGATTGCGAGAGTGTTTTAAATCTTTCAAGTCAAAATGAGGCCATCATAGATTTATATGCGCAATGGTTTGCAGGCTCAATAGTTACTGCATCAACTATAAAGGACTTAGATTTGTCGAATTTGTCTGTTGACCATACTATTAAGGTTATTGGTTCAATATCAAATGGTACAATATCAGAACTGTCTTCAAAAATAGCGGCTGCAAATTATATGATAAGTCTTGATTTATCAGAAACTAATGGTTTAGTTGATATTGTAGCGAATGCCTTTAGCGGACGAAGAAAACTCGCCACAATTGTATTCCCATCAAGTCTTAGAACTATAGGAACACAAGCGTTTTATAACTGTAGTTCATTAAGTTCTGCGGTGTTTTCAGATACAAATTCTACTTGGATTTGTACTCATACATCTGGAACAAGCACATGTACAATTTCTGTTGAAAATCCGACTTTAAATGCAACATATCTCCAAAGTAATTATACAGGTAAGGTAACTTGCTATTATAGCTGGTCAAAAAAATAAGCGGTAGGGATAGGAGCGGCGCGGAGCGTTCCGAACGAAGTGAGGAATGAAGCGCGGGTAGCGCGGAACCGCGGATAGCCCGACGGCACGGGTGCCGGACCGCCCACGTCATCATTTCTACAACCGTGCTAATCCTGCCTTTCGGGCTTCTTCTGCAACGGCTTTTGCCACTGTTTCTGCCACGCGGGGGTCAAAGGGATTGGGGATAATCATGTCGGGGCCAAGTTCATTTTCAGAAACGAGTGAAGCCAAACCTCTGGCGGCTGCAATCTTCATTTCCTCGGTGATTTTAGATGCGCGACAGTCTAATGCTCCGCGGAAAAGGCCTGGGAAAGCGAGGATGTTGTTGATTTGGTTGGGGTAGTCGCTGCGGCCTGTTCCGATGATGTAGGCTCCGGCTGTCTTTGCCTTTTCGTAGGTGATTTCAGGCTCAGGGTTTGCCATGGCAAAAAGAATTGATTTTGGTGCCATAGACTTGACCATTTCTTCGCTCACGAGATTTGGGGCTGAAACGCCGACGAAAATATCTGCTCCAACCATAGCTTCTTTCATTGAAATTCGGCGGTTGTCGGGGTTGGTGATTTCAGTAAGCTCTTTTGTCAAAAAGTCGTACTTGTCGTAGTCTTCTTTGATGATGATTCCGTTGATGTTGAATGCGTAGATTTTTCCGATACCGAATTTGTGCAGCATACGGATAATAGAAGAACCTGCAGCACCCGCGCCGCTCACAACAAGAGTGCAGTCTTCAGCCTTTTTGCCTGCGACTTTGAGGGCATTCATGATTGCTGCCGTTACGACGATTGCCGTTCCGTGCTGGTCATCATGGAAAACAGGAATATCCAGTTCTTTAATCAGCGTTCGCTCGATTTCCACACAGCGGGGAGCAGAAATATCTTCAAGATTGATTCCGCCAAAAGTTGGGGCAATCTGCTTGCAGAATTCTATGATTTTCTTAGGGTCTTTTGTGTCAATGCAAAGAGGAACTGCGTCCACTCCTGCAAATTTCTTGAAAAGAACGCATTTTCCTTCCATAACGGGAAGTCCTGCGGCAGGCCCGATGTCTCCCAGCCCCAAAACGGCCGTTCCGTCAGACACAACGGCAATGGTGTTTCCCTTCCAGGTGTACTTGTAGACATCATCAGGATTTTTATGAATCTGCCTGCATGGCTCGGCAACTCCGGGTGTGTATGCAAGTGACAAATCATCGCGTGTTTCAAGGGGCATTTTTAGTTCAGTAGAGATTTTGCCCTTCCATTTATTATGTTTTTCCAGTGCTTTTTCGTAAATTGTACTCATGTAAAAAAGTATAGCAAATTTATTCGTCTACTGGAAGAAGTTCTGCTACTGTTTCGCCAGATTGGTCTTCATCGCTGTCTTCTGAAACAAAATCGCCCATTTTGGTACGTTTTGCAATCATAATAGTAATGTCGTCTTCCAAAGGCTTTCCAGCGGTGAATGACCAAAGACTTTTGGTAATGACTTTGAGCAAGTCGTTCGCTGATTTTTCACTATTTTCTTTTACAATCTGTTTGAGCCGCTCTTTTCCAAACTGTTCCTGATTTTTGTTGGAAGTTTCGGTGAGTCCGTCCGTAAAGCAGACCAAAATATCATCTGCCTCCATGACAAAATGCGATGAGGCAAAAGAAATTTCAATGCCTTTCATGCCGATTGCACCGTAGTGCTTCTTGCCGTCATTTCCTGTAATCTCTGCAATTTCATTGGTACCTGCGCAAAATTTGAGCGGATAGGGATGACCCGCATTTCCCAGTTCAACCTGCACAATATCTGAGTCAGGTTCGTTTTCAAAGCGGCACAAAAGTCCGGTAAGATAGTTATCAATTTCACCCTTTTCGTAAAGAATAATGTTGTTGATACGGGCTAGAATTTTATCTATTGGCTCTTTTGTGGCAAAGCCCTTGTTGAATGCGTGTCCGATGATATTTTTTGAAAGCATGGTTACCAAGCCTGCGGAAATTCCGTGACCGGAAACGTCAAAGAGAGACAGTCCGTTTAAAATAGTATTTTCTGTGTAATAGTCATACAAATCGCCAGAAACAATCGCCTGGGAATTATAAAAGACTGCAAGATCCCAGCCCTTAAACCGCTTGTTGGGCTCCGGAAAGAATCGCTGTTGCACAATTGATGCCATCTGCAAGTCCAAATCCGCACGGAATTTTTCTTTTTCAAGGCGTTCGGTCAAAATGGAAAGCTCATAGTTGGCTCCCTGTAAGTCACGGGTACGGATATCCACTTCTTCCTGCAAGTGATTGGTCAGGTATTCATTCCGCCGATACACACGGGCAAACTGAGTAGACAGGATAATGATAAAAATGACAATGGAAAGGTGCCAGCAAAAGACAGAGTAATAGGGATAGACCTGAGTATTGTCATGCAGGCGCAAAACAATGTCCACTATGATAGCAAGGGAAAAAGGAATAAATCCAATCACAAATTCCGTAGCACGTTTTCTATACTTTATCAGGCGAAGTCCTTGTACAACCAAAACGGCTCCAATGCCCCCTTGTACAAAAAGCAGAGCAAACATAATCGGCATCATTGAAATGAGCCATTCATAACTGGGGGCAAAAAGCGTAGCCAACACCTGTATGCCAAGAATAACAAGCCGCACTATTTCCAGCCGACGCGATATTTTTTTGTTTATAAAATCTGCGGCAAACATTGTTGCAAAATACACAATGATATAGGGCGGAATGCAGAGCGTCAGTTTAATGAAAGGCACATAGGGAATCATGCCGTTGGTATACAGGGGTAGTTCCGTAGAAACGAAAGGTAATATAAAAATAGAAGTGAAAAAATTGATAAAGGCAAAATCCCGATACTGCTTAAAATTCTTTAAGTTCAAATAAAAACTCAGGTAGAGGATAGAGGTCAAGAGCAAAATACCTATCAAAATCATGTAAATGCGCGTGTGATGAAAATTGATTACCTCATACATCGGATAGGCATAGCGAGTCGGCATGATAACGGAATGGCTTGAAATTGCGCTCCGTCCCTGGGCATAAATCTTTATGAGAATAGTATTAGTTTCGTGTTGCTTCAGCACATTCATCGGAAAACTGAAAAAATGCGCCTTAAACATGGTGGACAGTTCATGGGGCGGAAAACTGCCATACATAGAAATAAAGGTGCCGTTACAGTACACTTCCTCTGCAAAGCGTAAATAGGGGATAACGAGACCCAGCGGCTGATAGCGGAATTCTGGCGGAATTTCAAAGTCAGCACGTACCCAGACAAAGTGCGCTCCCTTTCCCAGTGTGTTCCGAAGATTTGTTGTTGACTTGTCTTCCAGTTTTTTAAAGTCGCGGCTGTGCAGCATGGCATCGTCTACTGTTGAAACAGCGGATGATTCCCAATAGAAGAACATATCACCCAATTCAAGCGGTTTTACTTCCTCAATATCTCGGCTGCCACAAGAAGCAAAGAAACTTGTAATAAAGAGAAACAATAGAAATACTTTTAAAACCTTTCCCCGTATGGGTAACTTGTAAAGAATAATTTCCCACTTTTCTGTCAGAAATTGCAACTTTTTTT
>CAKZZO010000064.1 GCA_937885175.1 uncultured Treponema sp. | reverse complement strand
CCCTGAGCGTCCTTATGCTGGCGGGAATCCGCCAAGTTCTGATTATTTCTACTCCCCGTGACTTACCTGTATTCAAGGAACTCTTTGGAGACGGCTCATGGCTGGGCATGCAATTTGACTATGCCGTGCAGGATAAGCCCCGCGGACTGGCCGATGCCTTTATCGTTGGAAAAGATTTTATCGGAAATGATAGCGTGGCTCTTGTACTGGGCGACAATATTTTTTACGGACAGAATTTTTCCAAGAGCCTAAAAAACGCCGCGGTAAAAGTGAACAGCAATGGAGGTGCCGTCATTTTCGGATACTACGTCAAGGATCCCACGGCATACGGCGTTGTTGAATTTGACGCGAAGGGAAACGTTCTGGGCATTGAAGAAAAGCCTGCCAAACCAAAATCAAACTATGCGGTTCCAGGACTCTATTTCTACGATAACGCAGTCGTGCAGATTGCCCAAAACGTACAGCCTTCTGCCCGGGGTGAAATTGAAATCACTGCGGTAAACAATGCCTATCTTGAAAAATCATCACTCACTGTAGAACTTTTGGGACGCGGCATGGCATGGCTGGATACAGGCACCTACGATGGTCTTCAGGAAGCAGGAGATTTTGTAAATACCGTGCAGAAAAGACAGGGATTCTACATCAGTTGCATAGAGGAGATTTCCTACCGCAACAGATGGATTTCAAAGGCTCAGCTGTTGGAACTGGCCAAGCAATATAAAACGGACTACGGTTCATACCTGCAGTTTATCGCGGAGAATTTCTAATGGCTTTTTCATTTACAAGATGCGACATTGAGGGCTTGTGGGAAATTCAACCGAAAGTTTTTGGAGATTCCCGCGGCTATTTTATGGAAGCCTACAGTGAAAAGGATTTTTTTGAGGCTGGTCTAACCATGCGCTTTGTACAGGACAATCAGAGTGCGTCAAAAGCTGGCGTACTGAGAGGCTTACACTGGCAGACAAAACACCCTCAGGGAAAACTCGTCCGTGCTCTGGAAGGAAAGGTCTACGATGTAGCCGTAGACTTACGAAATGATTCTCCCACATTCGGGAAATACCATGGCGTAATTCTGGACAGCGAAAAGCAGAATATGTTCTACATTCCTGAAGGCTTTGCCCACGGCTTCTACGTGCTCAGCGACTTTGCCGTTTTTACCTACAAATGCACGGACTTCTATCATCCGGAGGATGACGCAGGCCTTATGTGGAATGACCCAAAAATCGGCATTGACTGGAATGCTATCGCCTCTCAGGCAGGGGCAGCTGGCATCACACCCCTTTTAAGTGAAAAAGACAGTCATCATCCGGCTTTCAATCCAGACCGAGGCTACTTTGACACAAAGGGCATTTGGATTGGCGGAGACTGGAAGGAAGGTAATTGATATGGTTTGGCTTATCGGTTCAAAAGGAATGCTCGGCTCAGAAGTCGCCTCTCAATTAACCGCAGCAAAAATACCCTTCGTCACTTCGGATGCCGATGTTGACATCACGAACGTAGAGGCCCTGGAGCATTTTGCCATGCAGGCTAGCTCCCAGCTTCACTCAGACCACAAACTGGAGTGCATAATCAACTGTGCCGCCTACACCGCCGTAGACAAGGCAGAAGACGAAGCCGAAAAGGCAGCCGCCGTAAATGCAAAGGGTGTTGCAAACATCGCACGAGTTGCCCGCAACAACGGCGCAAAGTTAATCCACATCAGCACAGATTATGTATTTGACGGAAAAGGCTGTACTGAAAAAGACGGGAAAATTCGTCCTTATACAGAAACAGACCAGAAAGCTCCTCTGGGCGTATACGGCAAAACCAAAAGCGAAGGAGAAGATGCCGTCATCAAGGGAATGGCAAAATACTACATCCTCCGCACCGCATGGCTTTACGGCGTGCATGGCCACAATTTTGTCTACACCATGACAAAACTTACCGGGTCAAAGGATGAAATCAAAGTCGTTTCTGACCAGAGGGGAACGCCTACCAATGCGGCTACCCTTGCTTCCGTTATCGTGGAACTTGTCAAATCTGATGAAAAAAACTTTGTTCCCTTTGGCATTTACCATGTAACCGATGAGGGAGAAACAAACTGGCACGAATTTGCCTGCGAGATAAACCGTCTTGCTAAAAAACACAAAAAAATCGACCCTAAACACGAATGCCGCATACTTGCCTGTACAACTTCAGAATATCCTACGCGCGCAGTAAGACCCGCATACAGTGTTCTGGACAAGACTAAAATTCAGGAAGCCCTTCATATAAAACTTCCCCACTGGCAGAAGTCTCTGGAAAGTTTTATGAAAGACAAAAGATTTGAGGTACAATAATGCGTAAACTTAAAAACATTTTGGTAACCGGTGGAGCCGGATTTATTGGAAGCAATTTCATTCACTATATGTTCGGAAAATCAACGAGCGGCGAGGCAGCCTTTGAGGATGCAGGTTTTGCCGGCAGAATCGTCAATGTAGATGCCCTCACCTATGCGGGAAACGGCGAGTCTCTGGAGGATGTAGATGCCGAATTTGGTTTCGGCTGCAAGGACGAGGCAAAACGCCGCTACTTCTTTGAAAAAGCCGACATCTGCGACCGTGCTGAAATGGAACGAATCTTTAAGCAGTACGATATAGACACGGTCGTTCACTTTGCGGCAGAAAGTCATGTAGACCGCTCAATTTTAGGCCCTGAAGCATTCATCAAGACAAATGTCATGGGCACCTATACCCTTTTGGACGTTGCCCGTCTCTACTGGGGCATTTCACTGGACAAGCAGCGGGACGATGTACTTTTCCATCACATTTCAACCGATGAAGTCTACGGTTCCCTCGGCCCCACGGGCTATTTTACCGAGACAACCCCCTATGACCCCCGCTCCCCCTATTCATCCAGCAAGGCATCCAGCGACCATATCGTTATGGCCTATCACCACACCTATGGACTTCCCATTACCCTGTCAAACTGCACGAACAACTATGGTCCCTATCAGTTCCCCGAAAAACTCATTCCCCTGATGATTCTAAACATGCAGCAGGGAAAGAATCTTCCGGTCTATGGTCAGGGCACAAACATCCGTGACTGGATTTACGTAGAAGACCACAACCGAGCAGTCTGGCTGATTCTTAAAAACGGCAAGTCCGGTGAAAAATACAACATCGGCGGTGAAAACGAGTGGCAGAACATCAAGTTGCTGGACAAACTCATTGAACTGACTGCGGCACAGCTCAAAAAACCTGAGGATGAGATTAGGAAGACAATTACCCACGTAAAAGACCGCCCGGGCCACGACCAACGCTATGCCATTGACTGCTCAAAAATCAAGCGCGAACTGGGCTGGGAGCGCAAGATGACCTTTGAACAGGGCTTACAGCTTACCGTAACCTGGAACTTGACCCACCCCGACTGGATTAACCGTATTTTAAGCGGCGAATACCTGAAATGGGTGGACAAAAATTACGGCGAACGGAAATAAGATTGCGCAAGACATTTTTTGCAACCCTGATTTTTCTTTTCGCCGCAATATGCCAGGCTGAACTCTTCAACGGTCATCTGACTGAAGAAGAACGCATACGGCTGTATGAGGGACAGATTGTCATACGCTTTATCAATACTGCAAAGAAAATCTGTGTCAATGAAGGCTTTGCGCCAGAGATTGATGCCGTCGTACAGTCCATTAAAAAGACAAACCCCAATTACCTTGCAGAAGTCCTGTGGTCAATTCCCGTGCAGGAAGGTGACAATCTCACCGATTTGGCAGAAAAACTCTTCTGCGACATGAACACCTTTAAGGAAATTCCCTATTATTCCGAAGCCTTTGACAGGATTGAGCCGCTCTTTACGATTGCGGAACTCATTGACTCCGAAAAGGCGGGGCAGTACACCACAAGCCTGGCACAGTTCTGCATGGAACCCTTTGCCCCCTACAAGGCAACGCTTTACATGAGCAAAAGCCCAAGCAGTTTTGTCTTTCTGCACACAAACAATGACAGACTCAAGGTAGCAATTGTAAAGGCTGTGGAAAAAAACACCCTCAAGGCTGGAGTCGCGCTCATTCAGGACGAAGGCAGATGGTTTGTATACGGAGCAGGCGGTGTCAAAGCCCCCAAGCCCATCCTACTTCACAAGGCTCTTGAAAAGTCCTTTAACAACCGCATAAAAGACTTTGCCAGTTTTTATATCAAAAAAGTGCAGGAGGCTAATGTTCTTCCTGAGGGGCTGCATCCAGATGACCCCGCATCTTGATGTTTACCGCACGATTGATATAGTGAATCGTGATAAAGAAAAGGTAGACAAAACTGAGTGCCACAAATAAGAGCACAACAGCAGACTTTTTATTCCTCATAAAGATTACTCCCAGGGAAGAAAGGCAGATGAGAAACTGAAGCATCAGCAGAAATCCCACTGTTGTTACTTTTGAAAAACCAATATTTACCAGTTTATGATGGATATGAGCACGGTCTGCGCTAAAAATTGCACGGTGGTCACGCTTTCTGCGCCAGACAGCCGCAATAACATCAGTAACAGGAATGGAACTCAAAAGAACCAGGACGATTATTTTTGTATCTTCAAAGGCACCAAACGTATTGAAAAGCGGCGACACGGCAACAAAATAGCCCAGTGTCTGACTGCCTCCGTCACCCAAAAAGATTTTCGCCGGCGGCTTATTGAATACCAAAAATCCGGCAATCGCAGCCGCGAGAATAAAATACAGGTTTCCCGCATCCTTTCCATATGAACTGAGAATAAAGCCCATAGTCAGCATCGTAAGAAATGAAAGCCCCCCGCAGAGCCAGTCAAGGCCATCAATCAAGTTGTAGGCATTTACCAGACCGATAATCCACAGGAAGGTAATAATTCTTCCCAGCACAGAAGGAATGGTAAAGCCAAGAATCGTATGAAAATACAGAGGACTCAGGGAGACGGTAAGTGCTGCAATAATCTGAATGACGAATTTCAGCTTTGCCCGGAGATTCAAAAAATCATCAAGGACACCCGCAACAAAAATAATAAGGCCGCCAGAAAAAATGGGTAAGGCAAAGATGTAATCTTCCTGGGAAAAAAGTAGAATGTATATCGCAGCAGCCACAATAAAAGCCAGAAAAACGCCTAAACCACCTAAGCGGGGTATGGCACCCTTATGAACTTTACGAGGATCAACTTCATCATACCAATTATATTTTTTGCACAATGCAATTACAATTGGAGTTATCAGCACGCTTAAAAGAAATGCGCAACCTGTTGCAATCAGCATATATACCCAATTATAACAATATTTTTATATGAGTGCAATAAAAACACCCCCCCCCCTCAAAATTTTGATTTTTTTTTCAATTTTATTTACTAGGCGTCTTCCCTTTTGTTTTCAAATTTCGTAAAGCTGTTCAGGAAGAGCAGCGGTACATCGCCAATCGGACCGTTACGCTGTTTTGCAACAATCAGTTTTGCCTCCTGCACAGGCTCCATTTCACCATCCTCGTCCTTTTTACGCTCACGATGAATAAACATAACAACATCAGCATCCTGTTCAATTGAACCGGAACCACGCAGCTGTGCCAGATTCGGCTCATTGCCTTCCGCATCGCGGGCTACCTGACACAAGACTACAATCGGAATGTTCAGTTCACGGGCAAGGGCCTTGAGAGACTTGGAGACTTCGCTCACCTGCTCATACACCGGGGCATTGGAATTTTCCACTGCAATAAGACCGATATAGTCAATAAAAATAATCTGTACCCCGTGATTCACTACCAGACGACGGGCCATGGCGCGCAAGTCAATCAGTTTCATGTTCGGTGTATCAACAATATAAAGCGGCGCTTCAAAACAGCGTCCCGCAGCCTGCTGGAGTTTTTCAAAGTCCTCCATTTTGAGCATGCCGCTACGCAATTTTCCGCCGGGAATGCGTCCTAGCTGGGAAAGCAAACGCTGACCAATCTGCTCATAGGACATTTCCAGTGAGAAAAAACCGCAGGGAATCTTGCTGTCCACGGCAATATGCTCCATCATGTTCAGGGCAAGAGCAGTCTTACCCATAGAAGGACGGGCACCGATGATTATCATTTCAGAATTCTGAAAGCCACTGGTCATGCTGTCCAATCTGCCAAAGCCGCTGGGAATTCCCGTATACACATTCTTATTCTTGTGGCGGCTTTCAATCAGCTTTACCATGGCCGGCACAACTTCCTTCATGTCATGTACAGGAGTAGACTGGTCGCCGTCCGTAAGGGCAAAAATATTTTTTTCTGCCTCTTCCAGAATCAAGCGGCTGTCACGGGTCTCGTCAAAAGCAGATGCCTTTACTTCCGCAGAAAGGTGAATCAACTGGCGGCGAGTCGCCATATCCACAACAATATTCGTATAATGCTCAATATTTGCCGTTGACGGAACTTTATCAGTAAGAGAGGCAACATAGGCTGAGCCGCCAGCCTTTTCCAAATCACCAGTCTGCGTTAAATCATTGATGATGGTAAGCAAGTCCCCCACAACGCTCTTGCCAAAAAGATTTATCATGGCCCGATAAATCGTCTGATTTTGAATGGAATAAAAATGCTCAGGTCGAAGGCGCGTTACAATATCATTCATTGCCCTCCAGTCCAAAAGCAATGCGCCCAGCGTCGCCTGCTCCGCTTCAAGATTATGAGGCGGCACAGAATCTTTTAATGCAGCAGCCAAAGTCTCCCCCTTTTCATTCTGCAATACCAGATACCCATAGACAAAAAAGCCAGAGAACGTGCGTGAGACGAGTCATCCCCCTGCCCTCTGGCCTTTATTATGCAGCAAAAAAAGCGATTACTCTGCTTTTGCTTCTGTTGTTTCTTCTGCGGCAGGTGCTTCTGTTGCGACGCTTTCTTCTGCCGAAACTTCAGCCTTGGCTTCTTTCTTAGCCTTGGGAGCATCCTTCTTTTCTTCTGTAACCTGAGCGATAACTGCAATCTTCACTTCTGCAGTCTGTGCTTCGTACAGATGAATAACGGCATGATAGTTACCTGTTGACTTGATTGCCACGCCCGGAATCTCAATGCGCTTGCGCTCAATTTCAAATCCGTTCTTGTTCAGGTAATCTGCAACAGTCTGTGCTGAAACAGCACCATACAATTTGCCGTTTGCACTTGCGGGCATAACCAATTCCACGTTGAGTGCTTCCAGTTTTTCCTTGAGGCTTGCAGAATCCTTTCTCTTCTGCTCTTTGCGTGCCTCAATTTCTTCCTTGCGGCTCTCAAAATATGCTACAGTAACGTCATTGTAGGGAACAGCAAAACCATGCGGAAAAAGATAGTTGCGGTAGTAACCGTTTGCAACATTCTTTACGTCACCCATTTCACCCAGATGCTTAACATCCTGATTCAAAATAATTTTCATTTTACAAGCTCCTATTTGCTTTGTATTGCGCAGCGTCACCAGGAGTCGGATCGCTTACGCAAAAAATTTTAGTCTGCTACGAAAGGCAGCAGGCAGATTGCACGTGCACGTTTGATTGCCAGTGCAAGTTCACGCTGATGCTTTGCGCAAGTACCAGTGATGCGGCGGGGAAGAATTTTACCGCGCTCTGTCGTAAAGCGGCGGAGTCCGTCTGCATCTTTATAGTCAATCTTTGCCTTGTTTGCACAGAAACGGCAGACCTTCTTGCGGAAGAAAGTCTTACCCTTGCGCTCGTTGCGACCCTCGCCTTCGCGTCCGTCGCTTGCGCCCTGTGTCTCTACGTCTACTGCTTTCTGTTCAACTTCATTGGTTGTTTCGTCAGCCATATTAGTCTCCTGATTCTCTTGAATCGAAATTAGAATGGAATTTCTTCGGGGAAATCGCCGCCGCCAAAGCCACCGTCATAGGGAGCCGGCTCAGACTGTACAGGAGCAGCATTATTCTGGAATCTCGGAGTATAACCCCCGGCTGATCCGCCCTGTGGCGCACCGCCATTATCCGATCTTCCGCCCAGCAGCTGCACGTTGTTTGCAACGACAGTCACCCTGCTGAATTTCTGTCCGTCTTTTTCCCAACGATCCTGCTTGAGGTAGCCGTCAATTGCAATCTGCTTGCCTTTTGTGAGATACGGCTTTAAATTCTCAGCAGTCTTACCCCAAATAGTAACATCAAAAAAATTAGCTTCATCAACCCACTGTTCCCCCTGCTTGCGGGTGCGGTTTACAGCAATACTGATGTTTGCACGAGCCTGTCCGTTTGCCACATAGCCAAAAGAACGTTCATCCGTTCCCAAGTCTCTTGTAAGCCGTCCGACTAATGTAACATGATTGATGTCTGTCATACCCTTCCTCCAAACAGTGTTCTTTATGCAGGTTTTTGAATCCTACTGATGCGGCTTACCGCCACATGCTTTTCTTACTCTTCGTCCAGTCTTACAAACAGATACTTGAGCAAGTCAGTATTCAGCTTGAACTGACGATCAATATCAACAAGCTTTGCAGGATTTGCATTTACGGTGAGCAAAAGGAAGCGTCCACGATTCTGCTTCTTTACTTCGTAGGTAAGGTCACGGTCGCCATACGGTTCTTCTTTTTCGATTGTGGCACCGAATTCTGTCAGCACAGAGCGAACTGCATCTGAGCCGGCCTTGAACGTATCATCCGCTGCGGGATAGATAGTCATAAGTTCATACTTTCTCATAGGTAGGTAATCTCCTTATGGTCAATTGGAAGCCGCATACGCAGCCTCAAGGGGTTTCAAGTATATTACAAAATTGAACTTATTTGGTCAATATAAACTTCCAGGGCAAACGCATTATAATCCATTCACAAGCAAGACAAAAAGGGCACAGGTAAAAGAGTCTCAGCAAAAACGAAAAATGAGTCCGC
>CAKZZO010000063.1 GCA_937885175.1 uncultured Treponema sp. | reverse complement strand
TATGCGAGATGCTCGCCGCCACTGTCCTTATTTTCAATTTTCTTATCCCCGTAAAACTTATCGGGATTAAAAGCCTCTCTTCGCTTGAGCATGTAATAAACAGTACGCCCGAGTTTCTGCGCAATGATGCTCATGGCTTTTGCTTTTCCATACCGCTGCACAAGCTTGTCATGCCATCTCTGTCCGCGCTCATTATTGCGTAGAAAGAGAACTGCACCTTCTGAAAACGCCCATTTCAGATGTACGTTTCCGATTTTATTATGACCGCCCTTTTCCTTCTTACCGGCGGATTCATGGGAACACTTTACAAGACGACAGTAAGAGATAAACTTCCCGACATCTGAAAAACGATGGATGTCATCAATCTCGTAAAGAATTGTAAGGGAGAGTATAAAGCCGAGGCCCGGAACTGAATTGATAATGCTGTACGAAACAGGATCCTGCACTTCCATGCTGTCCTCAATCTGAAACTCAAGTTTTGTGATTATGTCGTGGTAAGCCTGGAACATGGCAAGATCTGCATTCACCATTTTCAAAGTCGCAGGATCGCTGAACTTAAGAGGAATTGTATTTCTGTAAACTTCGCTTCTCATTCGGGATGAAGTCAGAGGGTCATTTATATTGTACTGATGATTTGTATTTTGAAGATGAACGGAAAGCTCTGCACGCTGTCTGACAAAGAAGAGCCGTCTTCTGAGCAGGTCGCGTACTGCACGCTTTGCTTTTGGATAAGCATATGCGATCGGGAACATACCTCCGCGAAGCAGGTTTGCAATTTTCTCTGAATCGATTTTATCACTTTTTGTTTTTCCGCCGTGAATTGACTTCATGTAATAGGCATGTCCCAGCGCGAAGTCAATCCCTCGCTCCGCACAGAAGTCCGCTACCCAGTACCAGGTGAAGATGCATTCAACGCCGACTACAATGTCTTTTCCAAAAGTATTGGTCACAAGCTCCAGATTATCTCTGGAACACTCCATGTTTTTGTGGAATACAGTTTCTCCAATGTTGTTGATGACGCAGATGTACATTGTTCTTGCATGAAGGTCGATACCAATGTAAAATTGATGTTGGTTCTTATAGAATCTCATTAAGGTCCCCCTGTTGAATAAATTAGGATATTGTGCCCTGATGGGCTTATCTATCTTAGCACGATAAGCCTGGGGCCTTAATGATTTTCATTGCTGATACCGGGAACAAACCGTTCTGCCGTACGCAAAAGTCCGCCCGGAGTGGAATACAAAACAGGGGGAAACCACAGCAACCTTGTACTGGGCATACTGGAAACGATGTTCTAACAAAAATTCAACGTCACGTGCAAGTAAAAGAAAGTAAAAAAATGGTATTACCCAAAATTTCATCCTTATGCGCAAGAGCTATCGTTCCGTCACGGATAATGCACTGAGTCTTCAGCCTGCCGCCGCTCGTTTCGGCAAAAACGGTATATTCCCCATCTTTTGGCCAGACCTGAATGCCCGACTTTCTTGCCAGGAGTGAATCACCGTCTACCGTCCAGTTCCAGCCGGCACAATCAAGGGAAAAAACATGATGCAGCATGTCTTCTGCCGCAGAAAATTTTCCATCGTGCAGGGCCTTTCTAATGCGGGAGGAACTGATTCTTTTTTCTTCATATAAAATGGGAGCGACAGCCAGAAAGGCAAAAAAATGCTGACGGCTGAATTCCAAAATCTGCGGTACATCGGTTGCCCCTTTGTAACCACAGTGAAAGTCCTTGCCTTCCACCAAAAACTTCATGTTGCAGGAGGCAATCAGTTTGGAAAGAAAATCCTCCCCCCGTATAGCGGCAAAATCTTTGGAAAAATCAACCACCACGGCAAAGGCAAAGCCTTTCTGCTCAAAAAAGGCAAGTTTTTGGGAAAGTGTCGCCACATCGCCTGCATATTCATCGGGATTTTTAAGTCCGCTGAGGGAACGGGCAAAGACAATCACACCGGGAATGAGGTTTTCCTGAGCCAGGGCTGTCTGAAACAAGGCTTCGTGTCCAAAATGAGGACCGTCAAAACTGCCAATAGTAAGCGCGGTCCCCTGCTCCTTCCATTTTGCATTGAGCCTGCCGTCTGCAATCTGCTCCCAGGAATAGGCCGTGAAGTCTTTTTTTCTCGGAATCACAAAGCCATATTGCAAGCGGCTGCCATTTTTCTCAACAAGACCTGCAAAGGTGCCCTCTGGATAGAAGACCGCCAGTTGGGCAGCGGAAGGGATTATTTTGCCCGCCGGATAATAGAAATATGATTTTTTAAGCGGCCGTCCATTGGCATAGGCATTTGCCCCCACATGCGAAAGCCCTGTCGGCACAAAGCCGCAGAATTCCGCTAGGCCAGCATCCATGTCACGGAGAGACTCACGGATTTTTGGAAAAAAGACAGCGGCTGCACGGGGAGAATTTTCAGCAGAAGAGATTTCCTCATCAAGTGCGGGAATGACAGACGCCTGGGCATCGCTTCCCGTAGACGGCACGGTAAGGGCGGAGATGGTAAAGTCTCCCAAATCATCTGCACCTGCCGCGTCTTTGAGTGCAAAAGGACCTACCTGTGTGCGGCGCAAGGCAGCAAGATGAGCACAGGAATCACAGGCGGCGGCAATGTCACGAGCCAACGCGCGGATGTAGGTGCCTTTTGAGCACGACACTTCCACCAGTGCATATTTTTCCTGAAAGTCCAGAAGGGTAATATCGTAAATCGTAATCTTGCGCGCTGGAATCTGTGCAGTCTTGCCTTCCCTGGCAAGTTCACTGGCTCTCTTTCCGCCGCCAACGTGAATCGCACTGTAGACAGGAGGCACTTGGTCAATTTCTCCCTTAAATCGGGGTAAAAGGGCTTCCACCTGCTCCCTGCTGGGAATTGCGGCAGTCCGCACTACCCGACCTGTGGGATCAAGGGTATCTGTTTCCGTGCCAAACTGAATCAAAGCAAGATAAGTCTTATCAAAGCCCGTAATGTGGGGCACCAGCCGCGTCAATTTTCCCACAAGAACGACAAGCAGTCCGTCCGCAAAGGAATCAAGCGTACCAGTATGTCCCACTTTGCTGGTAGCAAGTGCTTTTTTTATAGAAGAAAGGGAAGAAAAACTGGTAGCCCCCGACTGTTTTGCAAGCAGGACGATGCCTGAGGGGGCTTCGTTATTCTGCGTCTGCATGTTCGAGGGCTTTTGACTCCGCTTCCAGTTTTGTCAGCTTATTCACCATATCAAAACCTTCTTTCATGCTCATGTCTGCAATGAAGGTAAGACGAGGGAACTGGCGAATGGTCAGTTTTTTTGCAATACTGCTCTGGATAAAACCAGCGGCACTGTTTAAGCCTTCCACACCTTTTTTCACCTGCGCTTCGCTTAAAAAACTGGAAACGTAGACTTTTGCATACTTTAAGTCACCCGCAACTTCCACCCGATTGATATTCAAAAAGGTAGAAACACGGGGATCCTTGATATGCTGGCGCAGAATCATCTGAGAAATTTCATCTCTAAGCTGCTCGCCCAAGCGGGCCAAACGGAATTCACCCATTATTCAGCAGCTCCGTCCGATTTTTCCGCTTCGGTTTCGGCTTTTTTTGCCGCCGCTTTTGCAGCCTTTCCCGCCTCTGCCTTTGCCTTGTCCTCATCGGTCAGCACACGGCTCGCAGCCTTTTTGGCGGCCTTTTCTTTTGCGGCAGCCTTTTCTGCGGCTTCAATTGCAGCAGCATTTGCGGCTTCTTCCTCAGCCTTTGCCTTTGCGGCGGCCTCACGCTGGGCAGCCTGTTTTTCTGCCTCAGCCTTCTGGTCAACCAGCGTGTCACCCAAATGACGGGCAACTTCAACATATTCAAATGCTTCAAGCGTATCGCCAACCTGGATATCCTGCCAGTTTTCAAGACCGATACCACATTCAAAGCCTTCTTTGACTTCTTTTGCATCATCCTTAAAGCGTTTGAGTGAAGAAATCTTACCGGTAAACTTAACGATGCCATCGCGGATAAGGTTGACCATGCTGCTCCGTTTAACCACACCATCGGTAACGTAACAACCAGCGATAACGCCGACCTTGGGCACCTTGAAGGTATCCCGTACTTCGATAGTACCAGTAACCTGCTCTTTGGTGTCAGGTTTAAGCATACCTTCCATTGCCTGGGTAATTTCTTCCACACACTTGTAGATGATATTGTACTTGCGGATATCCACTTTTTCCTGCTCTGCAAGCAGTTTTGCCTTGGGTGTGGGGCGGACGTTAAAGCCAATAAGAATGGCATTGTCGTCAGCCGCAGCAAGCATAACATCGCTTTCGTTGATAGCACCTGCAGACGAATGGATGACATTCAGGCGGATTTCTTTGGTTGAGAGTTTTTCCAAAGATGCCTTGAGTGCTTCTGCAGACCCCTGCAAGTCAGCCTTGATAACAACTTTGAGTTCCTTGAGCTCGCTGGCTTCAATCGTAGAGTAAAGATTGTCCAAAGTGACCTTCTTGACAGCCTTTGCATCCTCAAAGCGTTTGAGTTCCTGACGCTTGGTAGAAATCTGGCGTGCGTCTTTTTCACTTTCAGTTACCTGGAAGGGATCGCCCGCATTGGGCATGTTTTCCATACCCAGCACTTCCACTGGCATACTGGGCAGGGCCTCGTCCACCTTTTCGCCACGGTCATTGAACATAGCGCGCACACGTCCAGAATAGATGCCAGCCACAAAGGGGTCACCAATTTTAAGCGTACCGCGCTCTACAATCACTGATGCCACAACACCACGCCCCTGATCTACGCGGGATTCAATAATCTTGCCTTCTGCTCGGGTGTCCATCGGCGCCTTGAGTTCAAGGACTTCTGCCTGCAAGAGGATTGCGTCCAAAAGTTCATCAATGCCGATTCCCTGCTTGGCACTGATTTTTACGTACTGTGTATCGCCACCCCACTCCTCTGGCTGCAAGCCCTGCTCTGCAAGCTGGGTCATAACCTTTTCCGGGTTGGCTTCGGGTTTATCAATTTTGTTTACGGCAACGATAATCGGAACTTTTGCGTCTTTTGCATGGCTCAAGGCTTCCAGTGTCTGGGGCATCACGCCATCATCCGCCGCAACAACCAGAACGACGATATCCGTAATCTGTGCACCACGGGCACGCATCATAGTAAAGGCTTCATGTCCAGGAGTATCGAGGAAGGTAATCACCCCCTTGTCGGTCTTTACCTGATATGCACCAATCTTCTGGGTGATTCCGCCCGCTTCGCCTGCAGCAACATTTGTATTGCGGATAGCGTCCAAAGTCTTCGTCTTACCATGGTCAACGTGACCCATAACCGTAACAATTGGCGGGCGCACAACCATATCGTTTTCGTCAACGGCATCGCTTTCAATAACTGTTTCATCATAGAGACTGACAAGATGCACTTCACAGCCATATTCAGATGCCAGCAAGGTTGCCGTATCGCTGTCTACAGACTGGTTGATGGTAACCATCATACCCATGGACATGAGTTTACCGATGATTTCACCAGCCTTAAGGTTCATCTTGCGGGCAAGGTCAGAAACGGAAATTGATTCCATGATGTCGATTGACTTGGGAACAACCGCAGCCTGAGCGGCCTGCTTCTTGCGGTACAGTTCTTCCTCGTCAAAGAGTTCTTCCTTATCCTTGCGGCTGTAAACCTGTTTTTTTCCCTTAAACTGCTTCTTGGTATTTGCCTTTTCCGGAATGGCAGACGCAGCAGGTGCGCCACCAAATCCAGGACGACCGCCGCCAAAACCGGGGCGATTGCCACCGAATCCAGGACGACCGCCGCCTTGACCTGCAGGACGATTGCCAAAGCCGCCACGGCTAAATCCACCCTGTCCGTTGGGTCGATTTCCCTGATAGCCGCCCTGACGATTGGCTCCATGTCCAGCGCCAAATCCGCCCTGTCTGTTTCCGTCGCGCTCACGGTTCTGATAACTTTCCCGCGCCTGGGCACCAGTAAAGCCACCTTCACGACGCTGACCGCCAAAGCCACCGTTACCGCTGCCACGATTGTAGCCGGCATCACGGTTACCGTAACCACCGCGATTAAATCCACCGCGATTGCCGGAAAGATTGCCCGCCTTTACATTTGGACGGGCAGAATTAATTTCAAAGGTAGTCGTAGAACGCGGCTTAGCCTCAGAACGATTTTGTGTCTGGTTCTGAGGCTGTGAAGCAGATGCATTTTGTCCGGCTGGAGCAGCAGGCGCAACTTTCTTAACCACAGGGCGTACATTAGCCTGGGGCTTGCTCTCTGGCACGGGATTCTTCTTCTTTACAATGACGACCTTCTTTTTTTCGGGTGCAGCCGCAGGTTTTGTCACAGGAGTTTCAGATTTCTTTTTGTTCAATACAAAACCGGGCTTTTTCTCTACTTCATCAGCCATACTATTCTACTATTCCTCGTCCTCTGCAAATTCAAACTCAGTACCACACTTCGGACACTGTGTCATATCGAGTGTAATTTTTGCGCCACATTCAGGGCAGAAGTATTCTTCTTCCGAAGCAGCATTTTCTTCTGTCTCAGAAGCCTCAGATTCCTCGCCTTCCTCAACAAATTCCACGTTAGCGTGGATAATCTTGTTCACCGCCTCAAGATCGCTGTCGCTCAGGCCTTCAACAGACTTGATTGAGCCGTCTTCGTAAGCAGAAACAAATTTTTCGATGTCGTCATAGCCGGCCTCTTTTAAGAGACCTGCAACGCGTTCATCAATATCGGGCAAATCAGAAATGCTTGCCACTTCCTCGTAGTCTCCACTTGAAGATGTGCCATTCTCGGTAAAGAGATTTGCGGCCGTCTTGCGGACAGAACTGATTTCGCTCAAATCCATTTCCGCTGCCTGTTCCTCAGTCTTTACATCAATGCTCCAGTCACAGAGGCGGTTTGCGAGACGCACATTCTGCCCCTGCTTGCCGATAGCCAAAGAGAACTGAGAATCCGGCACCACAGCCAAAGCCTGTTTCTTTTCCTCGTCCAAAATGTAGACATTGGAAACTTCGGCTGGAGAAAGCGCATTCTTAATGAACTGTGTTGGCTCAGGATCGTAGCGGAGAATGTCGATTTTTTCACCCTCCAACTCGCGGATAACGTTCTGAATGCGCACACCCTTCAAACCGACACATGCACCAACCGGATCAACATCTTCCTTATTGGAGAGAACGGCAATCTTTGTACGGTAGCCGGCTTCGCGGACAATCTTGAAAATCTCCACCGTCTTGTCATAAATTTCCGGCACTTCCAGTTCAACGATTGAGCGGACAAAGTTGGGGTCTGAGCGGCTGAGCACCAGCTGGAGACCAGAATTAGTACGCTTTAAGTCCACAATCAAAGCCTTGATACGGTCATTCTTTTCGTAGCGTTCGCGGGGACTCTGATATTTTGTCGGAAGAACGCCTTCCACCTTGCCCAGGTCAACATAAATATTGCCGTTATGCTCACGCTGATAATAACCGATGATTATTTCACCGACTTTATCCTTGTATTCATTGTAGAGGTTATCCTTAAAACTTTCGCTCAGGCCCTGATGTGCAGCCTGCTTTCCAGTAGAAACTGCAGAACGGTCGAATGTGTGGGGGTCAATCTGAATGTCAATTTCGTCACCCTCTTCACATTCAGAACTGAGCTGGCGAGCCTCCTCCAGTTCCATCTCGATAACAGGGTCATACACGCCGTCAACGATTGTCTTGCGTGAATACACCGTCACATCTGACATATCATCTGCGAATTTAACGATGCAGTTATCTGCCGTTCCAAAAGTACGCTTGTACGCAGCCTTAATTGCGTTTTCAATAGTTTGCCTGACCGAATCCTCTGAGAAACCTTTTGTTTCAATCAGTTCGCGGATTGCCTCTGCCATTTCTGACATACCAAACCTTCCTATAAATGAATAAATTTTGCTTTTGCTATATCAGCAAAGGAAATCTGTCTCGTTTCTGAAACAGCATCCTTTGTTATTTCCAAGGTCAGGGATTTGCAGTCAGCAGAAACCAACTTTCCACCGACCCAATCCGTTACCGTCTTATCCCACACACGCACTTCCCGTCCGATAAAAAGGGCAAATTCCGCCGCATTCTTAATGTTGCGCTCCATACCCGGTGAGGTAAGTTCCATATAAGTGTCATCTGTTCCCAGTTTTTCTTCCAAAAAGGGAAGCAGTTTATGATGCACCTTAGAACAGTCGTCCACACCAATTTCCACCGTGGGAACCAAAGCCGTAATGACTGCAAGAATATGGGTAGTACCCTTGTGGGGCGAGATTTTTAACTCCACCAAATGATAGCCAAGAGAAGCAACCAGCTTTTCACTTTCCGTATAATAGGGATACGAGTCCAATGCAGTATATTCCATGGCACTTCTCCTTGCGACATTTACCTGCCCATATACAAAAAAAGACCCGCTTGCGCAAGTCCATTCTAAGGTTAGATTAAAATGTACGTTGACACTATATCAATTTATATTTTTTTTGTCAACAGCGAGAAAAAGTTTATCACACTGCATATGTTCTGGCACTGCTATCTCAAAAGTGCGGGCTTTACCGTCAAGAGGAAGGGTGATTTTTGTGGCGGCAAGACAGAGGGTTTTGATTTTAAGCACTTTCTTTGCCAACTTGTTCAGCTTAAAGTTTCCATGCTTGTCATCTGCCAGAATCGGACACTGTGCGTGAGATAGATGAATGCGAATCTGATGCATTCTGCCTGTTCCCAGCACCAGATGCAATTGACTCACCGTGACTTTCTGTGATGCAGTCTCCGCAGTGCTTTCCAGGGCAGGAAGGAGAATCTGCATTGTTTTTTCCACCGTAAAATGAGTGACTGCGGACTGTTCGCGTCCCTGCTTGGTTACCGTGTCACAAATGCTGCCTTTTTTTGCAGGCTTGCCCTTTAGCAGCGGAAGTCCAAAACAAAGTGCTGTATATTCTTTTTGCACTTGCTTTCCCGCAATCAAGCCAATCCATTTTTTTGCCGCCGCAGGATTCTTTGCCACGAGCAAAAGTCCGCTGGTTTCCCTGTCAAGGCGGTGTAGCAGATGAACCTTGTAGCCCACTTGTTTTGCCAGTTCTTCGTCCAAGGGATGACTAATGCCTGCCCCACCCTGCACGGCGACACCCGCCGGCTTATTTACGAGAAGTATTTCACTGTCTTGATAAACAATAGGAAAAATCATAAGACAGACGCTCCATCACACCTTACGCAAAAAAAACATTACTCGTAGAACATGACGGGATACCATTTATCCCTGTCCTGCATGGAGGCATCCATCATGCCCAGCGTCAGATTTTTTGCCGTCGTCTCTCCTACCAGATAGTCTACACCGTCCACATGAATCGTCTGCCCCTGCTTTTCAGGAAAGGCAACACCCAGCATGGCGTGACTGTATTCCGCACTGATAAAGATGCAGGCATCCACCCCCATATGCCTTAAAAGAAGGGCGATAAGCATACTGCGGCTGTCACAATCACTGGAGCCGCCTGCCAAAACTGATGGAATTGAGGCAAAATCCGCCTTGTCCGCCGTTTCCGAGGCACGCTCATACTTAAAATATTGCGTCCAGGACAGCAATTCCTGGGCAATGACCGCCAGGGGCTGGGCAGCATCCTTTTTTTGTGCGTCAGCAAAAAGAGCGTTCTGTATGTCAAAGGCGATTTTTTTTGTACGCCCCATGCTGTCTCGGGCAATCATGCGGTAAAAACGCTCCCATGCTTCTATGGCGTACTTTGTATTGGCAAAAAGGGTAAAGACTGCCCATTCTCGGTCTATCACAAATTGAGAAGCGGTATCATCATCCAGCCCAATTTGCGTTTTGATTTTTTTGCCGGCGATAGTCAGCGTCAAGTCTTTTTTGGGGCCTGAGGGATAGGCATAGGTAGTGATGATGCCGCAATCCCTGTAACTTCCCCGGTCAGTCATAACAGCGTCAAGAACCGAAAGCAAAAACTGCTCGCAGTCATAGGCAACTTCTGTGGGTGCATAGGAAAGCAGCGTAAGCCAGCCTTTTTTTTCTGCCAGAGGAATGACACAAGACCAGCCAGTGCACTGACTTTTAAGGGCAACATTCTGCAAAGTCATTTTGGAAACCGCACAGTTACGATTCCGCCAGACAAGCGATGCCACTTCCCCGCTGCCCCCCAGTTTTGCAAACGTTCCCTGCAAGGCGGCTTCTGCCGAGCTATAGGAATCTGCCTGCCAGACTTTTACCAGCACCTGCACGGGCAGTATGGTATGCTTAAAAAGCAGCATGGACAAATCCTCGCTTCCGTCTTCAAGGGAAAAGCCCTCGGGAAAGTCAATGACATAGCCGTATTCGGGAACAGGAAAGACATCGGCGAATACTGATGAAAAAAAAGATATTATAATAGAAAAAACTGCTATTTTTACGCATCTCATGCACATAGTATATCACAGAACTATGAAAAAAGGTATCTTTTTGCTATACTAAAACCATGACGACGACAGGTTTGGATTTTGTACAGTTGACCGCCCACATCGGCTATTTTGTAGGGGCAACAAATATCGGAGTGATTACCATGCCGCAGGGAAAGGAAACGCTTTTGTGGCTCATCGACACACCGAATACGCTGGTACTCATCAAATACCTGTGGGAACGCTTGCAGCAAATATTCCCTGAGCCAAAACTTCTTGCCATCATCAACACCCACTCCCATGCAGACCACTGCGGCGGAAATGTATTTTTGCAGGAGGAAAGCGGCTGTGAAATTTGGGCAACAAAAGGCGAATCGGTGCTCATGGAACTTCCCATTCTGCAGTCTGCACTGGTGTACGGCGGCTCTCCCATAAAAGACATCGAATCAAAATACCTCAAGGCTGACCCCTGTAATGTAGACCGTATCCTGACAGAAGAAAGGCTTTCCCTTTGTGATGGCCTTACCCTGACCCCTATTTTCCTGCCCGGCCACTACATCGACATGGCCGCCATGCTTGTAAGCGATGATTGTGAAGGCAAAAAAGCCTGTTTCCTTGCAGACGGCATATCAGGACGCAATGTAATTAAACGCTACTGGATTCAATATCTCTTTAACGAAAAGAAATTCAGGGAGTCGCTTTTAAAAATCAAGGAAATCAAGGCGGATTATTACATTCCGGGACACGGGGATTTGGTGACGGACATTGAAGGCTTGGTGGAACTGAACATGATTGCGGTGCTGGAAACCGAGGCAATGATTGAAGATGAACTTGCCACTCCCCTCACTTTTGAGGAACTTTTAAAAGCCGTGGCAGACCGAAATCAAATACCGCTTAAAGTAAGTCAGTTTGAACTGATTGGCAGCACCGTGCGCTCCTATCTTTCCAGCCTCTACGAAGACGGCAGAATCGCCTATGAGATTATAGACAACCGCATGCTCTGGCACAAGATACAGTAATCAGTCTGTTTCCACCGCGTTCACTACAAAGGTTTTCGGGAGATTAGAAACTAAAGTGGTAGGCAGAGCAAAGGGGATGTAATGGACACGGTAGTTTTCATTGGAACAAGTCGCCCGGGTCTGCATCCCTGCAATTGACAGACTTTGGCCTGCATATGCATTGAGGGAAGAGAGCATGTCCAGCCGATATATCCTTTCATCATCAAGCGTTACAGGAGAAAGACTGCAAATTCGCTTAAAGGAATAGCTTTCATCCGTAAAGACAAGCTCAGGACAAAGGCTGTCCGGCTCCAAGGAAACAGTCTCGCCATTTACGACAAAATCAAAGGTATCGCTAAAAATATCGGCCTGGGTAAACCATTCGTCCGAATCAGCGGCGACAAGTATTTGCTGTGCCTCATCATCATAGGTAAAGGCAAAAGCATTTGAAATCTCAGGATTACCCGAGCCAGTCTTTGGCGTATAATTCATCGAAAACTGAGCGATGCTTGTATAGAGCTGCGTATCCTCATCATAGGTCTTACATACGGCCTTGACTTGTATATTTTGACCCTCCGCTACATGACTCTCCTTAAACTGCAATTCAGTGTCGGAAAGGAAGGCCGCAGTGTCCGTCAGCGGAAGGATAGTAACAAATTCCTGTGAATTCCGCCGATTCACCTGCACTTCAATCTGCTGTACAAGAGACGCGTCTACGGCATTTCCCAGCCTTAGTTTGAGGGAAATTCCCTGTATGGCATCAGAAACAAAAAGGGGATAATCATTCGGAAAAGCCGCTATCATGCCGCCGGTAAAACCATCTCCTGTCTCTACCGCCTTAGGAAGCGATGCCCATATGTATTTCATGTCCTTTACGCTTTGTACTACATTCACTTTTATCGCCACAACATTCATGGGCTTTCCTAAATGGCTCCGAGAAATACACCGCCAGATTTTGCTTTCCCGGTCTTCAAACTGCACGCTGCCATAACGAGAAGATGCAACAATTGTACTCGTTACCTTGTCTGTTGCAGGCTTAAAGTAGGCAGCCACGGACTGGGAAACAAGGTCACCATTCACCACTTTGGTTAGTTCAGGTTCTTTATCCAGCCAGAGTTTCATGTTGCCGGAACTGGAAACAGTAATTTTGTTTGTAATTTCCAAAAGCCCTTCCCCGCCTGCTGCCGTAATGGAGTCTGTCTCAGTTTTTAGAATTGAATAATTCGCAAAGTCTGAAATAAAGTCGGCATAATAGCTGTAACTTTTACCGCCAACCACATAATAGTCATTAAAGGCAAGGGTAGCCGGCAGGGGGCGGCCTGAAGCAGTCTCAACGGAGCCGACATAATACCAGTTTTCGCTGCCATATTCTGCCCGATAGATGTTTACGTGGTTCGCCGGGTCTGGAACAGTCATTTTTACGGTAATTGCAGAACGGGTTGACCTCAGCGTAATGGCACCCGGATTATCAATACGTATATCGCCCGTGGAGTCGCCTGAACTTTCTGCAGACGAACCGTTTTCCAATTCTGCTATTATATCGCTCACGGCATTTTCGGAAAGAAGGTCAATTTCATCTTGAGCGACTTCTTCAGCAAGGGCATTTTGCACCCGCAGCGGGGTAACATTGCCATTATCATCCCTGTCCGCTCCCTCAGAAATCAATGGCGCCGTATCCTTGCACGCAATGAGGGGCCGCGAATTCTCGCCACTGACAGAGCGTGTAAGAACAGATGTAATGGCCATGCATTCAGACAGCGTGACTACGGAAACGGTTTTGTCCACATACATGGTGCTTACCGTTCCATAGACATCTTCTGACGCACCTATAGAGCAGTTTTTCCTTACACGCATAAAAGTCACTTTGGATTCTTTTTCCAGCATGACCCGCACATCCGCATAGTCAACAATCAGCCGTTGAATCATGGAGGAAAGAAAATGAATGGAATTGGAACCACCGCCCAAAAGGGTCACTTTTGCCACCTGACAGTTTTCCATGGTAAAGCTACCGTCCTTCACCGTCTCCGCAATCACAAGCTCAGAAACATTCTTGAGGTTTTTCAGCACCGTTCCCCTATAGTTCACGATGATTTTAATGCCCTTCATGTCATAGGGGTTTTCTTCTGCCCCAGTAATCGTCATTGACCGGGGAACAGAGACACTTTCGCTTTCTGAGAGTTCTGTAATATCGCTTTCCAAATTGATGGTACCGCCCAGTTCAGTGTTTTTAAGGCGGTCAGCAAGCGGCATGGCGGGAAGTTCTTCCTTTACCTCCGTAGGATAGGGCGTATTCTGAATACAGGCAGTCAGCAAAAATACAAGAGCACAGAATGTTGCAATGTTCATACGGTACTGCTTCATGAAAAAAAACTCCCATACAAAAAGTAAAGGCAGTATACCATTTTCTTGCTAAAGTGGCAAATCTGCAAGGGTAACATGTCAGGGAAAAAAAATCCCCGCGAAAAACTTCCGCAGGGATTTACATTTTTAAATGATTTGTAGAGGGTCTATATTAACGCTTTAAGTTAATAACGGTATCAAGCAGCGTATCCGCTGTCTGGATTGTCTTTGCGTTTGACTGGAAGCCGCGCTGTGTCACAATCATGTCAGTGAACTGCTCGCTCAAGTCAACGTTTGACATTTCCAAAGTACCTGCCAACATTGAGCCCTTGCCGGCAATTCCGCTCACGCCCACATTGGCAATGCCGGAGTTGTTGCTTTCCACATAGGTGTTGTTTCCAGCCTTTTCAAGACCGCCCTGATTGGTAAAGGTTGCCAGTGCTATCTGACCAATCGTGCGGTTGGTTCCGTTTGAATACACACCTGTGATGATTCCGCTTGAGTCAATCTTAAAGTTGTCAAGGTAGCCCAATGTATAGCCGTCCTGATAGAAGGCCTTGGTTGAACTTGTTGACGCGCTTTGGGTAACGGTGTTAATCATGCTGCCGATGGTTCCCAGATTCAGATTGAAGGTCTGGCGGTAGGGAGTTCCGTCCTCGTTAGGATTTGACTCAGGTACATTGTATGAAGCCTGCAGGATAATCTCGCCTTCCGGGTTTGAATTGTTTCCTGCGCTGTCCGTTACGGAAGAAAGGATTCCGTTGTTGTCAAAGTTAATCGTAAAGGTGGTGCCCATGCCGTCTGTTGTTCCCAGACCGATGCGGGTCTCACGTTCTTCGGCATATTCGGGGTCAACCTGCACTGCGGCAACCCACTGGTTGGGATTTCCCGGTACGCGGGTAAAGGCCACAGAAAGGTTGTGCTTGTTACCGAAACTGTCGTAGATATTGAACTCGGTTGCCCAGGTTCCCTTCATTATGTCGGCTTCGTTTGCCCCTTCGGGAATTTCCGGGGTATTCTTGTTCAAGTTGCAGGCAAAGTTTACGTTTGAGGTTGCCTTTGCCGGGTCTTTTGAGCCAACAGGAATAATCAAGTCTTCAGGAGATGCTGAGGTACGGAGAACCTGCTCGCCGTCAATAGTACGTGCCATCCACCCCTGAATGCGGTAGCCGTTTGCCGGATTTACCAGCGTGCCTTCATTGTCCAGGCTAAAGGCACCGGCGCGGGTGTAGTATGACTTTTCACCGTTCTTTTCGATGAAGAAGCCGTTTCCCTGAATTGCCAAGTCGGTTGAAACACCAGTTGACTGCAAGTTACCCTGCGTAAAAATGGTGTCGATTGCCGCCACTGTCATACCCAATCCCACTTCCTTGGGGTTTACGCCGCCAACTTCGGTGGTTGGTTTTGCAGCGCCGCTCAACTGCTGACTAATCATGTCCTGAAAGTCAACGCGGCCGCGCTTAAAGCCGTAGGTGTTCACGTTAGCGATGTTGTTACCGATAACGTCCATGCGAGTCTGGTGATTCTGCAATCCCGAAACGCCTGAATAAAGTGATCTCATCATATAGCTACCCTCTAATTAAAACCTGTTTTACTTTTTGAACGCATTCCGTTCTTTGTTATTGTACGCCATAGACGGCTTTTACCCGTTCCATATCATACAGCTGTCCGTTTACCTTTACCTGGGGAGCGGCTTCACGAGTAACCGCCTCCACAATGCCAGTTGTCGTTGTATCGCCCAAGTCGATTTCCACTGCACGGCCAATCGTATTTGTTGCGGCAGTCGTGTTCATCATCGTGCTGAGACGCTCAAAGTTCTGGCTCATGTTGGTCATCTGCTCCAGTGAAGAAAACTGAGCCATCTGGGCGATGAATTCAGTATTCTCCATGGGGCTCAGCGGATCCTGATTGGACATCTGCGTAATAAGGAGCTTGAGGAAGTCATCCTTTCCCAGCTCATGGCTTGCCGCACGCCCTCGTTCCGCGTCAATCTGCTTATTGATTGCCTTTACCTGCGTGTCAAGCTTAAACTTGTCTGCGGCATCCATCTGCCAGTTCATTTGGCTGATTGGTGTCGAATTAACGGCGGACTGCACTTCCATCTCTACACTCCTCTACTAGGCTACTATATTTATTCCATATGCAGTGTCGTCATAGACAGCTGCACCAACTGCAATCGTTTCATCCAGAACCAAATCATCATAAGCGCGATTGGCACGGATAGCAAATTCAGGATTCTGCCATTCCTGCTGACTCTGGGCAAAATTCTGGTTTCCGGCAAACTGAAGGTCAAAGCCCTGTGCCTCAAAGCCATTCTGAGCAAATGCCGCCTTGAGGGATTCAATGCTGTCCTTAAAGGCATTGTAGGCTTCCTGTGACTGCACCGTAATCTGGCCGGTAATTACCTTATCGGAAAGTGAAAGGCTAATCTTAACATTTCCCAACGCTTCAGGACGCAAAATTAAATTGATTGAGCCCTGATTTCCGTCACGCAGAACGATATTGCCAGCCTTTACAAAATCAGGGGCATTGTCCTGAATGGCGTTGGTGAGCATCGCCTGAAAATTTGACCCGTTTGCTGCGGCAGTCTGCGTTGAGGAAGACGTAATGTTCTGCTCAACATTGCCTGCAAGTTCCATGGTCATTTGCAGGTTAGGCTCATTAGGCTTGTCAAAAGCAAAATCCCCGCCATTTTTCTGCTGACTCTTTTCTACAGCATTTTCTGTTTCAAGGGTCTGTTCGGTCTGAACCATGCGCAAATCAGTAATTTCAAGACGAGGCTTTGTCTTGTCGCGGCCAGTGACTTTGAAATTTTTGTCATCAAAAGCAAGTTCATCCTCCGTAAAGGCAAAATCACGGACTGCGGCATTCAAAAACACTTCCGGTTTTTCAACTGCAACATTCTGAGCTGCAAGCAAGTCACTGTCGTCACCCGTATCAATTTCAGGAACAATAAAGGCAGACTCATCCAGCAAGGCCGCAAGAGCATCTTCGGGAATCTCTTCGTCCAACACTTCTTCAGCAGACACAGAAGATTCTGCATACATCCATGCCGCCTTGTTTCCTTCTGCATCAATCCGCCTGGCATCTGCTGACTTTTCCTTGACTGCCGCCATTTCGGTGAACAGAGCGGGCATTTCATCCTGCCCCGCAGACACTTTATTGAACTGAGCCTCTATCTGTGCTGGCATTTCCGCTGCAAGAAGCGAAATCTTCTGCCCGTCAACAGCATCCTCCGCCAGCACTTTTTCTGTCTGCTCATCTTTTTTACTTACCTGAGACTTTTGCTCTTGCGGAAGTTTTTCCTGAACAGCATCGTCCTGACTTTTTTCTGCCAGTTTTTCTGCAATTTTTTCCGGTTGCTCAAGTACCTTGTGCTCGTCATTCACGGAAGAAGCAGTTTTTTCGCCAGCATCAACCTTTTGCTCCCTCAGCAAGTCAAGAAAAGAAAAGTCTGGCTTTTCACTTTTTTCCGCTGACTGCTTTGCTTGAGGCTGTAATGATTGTATGTGCGCTTGAATCTGTTCTCCTTGAACCGATTGTAAAGAAAGCATCGGCACGACCTCCACTTAGAACATCGGAGGATTGGGGGTTCGTGTTTACGAAAATCGCAAGAGATTTTTACGCTTTTACTGCGCAAAAAGGGAAATTTAATCCAAGGCTTGGGGTTTATTGGTCATCTTGCGCTGAAGACGTGCCGCCCGCTCAGGATCCATATTCATAAACCAAACGGAAACCATGGATGCACGGCGGCCAAGGGCAGCAAGTTCGTCTTCCTTGCGGAACACGTCAATGACATCCTGATCTTCCATCTTGTCGATTTCTGCTACAGCGGTTTTTGGAGGCATGTTGTACCAGTATGACGCAATTTTTGCAAGTTCCGCATCCCGGTCATCGTATTTTTGTAGCTGCGCCTGAAAGGTTGCTTCCCTTTCTTCCAGAGCCTTGCGCCTGTCTTCCAGTTCCTGCATGACGGCATCGTACTGGGTTTCTCCCTTGGAAATGTCACCCTCACGCTTGTCCAGTTCCTGAGTGCGGATATCCAGTGCTTCAAGACGTTTGGCAAGGCGGTCGTCATCAAGGTCTGCAATCAAGGGCTTAGATGATGAGGCGGTCGTGGAAGTCTGCGGCTTTAAGCCAATGAGTTTGTAGGCGGGCGCAAAGACTTTTTTTGCGTTAATCACACCAAGATAATCGAACCACAAAAGTCCGCCCAAAATCATAATAATGATTAAAATCAGAAGAACGATTGATTTTCCCAGTCCGTTACCCTGCGCCACTTTTTATCCCCTAGAAACGTTTCTGTCAGTATACACCATTTTTCGCTAGTAGACAAGAAGTGCACTCACTCCCGCGGCAATTTTCTTTTCGTTTGGCCGCGGATTTGGCCGGTACTGCAGGGCGATGCCCGCATCAAACGACAGCCGGGAAAGCACTCCCGCATTCACAGAAGCCACGGCAGCCAGCCGCAACTGTATCAAATCACTGTAATCGCTTTTGGACAGATTGCGGGCAAGGTCTACCGTCCGTCCTATGTCAAAATAATCTTTTGCTTGATAGGAAAATTTTCCGCTGTAAGCCGCTGTCAGATAAAAGCGGTCAATATAAAGGGCAAGGGGTATTCCCTTCTGCACTTCCCAGCTAAAGAGGTAGACCGTTGCCCCCGCAGAAGCAAAATAACTTGAAGAAGGAAAGAGACTTGCCGTAAGCGACAGGGGAAAAATGCCCGGAATCCTAAGGACTAAAGACGCGCCTGCATTCACATAATGACTGCTGATTCTTTCCCAAAGGACAAAAGGCTGAAAAGTCAGTCCGCAAAAATCTCCATAGCGGGGGGACATTTTTCTGACGGTTGAAAGCTGCACATAGCCCCGCGCCCGCGACGACCAGTCATCTTTATCGCCATGATTTCCGTGACCGTAAAAGTAGACGCCGTTTGCACCCGCAGTGAATGAAGTGCCAAAGCGACTGTAGAGCAGCCTTGAAAGAGAAAGTCCTTCCGTCGTCTGCATAAAGCCATAGCCGTCAAAAAGCAGGTTGCTGTTTACAGCGTAGGTAAAGATATCGTTTCCGCCGGAGACCGAAAGACAGGCGCCACCGTTCTTGTCAAAGGGATTCCAGCCGCCGCTCAGGGCAAGTATGCCGTCCTGCCATGGCGTTGAGGAAGCCAGCGTTGCCCCCACAAAAGCCGTTCCCAAATTCGTATAGCCATACGTGTAGCTGTCAAGTTCACTGCGCCTGTAACTTTTTACCATGCCAATGGGTATGCGCAAGCTGCGGCGGTAATAGCGGAAGGGATTATAGGAAAGCCGCTCCCCTATTGCGGCAGGCTCGGAGTCAAAAGCAGTTGGAGTCTGTACAGGAGATGCGCTTTCTGGCAGGTCAGCCCCCTTTGCGACAGGCTCCCTTCCTGTATGCCGAAGAACGTTTCGTGCTGCGAAATCCATAACCATAAGCCGTTGGGTATCATAAAAGGCCGCCACATACAAAAAACGTTCCCCTTCACCGGGAAGCAGAGCGGCATTCAGCACACCGCCAGAAACATCATCGTCCTGCAAGGCAAGACTGCTTTCGTAACCGTCCAGATTCACCGTCAAAAGCCCCCCGCGGGGAAGCATTGCCTTATCCCCCACTTCCCCATAGGAAAAAGTAAGGGCAAGGCGGCCGTCTGATAAAAGCATGCCTTGCAAATTGTGGAGGATTGTCCTTTGCCTGCCGTATTCACGATATTTTCCATCCTGTTCATAAAGGCGAATATGCCAGTCCATGCCTTTTTTGACAATGCAGGAAAGCCCGCCCCTTTCAGAAAGAGTCGGACTAAAAGGCTGCTCATCCGGAAAAAAGGCTATGCGTTTTACTGGTGAAGCGTGTTTTGCTTGCAAGACAGACTTTTCCCCCTCCACTGCATAGAAATCAAGAGAAAGTTCGTCACTGGAGATATTCACACAGGCAAACTGCAAGTCTCCCCCTGCTCCCCTCACAAAGCCCCCGTCCCGAACCGAGGGTATGGAAAGCGCATGCAGTTTTTTTCGCTCTATGTCGTACAGGGCAAGGCTTGCTTTTGCCCTTCTGTCCGCCTTCAGGTAACTTACCAAAAGCCATGCACCGTCATCGGAAAGGCACAGGCGAGAAACCGCCCCGCAGGTAAAGATTTTTTTTGGCTTTTGCACCCTGCCATCAACCACAGGCGCATACCAGACTGCCCCCGTCTTGGACTCAAACCAGGACAGACCGTATGCTGATGCAGCAATGCACTTAAAGACAGAGCGGCGGCTGTTTGTTTTGGAAAAGCCATCATCTCCTGCCCTTTCAAGCCCAGCATACACAAAAAAGTCCGCCGTTCCATGCTCAGGGGAAACAGCGGGCGTCACCTCAGGAATGCCCACCCAGGCTTCAAAATCTTCCCAGATTTCAGACACTGGCTTTCCGTAGGTCTTTTTGATACTGGACTTAAAACCATGCAGGCTGCCCGTTGTCTTCCAAAACTCAGCATATTTTTCCATGCCGTATTTTTCCTGCAGGTAGCGGCAGAAAAGTGCGCCAAAGGCATAGGCATCCGTTCCGCCGGGAAAAATATCCCTTGCTCCCGTCACATCGCGCCAGTCAGGAAAACGGCCGTCCACTTTGGCCTGCACCACCAAAAGCCTGCTGTAGGGGTCATGCACCCGTCCTTCTCCCTTCAGGCTTTCAAAAGAGACCGCCGTTCCCTCGTGCATAAAACTGGTCTGCAAAAAGCCCGCCGGCGCAAACCAGTCACCAAAGACGGCTGCCACAAAGCGGCTGAATCCGTTTTTCATGTTGGTGGAAAGAGCATGGGTAAGTTCATGGTAAAAGACCGCCGTCAGGGAATCGCTGTTTTGATCCAGGGAAATTTCCGGCGGTGTATACTGAATCACAATGGCATTGTAGGGGGCAACGGTAAAATAGCCGTTGGTCGTCTCCACCGAGCGGGTAATCGAAACCGGAAAGCGAATCCTGCAATCCGTATCAAGAAGGGAAGCAATCTCCTCGTAGTAGCCGTCAGCCACAAGAGCAATTTTCTCCGCCGCCTCAAGGCACTCCTCCGGATAGATAATGTCAAAATACTGCGTTCGGATTACGGCAAGCCTACCCGCCCCGCTCATCACGCCACCCTTGGCAAAAAGAGGCTGCACCAGCAGAAAGGCACCCAAAAGCACAAAAAGCCGAAGCAGATTATGACAAAAAGCCCCTGGCACACAAAGACAAAATCTCATACCAGTCCTGCAATTGCCGTGCCAATCGTAATGTCGTTTTCCTTGCTTACGATTTCATAGCGAATGCCCGCCGCATACTGGGAAAGGTATGATTCAATCCGCTCCCGCAGACGATAGGTTTTATAGAATGTCGTTCCGTTGCAGAGGATGCAGACAGGCTCATCTTTTCCTTCCTCCCCCTGCTCCAGACAGGCCGCAAGAATACTCGCCCCATAGCCCGCACAACGCTCAACCAGTGCGTCAAGAATCTCAACCAAAAGCCCGCGGTCATTTTCATCCCTGCAGCAACAGGCAATCACATTTTCCTTGCTTTCAGGCGCATGCAAAAAGCCATCCATCTCAATCAATGACAAATCATGGAGTCGGGACAAAGCGGCGGCACAGTCCTTGCTCACCAGATGTTCTTTTGCCACCGCCTGCAAGACTTCCCAGCCCAATGGTCCCAGATAGCCGCCGGAACAGCATTTTTCCAGTTGGTATTCACCGGGATGCTGACTTTTCTTGTCCAGAGCCAGGTCAAAATCCGAACGGGCAAAGTCGCCAAACTTGCCGTTTTCGCAGACCACAATCTGCCGGCTTTCCCCGCCACATGCCGGCTGAATGTATGCGCCGTTCATGCCCGTTCCCAGAATAAAACCGATAAAGGAGGAATAGCGCTTGTCATCATTTCCCGCAGCACCCGCAAGCAGGGCCGCCACCGTGTCGTTCAAAAGCGCAATATGGCGGATTTTGTTCCAGCCGCGTTTTTCCAGCACGGCGCATACGTTTGCCCCCACCGGGATACCCACCACTTCGTCCGCCTTGATTTCCTTGCTGAAGGAGTTGGGAATGCCGTCACCGTCTCTGGTAATGGTCATGGAATAGGAAAAGCAAAAGCCGATGCAGTCAGCCTTATTTTTAAGGTAGTCAATGTTATCTGCAATCGCATCAAAGAATGCTGCCCTGGAAAGCCTTTTTTCAACGCCAGGCATTACACATTTCTTAAAATCTGAAATACTTGGGCGCCCATCTGCATCAAAAGTCACGAGACAGGAACGGAAATTGCTTCCTCCTGCGTCAATCACAATCACCTGCCTGTTTTTGGGCGGATTTTCAGGCGGCAAGAGCCAGGTACGGTTCATGTCCTGCCAGGCTTTTTTGCCGCTGAGTTTTGCCTGCATGTCTCCTCTAAGTGACGCAACAATGTTATAATCTGCCTTGTTTACGGGAAAATGATGTTTTTCAAAAAAAGATACGACTGCTTCCTTCATACAAACAGTGTAGCACAAAAAAGCAAATTTCGCTACACTCTCCCCATGGCAACTGACCTTTCCGATCTCAAGAATGAACTGAACCCAGAGCAATACGATGCCGTTATGACCACAGACGGTGCAATTCTCATCATCGCAGGAGCAGGAAGCGGAAAGACACGGGTCATCACCTTCCGTATCGCCCACATGCTGGACATAGGCATTCCCCAGAGCCAGATTCTTGCCCTTACCTTTACCAACAAGGCCGCCCGCGAAATGGAGACGCGCATCAAGGAACTCACGGGGAAAAAGCTTCAGAACCTCACCATATCCACTTTCCATGCCTTTGGCGTAAAAATACTGCGTCAGGACATCACCAGGCTCGGCTTTCGCGATAATTTTTCCATTTATGACGAAACTGACCGCAATGCGCTCATAAAAGAAACCGGTCGGGAACTGCAATACACAGCCGATGCCATGGACACCTACAAAATCGGCATCCTCTTCAGCGACATAAAGACTGGCAGAAAAGACTGGAACGCCGAAAACAGCATGTACAAGCCCCTCTATGAAGGCTATCAGGACGGACTCAAACTCTTTAACGCAGTGGATTTTGATGACTTGATAACGCTTCCCATAAAAATCTTCCGCGAAAATCCTGACGTACTGGTCCGCTATCGGGAACGCTACAAGTACATCATGGTGGACGAATTTCAGGACACGAGCCACCAGCAGTACGAACTCATGCACCTGCTTGCAGACAAGAATGTGGCTGTCGTTGGAGACGATGACCAGTCAATCTACAGCTGGCGGGGAGCAGACTACCAGAACATCATCAATTTTGAAAAAGATTTTCCCGGCATGAAGGAAATCCGCCTGGAACAGAACTACCGCTCCACCGAAACGATTCTGGCGGCCGCGAACGGCGTCATCAGCCACAACACCAACCGCAAGGACAAGACCCTATGGAGCGGAAACGGCAGCGGAAAACCCATCGAAATCTACATGCCGGAAAACGAGACCGCAGAAGCCCAATTCATTGTAGAAAGCATCCGTACCATTTGCGTACAGGAAAAACGCAAATACGATGACTTCTGCGTCCTCATGCGGGCAAACACCCAGAGCCGTCCCCTTGAAGAAGAATTTTTGCAGGAAAACATTCCCTATGAAATGAGCGGCGGAACCAGTTTCTTCCAGAGAAAGGAAATCAAGGACATCATCAGTTACCTGCGCGTCATTGCAAACCATGATGACGACGTAAACCTGCTGCGAATCATCAACACTCCCCGCCGGGGTATCGGACGCGCCACCATCGAGCGGCTCAACGAAGTCGCATCGGCACTGGAAGTGTCTCTCTGGGAGGCAATCAATGCCCTACTGGAGGCAAGCGAAGAAGAAAGCCAGCTTTCAGAAAGCACCCGAGAGGACTTGCGCACCTTTGTCGCGCTGATAGAAAACAACAAGACCATGCTGAGCGGACGGGGACTTGCCAAAAAGGTTCGGGCACTTGTAGAAGAAATCCGCTACTTTGACCATCTGATTACCGAAAACCCCAAGAGTGAAAAGGCTGCCCGCTTTAAGTTCCTGAACATCGACAGCCTCATAAACTCCATGGAACAGTGGGAAAACAATCCCGACACCGAAGACGCAAGCCTTTACTCCTACCTGAACCGCATTACCCTTTTGAGCCGGGATGACATGGACGATGAGGAAAACAGCGGCAAAGTACACCTGATGACCATTCATGCGTCAAAAGGACTGGAATTTCCCGTGGTTTTCATTGCAGGAACCGAAGAAGGCCTCATTCCCCACATGCGGGCCGTTGACGAAGGCGGAGATGCGGCGGTAGAAGAAGAACGCAGGCTTTTTTACGTTGCCATAACCCGTGCCCGCGACAAGCTGCTCCTTTCTGCCTGCCGACAACGCCGCCGCATGCAGTCTGTCGTAGAATGTGAGCCCAGCCGCTTTCTGGATGAAATTCCCTCAAATCTGGTGCAGTACCACGAGCCTTCCCAGGAACTGGATGACGATACACGGAGCGAACTTTTCAGCAATCTGCTCAGCAGCCTTGAAAAGAAGACCGCGCAGAAGAAGTTTATTCCCCCCATTGTTCCCGGTTTTGGCAGAAAAATGTAGGTCTTTAGTAAAATGTCGGTAATTTTCAAATTTATGACTGGACAGGATGATTTTATAAGGGTATAATGTACTTAATCTCATTAAGGAGGAGATAGAAAAATGAAATTGGTAAACAAAGTTGTTACTGTTGTTACCGCAATTGCAGCTATTGCAATGCTCGCTTCTTGTGGATCTACAAGCGGCGCATCCGATTCTTCATCAGCCGGCGCTTCTGCAGCTCCTGCTGGTCCGGCACCTGAGAGCCCCTCAGAACCGCCGAAGTACACATTCGAAGGCTCAGAACTCAAGATTGAAGTCGAGAATATGTACAATGAAGAGTTCCTGATTTTCGCAGATGCCAAGGCTTCTGGCGGATATGCCGCAAAACTCGTCAGCGAAGAGTCAATCGCCACTGCGATCGTTACATTCCCTGCAGGTGACTATGTTGGTCTCGTAAACGAAGATGCACCGGACGGAAACCATGATGCATTCAATGTATTCATTGACGATGTTGCATACCGCACATTCCCGTCAGATCCGCCGATTGGAACCTATGAGTTGACAACTCGCACTCCGATGAATCTGCACTTCGATGCTGAAACAACTGTAACTGTTAAGATTCAGCAGAACGACCCCAACCGCCCGAACAAGCCTGGCGAAACGGGTATGAAACTTGACTACATCATCTTCCAAAAGAAATAAGTAGTCTGATTTCTTAAAAAAATCGGTGGCCTAGGCTGCCGATTTTTTTTGTCCTCATCTTTTCTCGCCTCGCATATCAACCCGCCTATAAAATCTGCCGATAGAAAACTATGCTAAAAAAACTGGTAGTCCCGCTTTGGTCAGGTCTGTTTTTTCTTATGATGATACTGTCCTGCAAAAGCGTAGAAGTCAGACAATATTCCGACAGAAACTTTACCTATGACCCCGAGGCAGATGCACTCACTTTTGACGGCTTATGGGGTTATGTTATGAACGGTCGGGAAAGCGAGTTTTCTACCCAGATTCCCCTGAGCGATGTGCTCTACTTTATCGCGCCAATCACCACCCTGAGCGAGGTTCGCCAGCCCGTTCCCAGGGAAAAATATTTTTCAGATTTTTCTGGCAAAGTCCATATCGTTTCATCCTGCGACAGCACTTCACAGGCTCATCTTTTGCTTGATCCGTCACTTCCCCTGAGAAAAAAAATCATTTCGGGTCTCATTCAGGCCACAGAAAGTTATGACGGACTCCAGATTGACTGGGAGTACATTCCAGCAAAAGACGCTGACAATTTCCATTCTTTTCTGCGGGAAGTGAAAAAAGGCTTGGGAAACAAGATTCTTTCCGTTGCCGTAAAGGCCCGTCTTAGAACCATAAAAGATGATGTCTTTAACTATAAGACCATAGGGGAAATCGCAGACAAAGTAGTGGTCATGTCCTACGACGAACACTGGAGCACCAGCAAGCCCGGCCCCGTCGCCTCAAATGAATGGGTAAGGAAAATCACTGAGTACACGCTGACACAGATTCCGCAAGAAAAAATCATCATAGGCATTTCATTCTACGGACGGACATGGTACGAGGATTCCATCGGGAGCAAGGCCTGGTATTCCGGCTCACTGCAGCGAATAATCTCAGAAAACGGCATTGATAACATACAGCGCGACGCGGACGGCATTCCCCACTTTACCCACCGCCATAAAGTGACTGTTACCGGCTATTATGACGACATACCATCGCTCTACAAACGCTGCAAAATGCTTGCAGACATGGGCATCGGAAATCTCGCTTTCTGGCGGATTGGCTTTGAAGACGTAAACTTCTGGCAACACCTGGCCATAGACGAAAGCCTATTGGCCGAACCGCCTGACCACTCAGAAGACATTGCATACGCGCAAAAATGAGGACAGGCGAAAAAGCCAAGTGCTTGCAAAACATTCAAAAAATCGGTATGATATATGTACTTCTGGCCCTTTAGCTCAGCTGGATAGAGCACATGCCTTCTAAGCATGTTGTCGGGCGTTCGACTCGCCCATGGGTCAATCCGTCGCACTCCCGCACGGGAGTGCTGACAACCCCATCCGACAAATCAAGATGTATGTACCAGAGTTTAAATCCTAGTTTTCTAGGATTTATAAATCACTCTAAAATTCATTTTCGGATTTGTCAAGTAAATTCTGAGGTTTTTTAATGCTTAAAGACAATTTGCGCAGAAAATTATCTGAAAATGGTTTTGAAATTAAAGAATTTGCTCGTTTTGTAAATATCCCCTACTCAACATTTCAAACTTATGTATCAAACAAAACTCCTGTTTTTCCCACTCTTGAAAACGCAATGAAAATTGCAGCCGCGCTTGATACGACGGTGGAGGAACTGTATTACGGCGATGCGTGGCTTGACGGAAGCCTTGCCAATGAGGTTGCCGCCGTTCCCCGCCCGCATCAGGACGCGGTAAAAAGCATGCTTCACCTTGCCAACGAGCAGTTGAGGGCATAAAAAGTGTGCAACGTTGCACAAATTCTGCGCAATCAGTATGCGACTGCGGCAAGTTCTTTTTCGATTGAGCGTTCTATGAAACTGTTGAGCGACATTTCATGCTCAATCGTGTAAATGGCGGCTTTGCGGTGCAGGTCTGATGGGATGCGGACATTGAACGATCCTTTGTAGGCTTTTTCAGGTTCTTTTCCCTCGTCCGTACAAAGTGCAAGGTAATCGTCCACCGCATTGTGAAAATCACTCACAAGTTCTGCGGCTGTCGTTCCCTCATATGAAATGAGCGCGCGGATTCCCTGCACTTTTCCGAAAAAAAGTTCATCCGCAGCGGAGAATTCCACGCTCCCGACATAGCCTTTGTATTCCATCAGATTTTTCATATCAGTTCCTCCTGTTCCAGCGTTTGCAGCAGTTGGCTTATTTGGTAGCCCTTTAGTTCGTTGTTTGGGTGCGGCTTATGGAGCAATATCGGCGCATGATTTTCGGAACTGGCGAAAATCACTCTTGCCCCGCTTGTTTTTCCTTTGTTTGACCGTGAGTATGAGAGATAGCCTAGCAATGTCTCGGCTTCGTCAAAGGTAAAATCCTTTGGTCTTGTTTTGAGCCGTGCTATTAGTTTTTCTTTCTTCCCCATGCTTTGAGTATACCTCCAATATAAATAATTTGCAACTAAAAATAGTTACAGATGCTAAAAAGTGTACAACGTTGCACGTTTTTGCGCTTTATCGAACGCGAACGTCACTTTGTTTTCGGCGGTGCTGTAGGAAAGGCGCGCGGTGAATTCCTTGCCCGCCTTGCTCGTCATCTTCTTCGGTCTGGTCTGTTTGCCGCTTGCGAGCAGCGTTGCGTCGGCGGGCGTTATGTTCGCACCGTTCATGGACTTCCAGATGATAAACTTGCAGCCGCTCTTGTACTCGGAGCAGAAATAGGCTTTTTTGCCTTCAAAGACCTTCCCTTTGCTGCAGAGCGGGCATGCGCCCAAGTCCTTCGGCTGCCATTCACGGGTGACGCGCATTTTCGGCACTTCCTCCCGCGTGAATGATGTTATGCCGCTCAGGAACGATGCGGGGGAATCTTGCAGTTGCTGTTCCCATGCGGTCGTCGTGCTGATTGCGATGAGTTTTTTCAGTTCGGGCACTTCCAGTATCGTTTCGATGAGGAACGTACCGAGTTCGGTGATGACGAGGCTCTGTTTTTCCTGTTTGATATAGTTTCGCCGTTTGAGTGATTCGATGATTTCCGCACGGGTGGCTGGCGTTCCCAATCCTGCGAGTTTCTCCGTATGCTCAGTTTCGCCTTTCGGGTTTTCCATGAGCGAAAGGACGCTTGCGTTGGTGAAGTGCTTTTTTGGCTGGGTTTCTTTCTGGAGCGTTGCCGCCTTTGTGACGGTCAGCGTATCTCCCTGCGAAATCGGCGGCAGACTCGCCCATGGGTCATGAATTTAAAAAAACCGCGTACAGCGTTTTTTTTAAATTCGACGGCAATGAGAGCTGCCGCCTTTAGTTTCGTCGTCCTTCTGCTTCATCTCCCCTGGCGTTACTTACCTTTTTGAATGGGAATCGTGCCTAAATCAAGCACAAGGCTATAGGTATTTGCACAAGTATTCGTATCCAGAGCAACACCTACCGCATACAACTGTACAAAATAGGTATTATCATAATCCGCTGTAAAGGTGGAGGAATATTCATAGTCAATGTCACCCTCCACAGGCTCCACGTTAATCGTATTTTTCGTCTCATTATCGTCAAAGAAATCGAAGGAACGGACACCGACAGATATCGTGCGATAAGGAACTACGAGCCGCAAATCCTTGTAGTCAACAGGCACTGGGGGGGCATCACCAGTAGTCCAGGAGTCAGCGGCTTTATCATAATCATAAAATATCAGCCCATTCATATCATCATATCCGTAATAGCGCGCGGTCTTTTCGCCATAGGGACGAGAAATTGCAGCCCGATAGCCAATACCCGTACTGTCCTTGACCGTTTTGAGACGGAAGTAGACTCGGGTATTGGACCCCCTATTGTAAGCAAAGACTGCACGGCTCTGCTCTGGATACATACCAAGCGGCTGATACTTATAGGTTTCAATAAGGCGTGTTGCCGCAGCAGTTGTATTTGTCGTTGTATTTATTTGTGAAATGCCACTTTTGTGAGAAGAAAGCGTCGAATAGTTTTTATAGATGCGATAGTAGACTTCGGTACCGATAAAGTCTGCTCCCGGAAGACTGTCATTTTTTTCTTCTTCCGTAACAAAATCACAAAACCAGCTCAAAGGATCGGTTGTGGAATAGAGCGAAGAACCATTACTCGTTATCGGCGGCTGCACAATGACGATGGTTTCCAGACCGCAGCCACAACAAAAAAAGCACCCGAACATACAGAAGAAAAAAATCAGTATATTTTGTTTCTGCAGTTTCTTGGTGCCTTTCATATGTATAAAAACGCTTTTTTACGGTAAGGTTACCGCCGACTACTCGATATTTCCTGCAGCCTTCAAAGCGATAAGGCGGGACTTTGCCAAATCTGCCCATTCGCTGTCGGGGTGCGTATCAGTCAGCTTGCTATAGGCATCCTGAGCGGCCTTGAAATCCTGCTTTGCCTCATTCAGGCGGCCAAGGCTAAAGAGTGCATGATCCACAAGCAGAAAGCCTTTTGCCTCGGAAGCCAGTTTGTAATTTGCAAGAGCACCGTCCAAATCACCCAGGTTTTCAAAACAAGTGGCGGCATTAAAATATGCCAGCGGAGCGGTATAAGCATTCTTCTTGGCAGAAGCGGCCTTCAGATAGGCGTCCTTTGCTTCTGCATACTGCTTTTTCTGATAGTACAAGTCTGCCACCAACATATTGGCGCGAACTCCTACAATGCCACCCTTTCCAGTCAGCCCTGCAAGCTGTTCAAGCGCAGCGTCCTGACGTGCGGTAAGGGCATCTCCTTCCAGAGAAGCACCGTCTTTTGTAAGCGTGTAATAAATGGAATCAACCTGAGTCAGGCCTTTTTCCGTAGACTTACCGCCGATTACAACGACTGCCAGCACTACGACAACAGACACAATAGCCACCAGTGCGCAGGTTAAAAGCGGAGCACGATTTCTTGTCAAAAATGAGTCAAGTTTTTCTGCGGTTGTTTCTTCTTTATTGAATTTTTCTGCCATTTTTTATAAACCCCTATACTTTTAATAGTAACGTGACACATATTATAGCAAATTTTTACCGTATGTGCAACTCGTTCAGCAAGCGGGAGACATAGGTACGCTGGATTCCCAATATTTTTCCTGCCTCTGTCTGATTCCAGGAGGTCTCCTTTAAGATCCGTTTTACATAGGCAGTCTTAAACTTTGTGAGGGCGGTCTTTAGCGTGCGGTCACCGCTTGAAGAATCAAGGGTCTCGTCAGCCAGCACATCAAACGAATCATCGTCTCTTGCAGATGCGAGGCTGGCAGGCGTAGACGCAAGATGCAAATCCTCCACCTGAATGACTGGCGGTCTACCCAAAAGGCAGGCCCTTTCCACAGAATTTTTCAGTTCGCGGATATTTCCCGGCCAGTAATAATCGTAAAGCCGACGCATGGCCTGGGCGGAAAAACCCGTAAAATTCTTTTTTGTCTCAACGCTGTATTTCTTCAGGAAGAATGATGCCAAAGGCTCAATATCATCTGTTCGTTCACGAAGGGGCGGTACATGCAAGGGAAGCACATTCAGTCGGTAGAAAAGGTCACTTCTAAAGGTCCCCTCTGAGGTCATCTTTTCCAAATCCCTGCTTGTAGATGCAAGAACACGAACGTCCACCGCTATCGTTTTGCCGGAAGCAATCCGCTCAAAAGCGTGCTCCTGCATCACACGGAGCAGTTTTGCCTGTAGATTCAAAGGCAGCTCGCCAATCTCATCCAAAAAGAGGGTACCGCCGTCTGCCGCCTCAAGGCAACCTTCATGCTCAGCAAGCCCCTGGGAAGGGGCGTCCGTAACGTGTCCAAAAAGTACACGCTCCAAAAGGGAAGCCGAAAGCGAGGCACAGTTCACACGAATAAAAGGCTTATTAGCGCGGGAACTTTTGAGGTGCAGTTGCTCTGCAAAGAGTTCCTTGCCCACTCCACTTTCGCCCGTGATGAGGACAGATGAATTTGTTTTTGCCACTTCTTCAAGCACGTGAAGCAAATCCACAATCACAGGACTTTTTAACAAAAACAGGGAGGATGACTCACAATGAATAAGACGCATTGCCGACTCCAAAACAAGAGCCATCAATGCGTCTTCATCAGAGTTACTCGAATTAATCCGAGCATACATTTCGATGAGCGTCTGTAATGTAGCAAAATCTATTGCACCAGTCATTGCCAACACTCATCAAAATGTTTTTAGTTATTCTTCTGGCTCTTCAGCATGTCACCAAGAGTATAAGCGCCGTCATCATCATTTGCAGAAGATGACATATACTGGAAAATCTCTTTGCGTGCCTGTGCTTTCTTGTATTCCTTTACGGAGAAGGCAACCTTTTCTTTTGCCACGTTCACGTCAACAACATACACGTTGATTTTGTCACCAACATTGTATTTTTTGACAGCCTCTTCAAAAGGAACATCCTTTTCATCGCTCAGGTTTGCCTTGTTGACCAGACCTTCAATGCCATCGGGAGCCTTTACAAAAACACCAAATTCAGTGATTGAAGTAATTTCACCTTCCAGTGTTGAACCGACCTTGTAGTCAGCGGCAAACTTTTCCCAGGGATTGTCAGTCACTTGCTTCATGCCGACGCGGATTCTGCGGCTTTCTGCATCCACTTCAAGAACGACAACCTCAACTTCCTGACCTTCTGAAAGTTCACTGCCAGGATGCTTAACCTTCTTTGTCCATGAAATGTCTTCTGCATGAAGGAAACCGTCAATGCCTTCTTCCAACTGCACGAATGCACCGGTTCCAGTCAGTTTTACAACCTTGCCAGTTACCTTGGTACCGACAGGATATTTTTCTGCAATTGTATCCCAGGGATTTTCCGTTACCTGCTTCAATCCCAGTGAAACACGACCAGCCTGAATGTCATAGCCCAAAATCATACACTTTACGGTGTCACCGATTTTGACCATGTCGCCCGGCTTGTTGATTTTCTTTGTCCAGCTGAACTCAGAGATGTGTGCCAGCCCTTCAATACCTTCTTCCAGTTCGATGAATGCACCAAAGTCAGTCAGCTTGGTTACCTTGCCTTCAACAATGTCCTCGACGTGGTATTTTTCTTCAAAATGTACCCAGGGATCTTCTGAGAAGTGCTTGAGCGAAAGATTGATTCTTTTTTCTGCGGGATCAAGGCGGATTACTTTCAGTTCGTATTCCTGACCTTTCTTAACAAAGTCCTTGGGACGAGTTACGTGCCCCCAGCTCATATCATTGATATGCAAGAGACCGTCAAAGCCACCCAAGTCAATGAATGCACCAAAACTGGTGAAACTCTTGACCGTACCTTTTACGGTGTCACCAATCTGTGTATTCTCAAAGAATTTGTCGCGGTTTGCGTTGATTGATTCTTCAAGATACTTTCTGCGGTTTACAACCACATTTGCCTTATTATCTGAATACAGGCGTTCAATGTAGAACTGAGCCTTCATGCCAAGGAGTTTTGAAGGATTATCTACCTTCTGGCTGTCTGACTGGCTAATCGGCAGGAATGCATGTATGTCTCCGCCGAGGTTTACATCAAAACCACCCTTCACTTCTTTTTCGATTACGCCTTCAACGACCTGTTTTTCGTCGAATGCCTTGCGCAAGTCCTTCCACAGCTGTTTTGAATCAGCGCGGGATTTTGAAATCTCGGGACCATTGCGTCCGTCCTTTTTTACGAGAACGACTGTGACCACATCACCGACTTTCGGCAGATTGCCTGCGAACTCCTGAACGGGAATCTTTCCCTCTGACTTGTATCCGATGTCAACAAACACAAGTTCGTCCGTCACTGCGATAACGGTACTGTCAATGAGCTGTCCGTCTTCCAGTTCCTTAAGACCCTTGAGAGATTCTTCTAATTGTGTCTGGATTGCACTCTTGGAGTCCTGAGTTTCATCCTTTTCCACTTCCATCTGTTCCATAGTAGACCCTTTATTGTGAATTTTATTAATAATTATCTCACAAACTTGCTCAATCGTCAAGGTGGAAGTATCAATATATGTAGCGTCAGGCGCACGTTTTAAAGCACCTTCTTTTTTATTGCGGTCAATTTCATCCCGTTTTTTGATTGCTTCCTTGATTTCTTCCAAAGTCATGTTGGAAACACCCTGATCAAACCTGCGCTGTGCCTGCACGTCAATCGAAGCGTCAAGGTAGAACTTGTATTCGGCATGGGGAAAGACCACCGTAGTCATATCCCGTCCCTCGCAAATGATTGAAAGGCTTTTGGTGATTTCCCGCATACGGTCGTTCACCAGATGGCGGACAGGCACGATGGCCGAAACAGGAGCAACACGCTTACTCACTTCATCTTCATGCAGGCGGTCTTCCACATCCGTGCCGTTCAAAAGCAGACGGCTGTTCACATATGCAAGTTTCTGCTGCTTGCAGAATTCAATGACCTTTTCTTCATCGGTAAGCGGAATGTCCGTGCCGTTCAGGGCAAGGGTCAGGGCTCGGTAAAAACTGCCGCTGTTCAAGTAGGTTATGCCCAGTTTTTTTGCAATAATTGAAGCGATTGTAGATTTTCCCGTTCCTGCAGGACCATCAATGGCGATAATCATATTTTGTTCTCCTGTTTATCTGCATTTTCTTTATTTTTGCACAAGGCTAAAAGCCCCTTTACATCTGCCTGAGTCAGTTCCCTGAATTCTCCCGTGCGAAGGCCATCCAGATTGACGTTCCCGATACGGACACGTTCCAGACTGCGGATTGACGCACCGGCATTTTCAAACACCTTGCGAATTTCACGGTTTTTGCCTTCAATGAGGACGACACGCATGCGGTGGCTGTTCATCTTTTCGGCGCGGAAAGCCTTGTAGAAAATGCCTTCCACGCGAACGCCCTTTACAAATTGTTCCGCAAGGCCTTCCGGCAAGGGATAACTTGTTTCTACAATATATTCTTTCTCAATTTCTGCACTGGGATGACTGAGGCGGGCAGCAAAATCTCCGTCGTTGGTAAAGATAATCGCCCCCCGACTGAACATATCAAGCCGCCCCACATTGTAGAGCCGCTCCGCATACGTGGGTTTAAGCAAGTCTACGGCAACCTGCCTGCCCTTTTCATCGGACTGGCTGCACACATAGCCGGCAGGTTTATTCAAAAGCACATAGCGTTTTGTTTCTTCAAGGGCAAGGGGCTTTCCGTCCACACACACCCTGTCTGTTTCAGAAACTTTCGTCCCCAATGCAGTCACCACCTGACCGTTTACCGTAACGCGCCCATCAAGGATAATTTTTTCGCTTGCACGTCGGCTGGCAAGGCCACAATGAGCAAGATAGGCTTGCAGGCGGATACTTGGGAAAGATTCGTTAGCGGGCAAGTTCAAACCTCTCGTTTTCGGTATCTTCCAGCTGGGGCAACTCGGAGATTGAGTTCAGGCGGAAGAATTTGAGGAATTCTTTTGTGGTGCCGAACAAGGTAGGACGACCAGGCGCATCTTTTTTGCCCACTTCCTTTATCAGCTGACGGTCAATCAAAAGACGAATCATGTTATCTGGAGAAACGCCACGCAGGGCTTCAATTTCTGCACGGGTTATAGGCTGCTTGTAGGCAATAATTGAGAGCACTTCCATTGCAGAGCGGGAAAGCCGACCTTCATTTTTGTTGCCGTAGCGTTCCTTGAGTTCTTCCCAGAATTCTTTTTTGGGAACAAGCGTCCAGCCGCCGGTAATCATGGCCAGTTCCAGACCAGAGTTTTCTGCAGTATATTTTTCTTTAAGAGCCTCAAGACATTTCTCCACCACATCTTTTGCCAGTTGGGAGATTGTCGCAATGTTTTCAAGGGTAACCGGCTCACTTTCCAAAAACAAAACCGTTTCGACCAGTGCCGTTTCCTTTTCCAGATTCAAATCCATCGTATTTCCCTACGCCGCCTGATATTTACAAATCTTTATATCACCGAACATGCGGTTTTGCAAGATGGTAGCCAGTTTGAATTTTACCGCTTCCAGAATTGCCATGAAAGCACAGATAACGTCAAGTTCATTTCCCTTGCGCACAATCAAGTCGGTAAACATGCACTCGCCTTTTGTATCAAGATATTCGTTCATCAGCGTAATTTTTTCGTTTACGCTCACCTCTTCATACATATCGAGGATTTTTGCATCGGAATAGGTGCTAATCATCGTCCTGAAGATTTTTTGCATCTGCTGAAGCAAATCCCAGGTGTCCACGCGCTCCCATAAGTCTTCTTCCTCAAAGGGAAGCACACGCTGAATTTTCTTGCGCTCAAAACTCCATTCGTTTTCGTCTTCCTTTTCTTCCATGAGTGCGGAAAGTTTCTTGAATTTCTGGTATTCAATCAGTTTTTCCACCAGTTCTTCTCGGGGATCGTCAAAATCAAGATTTTCGGCAACCTCAACAGGAAGCATCATATTGCTCTTGATGCGCAGGAGTTGGGCCGCCATTTTGTAGAACTCGGACAGGTCGCCCAAGTCAATGCTTGCGGCATAATCCAGATACTCCAGGAACTGCTCGGTGATTTCCGCAATAGGAATGTCATAGATGTTGATTTTATTGTCGCGGATAAGCGTAAGCAGTAAATCCAGCGGCCCCTCAAATTCTCCCGCCGTGTAACGATGGCCTACATGCTGCACTGCTTCGTTTTCTGTCTCTGCTTCCGTCTGAATTGTCTGGCCCTGTTCTTCCATAGACCTTCCCCTTGGGTTTCATACCGATTTTACGAATGTCTCAGCGTCCAGAATTTTAACAACTCCGTCGCTGCCTGTCGCACTGAGCATTTGAGCATAGGGTGCGCTATCTAGAATATCGGCAGATTTTCCCAAAATCTCCAGTAAAGGAATCAAAACAAAAGCGCGCTCGGAAAGACGGGGATGGGGAATCTCCAGGTTTTTCATGGAATCTTTGGAATCGGAATAATGAATCGCTTCACTTCCAAATATTTCAATATCAATATCAATGGAACGGGGACCGTTTCTGATTTCCTTACTACGGTCACGCCCCAGGGAAGCTTCAATCCTGTGAACCTGCACCAGTAAATCATGGGGACTGAGGGAATCATCGGCATACCCCGCCACAACCATGTTGCAGAAGGCCTGCTGATTTGTCACGTACAGGGGCGCAGTCTCATACACCGATGAGCATGTAATGTCGTGCAGCAGGGGCTTTAGGGCGCGGACGGCACTTGCAAGTATTTCCAGACTGGAAAGCCCCTGCCAAGACTTGTTTGACCCCAGCCCCAGCACGACACAAGTCATATTAGAAGAGTGCGTCCTTTGCAGAAACGCTTGCACTTTCAGGCACCGCTTTTCCTTCCGATTTTACCGCATTTGCTCCTGCAGGAGTTACGGTTACGGCTGCTTCTGCGGCAGGCTTACCCTCCTTTGCGGCTTTTGCGGCTGCCTTTGCGGCCTTTTCCTGCTCTGGATAGACTGCCACTCCCTCTTTGGTTTTGAGAACCTGTCCGGGGAAGAGTTCGTTACGCAACTGTACTTCCAGCGTATGCATGTAATCGGGGTTTTGGGCAAGGAAAGCCAGTGCATTTTCTTTTCCCTGTCCAATTTTTTCTTCGCCACGGGTATACCATGCACCGCGCTTGTCGATAATGCCATGCTTTACGGCAGAATCCAGCAGAGATGCCGTTGCGCTCACCCCTTTTCCAAAGTAGATGTCCAGTTCCACCTTGCGGAAAGGAGGCGCAACCTTATTCTTAACAACCTTTACGCGAACACGGTTACCCACAGCATCCTCATCCCCCTTGCCGTCGATTGACTCGATGCGGCGGATTTCAAGACGCACTGATGAATAGAACTTCAATGCGTTACCGCCAGTCGTTGTCTCCGGGTTTCCGAACATAACGCCGATTTTCATGCGAATCTGGTTGATAAAGACAATGATGCACTTTGACTTTCCAACGATTGCCGTAAGTTTGCGCAAAGCCTGACTCATAAGACGCGCCTGCAAGCCCATCTGAGCCTCACCCATGTCGCCTTCAATTTCTTTTTGCGGAGTAAGAGCCGCAACCGAGTCCACAACGATGATATCCACTGCACCGCTTCGCACAAGACTTTCGGTAATTTCCAAAGCCTGCTCGCCCGTGTCTGGCTGGCTCACCCACAGTTCATCAATGTTTACGCCCAGATTCTTTGCATAAACAGGGTCAAGGGCATGCTCTGCATCCACAAAGGCTGCAATGCCCCCCAGTTTCTGTGCCTCAGCAACGGCATGCAGGGCCAATGTTGTTTTGCCGGAACTTTCAGGACCGTACATTTCAATGATGCGTCCACGGGGATAGCCGCCTACGCCTAATGCTTCGTCCAAGAGAATGGAACCGGAAGGTACAACGTCAATCGACGCAGTGTCTGCCTGGGTTCCCAGTTTCATCAATGAGCCAGCACCAAACTGCTTTTCAATTTGCAGGCGTGCCGCTTCCAGTGCCTTCAGCTTTTCCGACATTTCTGTCGCTGCCTTGGTCTCTACCATTTTTGCCACCTTTTCCTCCCACCGTGCGCCCGTCTTTTCCGCGCACTCACTTATATATAGGCATCAAAATTGCATTTTATACAAAAAAATTGAAAAAAAATCACATTTTTTCAAAAAAATCTCATTTTTCTTATAATGTATACTAGTCAGCGGATTTTTGCAATGGCTGATACACCGATCGCCCTAAAAGACTGAGTCTTCCATTTTCCAAACCGATTTTTGCAAGAACTCTCACGCTTCTCGTTCCGTCAATTTCAGGCACGGGCGCAACGGAAAAAAAGAGGGGCACAATGCCTTCCACCCGCTGCAAGTCCTGGTAGCCAAGCAGCAAATCGCAGCGGTAGGAGCCGTCTTCTGCCACCGCATTGGTAATTCTTCCTGACCATGCCACCCAGCAACCAAGATACAAGACCGGGTCTTCCGCAATCTGCTTATAGGAATAATTATCCGTCAGACTGTCAAAAGTCGGCTCTTCAAAATAGGTCAAAAGCAGGCTGGCTTTTTGGCGGACTGCAGAGGAAGCATTGCTGTTCAAGATGCGGTTGATTTCCACCGTGGCCGCATTGTCACGGAAGTCCTGAAAATACTGACGGGCATCATCATACGCCGTGCGGATTTCCCTGTCAGAAAGAATATAATGGTAGACGGCTCCAGACAAATCCTTTTCATGCAGATTCTTCGCCTCATCAGCAGTGAGGGCAAGAGTTGACAAGTCTGCCCGCTTTCCTGAATCAGTATAGGACTGGGGTTTTAGGAGCAGGATAATGCACAAGCCGACACAAACTCCCGCCACTGCAGAAAGCACAATGCGGGCCACCTTGGAAGGATTTACTCCCAGCGGCGGATAAAATTTCTGAATGCGGCCGCTGTCAAACCAGTTGCAGATAGTCTCATAGTTGCCGTTGGTGCGGATAAACTCCATTGCTTCTTTTGCCGTTTTATTTTCCGGGTCATTGTCAAGCACGTCCAGATAGTATTGCAGGGCCCTGTCCGTATCTCCCCGCCGCAAATACAAAACCGCCTGAGCCAAAAGTAAATTGGTATCCGTTACACGGATTTTTCGTGCCTGCTGAAAGTAAGAAACCGCACTGCCCCATATCCCCAGATAGAGACATGCGATTCCAGCGGTGAGATGATAATCAAAACTCTCGCGGTAATTTGCCTCTGCCGCCTCCAAAATGGTAAGGGCACGGGCAAAACTCCGGCGTTTCAAAAGCGCTTTTGCCTGTTCCAGCGCAGACTTTCTCATTGCTTCATCCGCCTCAACCTTTCAAGAATTGCATCAAGTTCCGCATTCAACTGCCGCACTTCCGTCCGGTCTACGACTTTTGGATCAGAATTGAGGGCATTGATTCGGTCAATCAAGTTCTGAATATATTCAGGGTCAAGTTGATTTTCGGTAATGGGAGCCACGACAAAATCAACCTCAGGCTTATGTACGATAATCTCGTTTGCGGAGAACGTTTCCACCGTGCGGGCATCATCCACCAGAGAATCCAGGAATTCCGTTCCTTTTGGCGTATCTCCATCGGTTGCAAGACAAATGTAGAAGTTAAAGGAAGTCGTTTCCCCCGGCTCAACAGCATAATAGGGCCAGTTTACGCACATGGCGGAATTGTTATAGGTAAGAGCCGTACTGAATCCCCTTTCTTCCCGAATGACTGGTGTCCAGAGAGAATGTTCAATCACATCCCTGTTGGCAAAGGAAATGGTCTGAGGCGTAGGAATTGATTTTCCCGTCAGCAAAAACTGCGCCGAAGTCTTTGAATTTGTGGAGATGACGTATTTTTCCTTCTCAAAAGAAATAATCTGCCGCTCGGAAGTAATTTTCTGCCCTGCCGAAGTGACAAAATGATAGAGCAGGTTTTCTCCCAAAACCGTATCAAAGACTGCTTTTAGGGCCAGCACCTGGCGATTTTTTGTCAAATTTGTTGTATACACCGTAACTTTTACAATATCGTCTTCCGCACCGGCAATCGAGGCATGAATTGAAAAATCCAATACAATCTGCAAGTCCTTTTCCAGACGATAGGCCAACTGCGCGCCTTCGTCACGCTGACGCACCTGGGCAGAAATTCGGGAAGCCTGATTCAAGCGATATTCGCGTTTTCCAATGAGCAGGGAAAAATAGGTGGAGCGGAATCCGTCATTCGATGCAAAAATAGGAATGGCTTTCTTTTTTGAGTCAATGGCATAGATGTTAAAGGAGCCAGTCTTTTTTTTGAGGACGACCCGGACTTTTCCGCTTTCAAGCGTACAGCTTTTTTCCGGCGTATACACTACACCCAGATATTTATCCGTAACTTCACGCTCACGGCGTTTTTCATCGGCTTTTTTTGCAGCCTCCAGCTCCCTGCGAATCTCTTCCCTTTCTTCAATTTCTTCGGGCGAAAGTTTGGGCTGGGGACGTTCTGTAGTTTCTTCCGTTACAGGAGCATCAGTCTGGGCCACAAGAAGAGAAGAACCTGCCGTCAAAAAGAGACAGAGTACGGCAAGTGGCAAAGAAAATCTGCGCCTTATCATTTTGCATCCCCCTCATTTCGCTGTTCTTCAATCATCATGTACTGCAACTGGCGGGCCTTGCGCTTTAAGGCCTCCACCTCTGGATCCCCGTCGCCACGCGCCTGAATGACAGGGGCAAAGGGTGTGGAATAGTAGGAGCCTGTTCCCGTATATTCGGACCCATTCTGTCCAGTCTTTGCCTCAGCAGTGTTAAAGTCAAGCACACCGCCTGCAGAAGCCGTTTCGGGGGTCTTTTTGCGGGCATCCAGTTCCAACTCCAGCATCTGAATCCGCTTGCGGGCATCATCAAGCTGCTGGTGCAGTCCCAGTTTGTCTTCCGCTTCAAAGAGCTTGAGCTGCCGTTCATATTCTTCTCTTGCGGCAAGGTTTTCCTCTCCAGTCACTTTGAGCAGATACAAAAGTTTTTCTTCCCGACTTTTCTGGTCAATGGCATCAATGCGGTACTGCGCCGCCCCAACCTTTGTGTCGTGGGGATAATCCATGACAATGCGCTCATACAAACCGCGGGCAGAATTGTAATTGTATTCAGCATAAAAAGATTCGGCAATCCAATACAAGGCTGAGGCATAGAGTTCATGGTCGGGATACTGATGGCAGAAATCACTGAGGGTAAGGACAGCGGCTTCGTTCTGATGCAGGAAGTGCTGGCACCTGCCCTTTTGATACTGAATGTGGGGAAGATACATGCTGTAGGGATACTTGTGCATAAAGACATCGCAATCTCCCAGCGCAGACTTAAACTCACCGGCATACATTTCGCTCATAATCAGCATAAACCAGGTCTCATCCGTTACGCCGCCAGAAACCGACACCGCTTTTCTGAAAAAGAACATGGCACTGGTCCAGTCTTCATTGCGATAGGCCTCATAGCCAGAAACAAGGGTATCCGCCTCGGAAACTGGCGAGGAAACCTTTTGCGAAAAGCCCGGAAGCATAATCAAGACTGCCAGTACGCTGATACACAGCACCAACCGATTTTTCTTCATACCTAAAACTCCCACTTGAGCGAGCCGTTAAAAAATGCCGAGCCTGAAACAACAATGTCCGCCCCCGCCTGAAGCACGGAATCCACGGTCTTGTCATTTACGCCGCCATCTACAGAAATAAGGAAATCATATCCTTTCTCTTTACGAATATCGGCAAGTTGGGAGATTTTATTGACACAAGAAGGAATTAAAGCCTGTCCGCCAAAACCAGGATTGACCGTCATCACCAGCACCAAGTCAATGTCTGCCAGAATTTCGTCCAGCACCCGCACCGGCGTGGAAGGAACAATGGAAATGCCAGCCTTCTTTCCCATGGCATGAATCTGCTGGATCAGGCGGTGGATATGCACTGTCGCCTCATAGTGAAAGGTAATCCAGTCGGCTCCCGCCTTTGCAAAGGATTCCACCATCAGCTCCGGCTTTTCCACCATCAGGTGCACATCAAAAGGAAGGGAGGTAAGCCGACGCACAGACTGAATGACTGGCTGTCCATAAGAAATTTGAGGAACAAACTGACCGTCCATAACATCAACATGCAGGGCACCCGCTTTTTTTTCTTCAACAAGCGCAATGGCTGAGGCGAGGTTTGCAAAATCCGCAGAAAGCAGGGACGGAGACAATAAAGGCTTTTTCATAGTAGACATATAAGTATACCAAGGAAGCAATATATTGTAAACTATTTCCCATCGCGGGAGAAAAGTCAGACAAAACAGCACACCGCTGACTTTTTTTAAGCAATAAAAACAAGGTATTGACATATTTTAAAAAACTCATTATAAACTATTCCCCCTTTTTACAAAAAATTCAGTTCTATTGACTAAAATCCTCCGTTTGATATAATAGATTTTATACGCTATGGGTTTTCAGTCGGAAGAAGGATTAACAAAAGCATATGCGCTCCTGGCAGAAGGCAAGCCTGCACTGGCAAAAAAAGAGCTGGTGGATTCCCTTCAGTACGACTTGGACAACGCTGAATTAAAATTTGCCGTATGGTGCTGTAACTACTGGGCAGAATATATTCAGAAACTGCCAACCCTGGATATGTTTGAAAGAGGAGAAGGCCTTATTTCCCGCTGGAAAACATTTCACACGGAGATGAAACGCTATCGTTCCATTCCTGAGCGGGCTGTGTACGCAACAGACAAGGGCATCTTTACGCTGGCACAGCAAAGCTATGAGTTGCTGCAGGATGAATGTGACGGCGACCAGAAGGCGGAAGTCTACCGTAAAATCGGCTTTTGCTACAAAAAACTGGGCAATTACATGGACGCACTGCAGTGCCTGACCACGGCAAACAAATGCTGTCCTCTCTCCGCTCCGATTATTGCGGAAATGGCAGACTGCTATGCCCTCTGTGGCGAAGAAAAAAATGCAAAGCTCCTCTTTCGGGAAGCATTTTTTATTGATGCCCAGGCAATTGACCTGGCTCTGCTGGACAGTGAGCTCATTCGGGTTCTGATTCGTCAGGTGGAAGAAAAAAAATATACGGGAGAAGAACTGAACGAATGGATTCCGGTGTACGGAGTACTCTACGGGGTCTTTTCGATAAAGCGGCAGCTGAGAAGCCAGGAAGTTGGAAAGTTAAAGCAGGATATTTTTGCAGCGGAAAATGAACTGCGAAATCCCTCCAGCAACCTAAAGACGCTGACGCCAAAACTGATAAATAGGTATTTCTGGTTGATTGACCATTACGTCAGAACGGAAGGCGGAAGGGAAAAGACCAATGAAGTGCTGTTAAAAATAAAAATGATGGATAGAGAGATTTACACTTTATACAATATGAAGTGAGTAGGAGTATTTTATGTCAGAAGAACTTGTAACAAAAGTCCAGGAGATGCTGAAAGAAGAGACATGGACACGTGCCACAATCAGTAATTACACACAGAATAATTTGATTGAGCTTGAAAGCCTTGTTGAGAACATCATCAGCGATGGCAGCGTTGACGAAATCAAAGCGATTTGTGATGAGCAGCTTTCTCACGCAAAGGACAGTATTATCGCCCTGTATATTTCAGGCATGCTCTCACTGCAGAAAGGCGCACTGGACAATTCTTCACTGGAAACACTCACTGACATTTTTCAGAAAAACCACAAGGATACTATTGTTGAAAAACTCTGCCAGTACATTATTGCCCGTGATGCCACAAACCGTTTTGCCCTGCGCACACTGGCAGCATATTACCGCGAGCACGACAACGATGAACAGTGGGCTCTGTACGAAACGCTGGTTAAAATTGACTTCGAGGAAGCAGACGTTGCAAAACTCCTCGGTGCTCACTACGAAAACAGCAATCCCGAACTGTCCAAGGAATACTACAAGAAGGCCCTGCTCCGCTACGTAAACGCCAAGAATTACAATTCTGTCAAGGAAGTATGGACAAAGCTGGTTGCACTTATTCCTGAGGAAATCGACTTCTTTCTGATGGTGCAGAGAAAAATTGCAAAGACCATTGGCGAAGACAAGAGTGCCCTCCTCATGGATGACCTGTGCACATACTACATGGACAGTCAAAAGTGGGATACGGCCATCTCTATCCTCAAACTCATTCTCTCCATTGATCCTAAGGACAGTGCTGCCCGCCGCAACATCACTGAATGTTATCAGAAAAAATACGCCTCCCACAGCAATGTAGACGAATACATCCGTTCCTCAAACCTGAATCAGAGTTTCCGCAATGTATTTGAAGCCATCAACGACTTTGAAAAACACATTGCCTTTGACGTAAATCACTTTGTCTACCACCGCACCTGGCATGTAGGCGTCATCACAAAAGTGGTGAACGACATGCTGTCAATCAACTTTGGTGCAAAAGTAGGCGTAAAGGAAATCTCCCTCAAAATGGCAGTAGACGCGCTGCAGCCCTTGGCAGACGACCACATCTGGGTTATCAAGGCAACCCAGTCTATTCCTGGAGACCCTGATTTTGCCGCACTCAAGGCTGGCAAGGGTGCCTCAAAAGAAGAAAAAGCAAAGATTGCAAAGCAAAAGCGTGATCTGCTCATCAAGAAGATTAAAGATGACAAGACATGGACGCTCAAAACTATCATCCGCAGTTTTGACAACAGTTGTGACTTAAAGAAAATCAAGGCAGAACTGGTCAATACCGTCCAGAAAAAGGGTGAAAAAGAAAAGAAGGAACTGGGTCTGCTCACTTCCAGCGAATGGACAAGCTGGAGCAGCGCGGCAAAGAAAATTCTTGAAACTGACGCAACCTTCGGTGTCAATCCCAACAACATCAACGAATACATTGTCCGCGACCATGAAATCACACAGTCTGAAAAGCTGAGCAATGAGTTTAAGGCACAGAAGCAGTTCTTTGCCCGCATCGACATCCTCATGCGCTATGTAAACGACCCGGCAGCAGAAAAAGAAAGCGATTTGTTTGCTGATATGTTCAGCTACTTCACTGGATTCGTAAAGTCTTTCGTCACCACAAACGATGCAAATGAACAGGTTGTGGCTTCTTATCTGGTTGTACAGAAAATCATCGCAAAATATCCCAGCCTTGCTCCGTCAACAAGATACACCTTTGACAAACTGTATCGCCGCATTGACAATCCCAAGGCTATGTATCTGGAACTCAAGGATACAAAGAACACCTCTCTGCGTGAAGATTATCTTTCAAACATCAAGACCCTGCCTGACTGGGTTGACCAGTACATCATGCTCTTCCCCACGGTTCTGGAAAAGAAGATGCTTGATACGCTGATTGCAGAAAATCACGTAGACAGAGTAAAGGCCCTGCTTGCAGCCGCATTTGACGACTTCCGTGGCTACCGCAACGCCATCCTTTATTTCTTTGAAAACAGCCGCAATGAAGACTGGTTCAAGGAAGTTGACATCCCGCTCCAGAAGCAGTTGATTGCCCTGCTGAACATCATCGCCCACGCCTACCGCGAAATCAACAGCCACGTGGATTCTACGGAGAACAAGAAAATCATCAAGAATGCAGAAAAACTCCTCTTTGATGACGGCACTCTGATTAACTTCATGCTGGAAAGCCCTGAATCCGTAATGACTCACATGTACACACTGGTAGATGACATTGCAGACTTGGACGGCAGCAAAAAAGCCCTGCTCCGCAACAAGATTCTGGAAAAATACCCCGACTACAAGTTCCACAAAACCGAGGAACGCTCTGCTTCTCCCAAGGGGATGCTGGTTACTCAGGCAAAGAAAGTGGAAAAAGAAGCAGAACTCAAGGACCTGTCCGAAGTACAGATTCCTCAGAATGCACAGGAAGTTTCCGAGGCTCGCGCAAAGGGCGACTTAAAGGAAAACGCAGAATATCAGGCAGCAAAGGAACACCAGCACTACCTGAACAAGAAACTGGCTCAGCTGCAGGGCGAACTTGCACGCGCAGTTATCTTCGACCCCACAACGGCAACCACATCTTACATTTCTTTCGGCACCGTTGTCACCCTGCTCAACAAGGACACCAACAAGGAAGAAAAGTACACGATTCTGGGACCTTGGGAATCAGATGCCGACAAGGGTGTTATCTCATACATGTCTCCTTTCGGAAACGAACTGCTGGATCACAAAGTTGGCGAAGACTTGGACTTTGAAATTAATGGCCATGCCTACAAGTTCAGCGTAAAGTCAATTAAACTGGCAAAACTCTAGAAAAAAAGGGGCTGTATGTATTGGGCAGCCCCTTTTTATGCTATCTGGTAAGTTCACAATTAAAGAAAGGACTGTCCTCAAAAACAAATTTTGCAGGATTCTCAAAGGGAGAGACAAGTTCCTCAACGGCTTTTCCATCGTGTTTCCAGCCGATGGGATTTTTGAATTCCAAGTGGTGCAGTTGCAGGCATCCGCCAAAAGCCTGAGCCCCAATCTGCATGACACTTGCAGGAATGATGACAGAAGAAAGGGCACTGCATCCTGCAAAGGCATGAGGATTTATCGAAAGCAAGTTGCTGGGAAAATGCATGGCCAGAAGTTGGGGATTCTCCTGAAAAGAACTTTCGAAAACACGGGAAAGTTCCGTCACCGCAGATAAATCAAGCGTTACAAATACATTGCTTTCGCGAATGATGCGGCTTATGTTGTGCACCGTCGTATTGCCTACCGTTCCTTGTGCAACCACTGCGACTTCACTGCCAGGAGGCAGCATATGAAGTGCATTCTCAAAATCAGAAACTTCAACGGCGGTGTTTCCATTAGTCAACCGCACGACATCATTTTCTGGAGTCAGTGCATCATCAGAACTGATGTGAGAAACCACGATTGCCAATCTGGAATATCGTCTCATAAGCCACCTCCAATAAAATTCAGCATACCATGACTTATGCCTTCACGCAATATAAAAGTGCATTTAAAATGGCCGCCGCAATGGTGGAGCCGCCCTTACGGCCACGCATGACGATATGAGGGATGTGACTTTGCAGAATCAGTTCCTTGGCGGCGACCACGTTTACAAAGCCAACGGGAAGTCCAATAACAAGAGCAGGAGAAAAAATGCCTGCGTCATGCAACTGCCGAAGGCGTACCAAGGCCGTAGGCGCGTTTCCGCAGGCAAAAATGACTGGACGCAGAAGACTTTTTCCGCTTTCCGCTCCAAAAAGACGGGCCGTCTTGTCCACGCTGCAAACAGCACGGGTGAGTCCGCTCTTTCGACTTGCCGCCGCCACGTCTTCGTCTGCCATAAAGCAATGACTTTCTATGCCCAGTCCGGCACAGGCCGCCTTGTTAATGCCTGCCAGTGCCATATTTGTGTCAGTGACGATGACAGGCTTTTGTAAAAGTAAGTCATATGCCAATGGCAGCAGCCCCTCCGAAAAAACGAGGTTTTCCGCATAGTCAAAATCCGCGCTGGCATGAATTGCCCGAAAGACTATGGGGCGAATTTCCTCAGGAACAGAAAGCCCTTTTGCAGAAAGCTCTGCGGCAATCGTCTTCATGCTGGACGCTTCAATATCCTCCGGCGCATGATGTTCAATGCTTGCAAAATGAGGCAGAAAGTTTTCAGAATATAATGAAAGCGTGTCTTGTGCTTCCCTGCCCGCCTGGGTATTTTTATCGGTCAAAACTCCACCCCTTTTCGCGCCGCAAGCCCTGCATCATAGGGATGGCGGATTTTCTTCATCTCGGTAATATAGTCGGCTTTTTCCAAAAACAAAGATGGCGGATTTCGCCCGGTAAGCACCAATTCCACCAGCGGAGGAGGATTGAAAATGAGCGCATCCACTGCCTTGCGGTCAATCAAGTCATGTTGATAGGCGGCGCAGATTTCATCCAAAATAAGCAAGGCGCGGGGTAAATCTCCCTTTTCTTCCCCTGTCCTTTCGCCGGCAAAGGTAGATTCGTAAAGAGAGGCAAGGACGCAGGTAAGGTTTTCGTTCCCCCGCTTCTTAGTTTCCCGCTTTTCTTCTTCCGTCATCTGTGAAAAAAAATGGGAGCCGCTTTTTCCACGCACTATCGTAATGCCCAGTTTTTCAAGGGAAAGCACCTCCCCCACGGGTGCATTTTTCATAAACTGCACAAAAAAAACAGGCAGCCCCTCTCCTGCTGCACGGACAGCCAGTCCAATTGCCGCCGTTGTCTTACCTTTTCCGTCTCCATAGTACAGATGAATCATGGGGAAAGTATATCATACTTTGTTGCCAAAGACAATTTTGTAGACCGCATCCATATTCAGGGACTTTCGCACCAGGTCTGCAAGACGGTCATAGGCGGCTTGTCGCTCCTGCTGATAAGGCTGATAGGCAGGAAGGGGGATTCCTTTTCGCTGGCAGAGCAGAGCAATGGTTGCACGGGAAATTTCATCACTGTCAAAAAAGCCATGGATATAGGTGCCAAGGACATTTTCACAGACACAGACAGATGGCACAGCAGTTTTTTCTCCGTCATCGGTGCTAAAAAACCTTGTCACGCCCTGATGAATCTCGTAGCCGGTAACTCGGCAGCCAGAAAGCGGTGCAAAGATTCCGACAATTTTTTGAAGCACCGTGTCCACCTGCGCCCGCGTTTTTTCTTTGGTGAATGACGTTTCTATGGGAAGCAACCCCAGCGCAGCCATTTCACTTTGCCTGCCTTCATCTTCGTTTCCATCTTCATCGCGCAGGATTTTTCCCAAAAGCTGAAAGCCGCCGCAAATGCCAATCGTTGGAAGTCCGCTTTTTGCTTTCTGAATGATAAGGCGGTCAAGTTTTGTCTCCCGCAGCCAAAAAAGGGCATGAACGGTGTTTTTTGTACCGGGAATCACAAACATATCCGGCTCCCCATACTCACTGACCGCTTGGGAATACGTGTCAAAAGAGTCAAAAAAACTTACCTGCACAAAGGGTAGACGGCTGAATGTCTGCAAGTCCGTAAAATTTGAAATAAAAGGAAGGCGCAGTACAGCAATATGCAGGGCGGCTTCCTGCTTGTTTTTTTGACTTTCAGCTGCAGCAAGTTGACCGCTCAGGCTATCTTCATCGTCAATCATCAGGCCAGAAATAAAGGGCACGACGCCAAGCACTGGAATTCCCGTCAAATTCTCTATCTGGTCAAGTCCATCCTGCAAAAGAGAGACATCGCCTCGAAATTTGTTTATCACAAAAGCCTTTATGCGCTGACGTTCTTTCTGATTCACCAGGGCTGCGGTTCCATACAGAGAAGCAAAGACTCCGCCACGGTCAATATCTCCCGCCAGCAGCACCGGGGCATCCAGCAATTCTGCCAGCCCCATGTTCACAATGTCGTCTTTTTTCAGGTTGATTTCGGCAGGACTTCCCGCCCCTTCTATTACAATAATGTCATTTTCCCGGGAAAGAGAGTCGTAGGCTTCCAAAATCTGGGGAAGAAGACTGGAGCGAAAAGAAAAATATTCGCGGGCATCCATAGTTCCAACAGCTTTTCCGTTTACAATGACCTGACTGGTATGGTCACCCGTTGGTTTTAGCAAGACAGGATTCATACGCACATCAGGCAAAAGCCCTGCCGCCTCTGCCTGCATAATCTGTGCTCGCCCCATTTCAAGACCGTCCGCCGTTACACCGCTATTCAAGGCCATGTTCTGGCTTTTGAAGGGAGCAACGCGATAGCCGTCCTGCCTGAAAATCCGACACAAAGCGGCGGTCAGAAGGGATTTACCTGCATTGCTCATGGTTCCCTGCAGCATGATATTTTTGGCGCGATGAGTTAGAGCCGTGCTTTCTTGAGCGGCTTTCTCATGGCGACAGCCCTGCAATTCGTCAAGAACGGCAATGAGCCGGCTGTTTTCTTTTTGGCTGCGCACCGCAATACGATACCATTCTTGGTCGAGACCGTAAAAATCAGCACAAGAGCGGATGGCAATGCCTTTTTGCAAAAGCCGCTGGGCAAGGTCGTTTTCCTTTGAGCGGAATAAAATAAAATTGGCTTCACCAGGAATGACTTTGTAGTCCTGCGCCTGCAATGACTCTGTAAGCCGCCTACGCTCAGCCAAAACAAGACTACGCGTAGATTTTTCCCACTCAGACAGCGTGCGTGCATTCCCTTTTTCCTGTATTTCCGCCTGCAAGACGGCAAGACCCGCCGCAAGTTCCGTGCTTCCTACTGGCCAGGGACGCATACTGTCCGCCAACATTCGGGCAATTGTCTCTGAAAAGCAAAGTGCATAGCCCAGCCGTAAGCCTGCCATGCCATAAAACTTGGTAAAGGCATTCAGCACAAGAACATGGGGAAAACCCGATCGGCGGGAAAGCAGAGCCCGCAGCGTCTGCTCCGCCAAAGCGGAAAACTGCGAAAAACTTGCATCCACACAAAAAAACACCTGTTTTTTTTCGCAAAGCGCGGCTATTTCACAAAGCATCTCGGCTGGCACAAGAGCGCCCGTGGGATTGGCTGGCAGTGCAAGAAAAAGCATTCCCGCTCCGTCCAAGTCGTCTGCCAGACGGGCAAGGTCTGCCTTTGTAAAGGAAAAAGCATTCTTTTGAGAAAGCAAAAAATGACGGACGGAAAAGCCGCAACGAACAGCCGCCCGCTCGTATTCCGTAAAGGCTGGCTCCACAATCACCAGGCTTTTGAGGTCACTCTGGCGAGCATACGCCTGCACAAGGGAAAAAATCATGTCCGCCGCCCCGGCACTGCACACAATGTGTTGGGCAGGAAAAGACCAGAATCGTGACAAAAGTCCGCGCAATTCGGTGCAGTCTGCATCAGGATATGACGAAAGTGATTTTGTATGCAGAGAGAGGAAAGATACTGCCCCTTGAGACGCAGGATGCAGCCCAAGGGGATTGACGTTTACAGAAAAATCCAGTTCGCAAGGATTTGCGCCGCCGTGAAAATTACCCATGGGCTAGAGAATGTAGCGGCTCAAATCCTGATCGGTACTGATGCCCTTTAGTTTTTCTTCCACAAAGGAACTGTCCACTTTTATGGTTTCGCCAGAGTGCTCGTCAGCATCAAAACTGATTTCCTCGGTGACTTTTTCCATAATCGTGTGCAGGCGGCGGGCTCCGATATTTTCGCTGTGGCTGTTCACTTCTTCCGCGATTGCCGCCATCTTGTCAATGGCATCATCGGTAAAGTCCAGGGTAACGCCCTCAGTTCCCAAAAGTGCCGTATACTGCTTGGAAAGGGAGTTTTTCGGTTCAGTCAGAATGCGCTTAAAGTCATCCTTGCTCAAAGATTCCAGTTCCACCCGCAGGGGAAAGCGTCCTTGCAGTTCAGGAATCAAATCGCTGGGAGCAGACACGCTAAAGGCTCCTGCAGCCACAAAGAGAATGTGGGTAGTATCTACAACACCGTAGCGAGTATTGACTTTGGAGCCTTCCACAATGGGAAGAATGTCGCGCTGTACGCCTTCTCGGCTTACGTCCTGCCCGCTAGCCTGTCCGCCTTTGGTGGCAATCTTATCAATTTCATCAATAAAGACAATGCCGCTCTGCTCCACCCGCTTTTTGGCTTCTTCAGAAACCTTGTCCACATCAATCATGGAATCCAGTGTTTCTTCCGTAATAATCTTGCGGGCCTCACGGATTGAAACCTGCTTTTTCTTAAAGCGACCGCCTGTAAGCATTTGGGTCAGGTCTTCCACTCCGCTCTGCAAGTCTTCCATATTTCCGCTGGCAATGATTCCCATGCTGGGCATACGGGTGGTGCGTTCTACCGTCACTTCCACTTCCCTGTCTTCCAGTTTGCCTTCCCGCAGCATCTGGCGGAATTTTTCACGGGTGGAATTCAGGTCTTCCTTCTGTCCTTCCGCAGGCTCAGGAAGCGTGGGCGAAACAGGATTGGCAAAGGGCGTGTCCGCCGACTTATCCTTTTTCTTGTCTTTTTCACCCGTGCCCGGAAGCAGCAAATCAAGGAGTTTTTCTTCAACCTTGGGCTTACATGCCTCCCGCAGTTTGTCTTCCATCTCTGCCTTGACATTGGTGTAGCCCACAGCCATCAGGTCTCGAATCATGCTTTCCACATCACGACCAACATAGCCTACCTCGGTGTATTTGGTTGCCTCCACTTTGAGAAAGGGTGCGTTTACCAGTTTTGCAAGGCGGCGGGCAATCTCGGTTTTTCCAACGCCAGTAGGTCCTATCATCAGGATATTTTTTGGTGCAACTTCATCACGAATATCTTCATCCAAGTGAATGCGCCGCTCACGGTTTCGCAAGGCAATCGCCACGGCTTTCTTTGCCTCTTTTTGCCCGATGATATATGCGTCCAGTTTTTCTACAATTTGTTTTGGGGTAAGTCCAGAAAGTGCCATTAAATTTCCTCGATTGTGAGTGTATGGTTGGTATAGATACAGATGTCGCCTGCGATTTTCAGGCTTTTTTCTGCAATTTCCCTTGCGCTTAAATCACTTGCTTCCAGATAGGCCAAGGCTGCCGCATAGGCATAGTTTCCGCCAGAACCGATGGCACACACATCATTTTCCGGCTCAATTACGTTGCCGTCGCCGCTAATCAAAAGGATGCGCTCGCTGTTTGCCACAAGGAGCATGGCTTCAAGTTTCTGATAGGCACGTTCTGTACGCCAGAGTTTTGCCAGCTCCACCGCAGAGCGCATGATGTCGCCGTTGTATTCCTTTAGTTTTTCTTCAAATTTGTCAAAGAGGGTAAAGGCATCTGCCACAGAACCGGCAAAGCCCGTAAGCACCTTGCCATTGTAAATCTTGCGGACTTTGTGGGCATTACCCTTTACGACAGTATTTCCCGCCGTAACCTGACCGTCACCCGCCATGGCAACCTTTCCATTGCGCTTGACGGCAATGACTGTTGTACTCCTAATCTTTTCTTCCATACCTTAAAGATACAACAAAATCACATCTAACGGCAAGTAAAAAATACCATTTGCTGTTTTTACTTCTTGTCTACTTCTGCTGCGGCCGCACCAAGGCTGGCCTCCTTGTAGAAAGCGGCAATTTCTGCATCAGTACCCGTGCCGTAGTTAATTTCTTTGTCCACGGCTGCACCATTTTCCATGGTGGTATACTTACCGTCTGCGGGAACGCCACGCCGAGCAACAGAGTATCGGTAAATAAAGCCGTCTACCGTAACGAAGGGAACGACATCACAGCTGCCACCCAGTGACCGTTGACCGATTATCTTTATGCCGAAGTCCTTTGCCATAACCGGGAAGAGATTTGCGCAAGAGAATGAGCAGCCTGTAGTCAGAATGGCTATGCTGTACTTTTTCCGACGAGCAGCACACACCTCGGTATCAAGGGCATTAATTTTCCCATCAAGATTCAGGTCAAGAAAATACATCGTCTTTATGCTAGAACCGGCATGAACATCCTGATCTGTCAGCCAGACATCCTGAGAAACAGAATCCTCATCTTCACCGCTACCCTCATAATAGCCAGAACAAATGAAGTTAAGCAAGAATCCCACATCAGCCACAGCACCGCCACCATTTACGGAAATGTCTATGACCACATTTTTTACCGTTGGGTATTTGTTTTCGATTTGATTAAAGGCATAATAAAAGAATCCCAGGTCGTCATTGGGGTAAGAGGGCTTTTGGGCATAGCGTGTGGAATCAGAGTCTGCTGTAGCAGCATCTATCAATGCTTTTTCTGCATCAGTCTGCTCATTATAGTAAATCCATTTCGGATATTCCTTTTTCCAGGCGGCATCATTTATTGCCTCAAAGCTGTCAAAGTGGAGGACTGCTGTCGTAGGGTTCGTTGCCGTATCAAAGGATACATAGCGAATTGGCAGCCCAGAAAAATTCGTCACATACGCATCACCGGGGTTTAGAATCAGCCTGCCTTCCTCATAGGCTTTCTTTGCCAATACATCTCGCTTTGGTGCATCAATAATATCATTCAGAGTCTCGTCACATTTATCCGACACTTTGTATTTTCCGGAAACCGTCACTTTTCTTGCGGCTGTCGTATCAATTTCGCTTCCTACAGGCATTGAAGGAATCTTCATGCCTGTGTGAACATCACCGTAGACATATTTGGTTAACTTATAGAGCGAAGCAATATAGGTGCTATAGGAAGCGGAGTGCAAGCCCTCATACACATCTTTTGCATGGTTTTTAAGGAGCGTGTCAAAATCCAGCTTGTCTGCCTCGGCAGTTCTGGTCTCTTCATCTTTCAGATTAAAGCCGTCATTGTCTTCATCAAAGAGCCCATAGTAGCCCGGATGGCCATAGCAGTAGTCATGGATAAAGCAGAGCATGTTGTAGTTGTAGTCAATCAGCTCGCTCTGGCGTTCATCCTTCATTCGCCAGTCTTTGAAATCACTTATCGAACTCTCTGTACCCTTGATAAGGTCAACTCCGTTCCATGTCAGATAATTTCCTGCCGGATAGAAAATGGCACACAAAGCCGCAAGCGGGAGATAGGCATCGTCCGAGCCTGCATACATCTTCATGCCATACTTTGCAAGGTCAAAGGTATAGGGAGTGACATTCGTAGTGGAAGAAATTGCGACAAAGGGATAGTTCCTACTTGTATCAGTTGATGAAGCCGCTTGGGCTATATCACTCTTGCTTGTAGAGAAGATTTCATAAAAACCTGCGCAATAGACCGTACCCTTCCCCGGGTTTACGTTTATGACAAACTGTATTCCATCGCTGTTTTTCAGTTTGTATGAATAGATGCCGTCAGCGTAGGAAGTCGATACCACATTCAGTTTTGCAAGCGTTGCAAGAGCGGTATTCATGCCCATGTAAGCGACATACTTGTTCCCCTTGTAGAGGCGGATTCTCGCTGTATCTTCTGTCAAGTCTCCACTGCTACGAATGAAGACTTTGTTTTCCGTAAATTCCTCGGTCTCCTCTTCCGCATCCTTTATGGTAAGGGTGTACTCCTCGTAGGTACAGGCCGCAAAGGAAAAAGCCAGTAACAGACCCGCACAGAGATTCCAGATTTTTGGATTCAATTTCCTAAGTGTCATTTTCATAGTTCTCTCTTAGTTTGTGGTCTTGTATACCGCTTCAACAGCCTCTTTGAGTTTTGCATAACTGTAGAAGTCATTGACACCACTGGTAGTATAGTCAAGCGTAGCATCCACTGCCGCACCGTTTTCCATTGCCATGTAGCGGTCTTCCGTTAACATGTCGGGAGTACCGCGCAGGGCGATGGAATAGTAATAGGTAAAGCCGTCTGGCGTGCAGAAAGTGTTGATGCTGCAAGAGCCGCCAGAAGAACGCCGTCCGATAATTTTTGCGCCGCACACTTCCTTTGCCATGACGGGGAAGAGGTTTGCGCTGGAGAATGAGGATTCAGAAGTCAGAATCGCCATTTTGTATTTCGTATTGCGGTTTTTGCGAAGCGTATCATCTTTTTCATCAACAGTACCGTCAAGGTTCAAGTCTGTAGAATAAGATGTCAGAACGTTTGCTCCCGTGTGGGCATCCTGATCGATGAGCATGATGTCGCCGTAAAGGAATGAAAGCAAATAGCCTACATCCGCCACTGAGCCGCCGCCATTTACGGAAAGGTCTATGACGATGTTCTGAACCTTGTCTTTTACGAGAGTATTTGTTTCGATAAGGTTAAAGGCATAGTAGAAAAGCCCCAGATCATCATTGGGATAGGATGGTTTCTTAGCCTCATCAGCATCGATAGCCGCCTTTCCAGCATCATCCGCACTATTATAGGCAGTCCATTTTGGATATTCAACGTTCCAAGCCTGTATATTAGGTATAGCAAACGAGTTAAAATGAATGACTGCCGTTGTATAGTCTTCTGAGAATGATACAAAACGAACCGGGGTTTTATTTGCATCTTTCTTATAGTTGCAGCCATCAAGCACAAAGCGACGATTCTCAGGCAAGTTCTCTATGATTGCATCGCGTTTAGGAATATATGTATCATTAGTTTTTGTTTCCAGTCCATCCGAAGCCTTATTCAAGAGCTTTCTTTTTCCAGAAGAAGGAAGTTTATCCTCATTAGGAAGGTTGATTGTAGTTCCTTCGGGCTTCTTTGGAACAAACATACCTGTGTGGCCATCGCCAAGGATGTAGTTCATCAGCGTTGCCAAGGCCGTAACATAGGTGTTGTAAGATGATGAATGCAAATTAGTGTATACACTTGGCGCATACTTTTTAAGAAGGCTGTCAAGGTCAAGTTTGTCAGCCGCTTTGGTTCCTGTTGCCTCATCGCCAAGATTGTAGCCATCCCCATCGATATCAAAGATACCGTAATAGCCCGGCTGACCGTAGCAGTAGTCATGGTTAAAACAGAGAATATTGTAGGTAAAATCGATAAATTCTTCTGGACGCGTATCAGTTTTGCGCCATTCAGCAAAGTCATCCTTCATGTCATTAGTATCAAAATTGCGTCTGATAATCCGATCGCCATTCCATACAAAAGCATCCGCCGACGGTGTTAAGATTGCAGTAAGTGCCGCCAGGGGGATATAGGCATCATCGCTGCCTGCATATATCTTCATGCCGTATTTTGCAAGCTCAAAGGTGGTAGGCGTGCACCATGTATTTGCACCAACCATGGTCACCGGCATCTTTTGGTCACCTGCGCCAAAGAGGTTTACAAAGTCAGTGTAATCGTCAGTCTCTGCGGGCTTTACATAGTCATCACCGTCGTCAAGATCACCGTACTCTGCAGTTTCGTAATCATCTGCTGCAAAAGAAGTTCGCCTTGAGACAAGGGCAGCTGAAGACGAAGATGATATTTCTGAAGAAATGAAGTCAGCAAGATTTGCGCAATACACCGTGCTGTTCCGCGTATTGACGTTCATAACAAAACGCTCGTTATTACTGTTTTTCACCGTATAAGACCACACGCCGTCAGCATAAGAAGTTGCCACTACATTCAGTTTTACCATTGTGACAAGTGCCTCATGCATGCCGATATAGGCGATGTATGGATTTAGATTGTAAAAGCGGAGTACCACTGTATCCGTCGTCTATGTAAACGCTGTCTTTGATACAAGGGAAATCCCCAATAAACAAGGGCTTTCAGCGGTTTTGCTCCGCCGGAAGCCCTCTTTTTTTATGCCCGTTTTCAGTTTTTCAGTGACCTTGCCCTTAAGGATTTGAACCAGTCTGAACCCCTCGATTTGAACCAGTCCGATGAAAAATCGAAAGGTATAGGCAAAATCAAAAGGTGTGAGGAATAATCAAAAGGTACAAACTGGAAGTTGTGTTACAGAACCATCAATAATGTTCCGGCTCCGATCAGGATGCAGCCAATCACCGACTTTGTAGTAAATTCTTCGTGCAGGAAAATAAAAGCTAACACCAGTGTGATGACTACGGAGAGCTTATCAATCGGGACGACTTTGGAGGCATCTCCCATCTGCAAAGCCTTGTAATAACATAGCCATGAGGCTCCCGTTGCAAGGCCGGACAAGATTAGGAAAATCCAACTCTTCTGACTGATTGACCTGATTCCGGTCTGCTGATGAGTGATAAACACCATTCCCCAAGCCATTACAACAACGACCATTGTGCGGATCGCAGTGGCAAGGTTAGAGCCTACACCTTCAATCCCTATCTTTGCCAGTATTGTTGTCAGCGCGGCAAAGACCGCTGAACCGAGTGCTAACCAAAACCACATCACTATACCTCCTACAAACCCTCGATTTATCAGTCTCTTGAAATGTATTTCTTCCACCGTCTGAGCACATCCTTCAACGGCTCATCGAGATAGGAATACGCCTTGTCCTTAATCCAGTCGGGGATGCCATATGCTGCCTCTGCGATGCTTCCCGTGATTGCCGCAAGGGTATCGCTGTCGCCGCCAAGTGAGATGGCGTTTCGGATAGCGTCCTCAAAGTCCGTGCTTTCCAGAAATGCGATAATGGCTTGCGGTACGGTGTCCTGGCAGGTCTCGTTAAAGCGGTATGTAGGACGGATTTCATCCAGCGTCTTGGAAAGATCGTAGCCATACTCATTCTCGATGTGTTCCTTTATACGCCGTTTGCACTCTGCCGGGTCATCATTGATAGGCTGCTCGTAGTCGCCGTAATAGCCACCGAAGTAATAACGGCACATGAAGATTGCATCTGCTGTTGCCATTGCGCCTTTGATTCCCTCCGGGTGGTTATGTGTTACCTCTGCGGACAGCTGGGCACCGGCTCTTCCGTTGGATGGCCACATTCCCGTCCGAGCGCAGAAGCCGCAATCCATCACCCAGGCGCAAGGCGAAACGCGCATAGCTGAACCATTACCGTAGCTGTTGTACGGCTCACGATCATCGGAGAATACCCACGTACCGAATCTGCCGCCGTAGCCTGCATCTGGGTACATCCGACCGTACTTCTTCATCGCGTCAATGAAGTCATCTCTTTCTCCGCCATTCATAACCGCCTCCGCAACGGCGCAGGTCATGACGGTATCATCCGTGAAAAAGCAGTCATCCCGGAACAAGGGAAACTCCTTCGTTTTTATATTGTGCCATTCGTAGACCGAACCTACGATGTCACCGACTATTGCTCCAAGCATATATCAAAACCACCTTTCTCGCATTGTTCCCAGAAATTCATCAGTAAGCGGATACCCAGCACTTTCAGGCAGAATTGCATCTATACCACAGTATGGACATATAGCTGTCACTTCTTCGCCTTCATCCAGTTCGGGGCACCATTCCTCAATCTCAGATGGCGAAAACACCTTGAGGCAATAGAAGCAGCCGCATTTACTGTTTTTCCTGAGTATATCCTTATTGAATCTTGCCGCTTCATGCGCGGCGGTTAAATCATAACTCCCCATATTCTGCCTCAAAACATATTACATCATTGAAAATGCTTGAATGAACTCCTGCTCATGAGTTTTCATTTTTTCCACAAAGCCTGCGTAGTCAGTAGCTTTTACAGGAATTTTCAAACCGTGTTTTGTAATGCTGATGTCATCACGCGGCATGACATTTGATTCGTAGGTCGAGCCGCGATTCATCCACAGTTTCAGATCATCCGATTCTTCCGCTTCTGGATAAAGGTAGTAGCCCGCCTTTGCATCAAAGCGGAACATATACGCCAACACCTGCAGATAGTCCTTATTGCCAATATTATCAAGAGGCTTGTACTTGGCATCTGCTATGATTCTTGTTTCATTATTACGGCTGATGAAATCAGGATAGATTAACCCGATGTTGCCGGCAAATAGCCTCTGGGCGCCTTTACCACCTTTATTCATCGGATGATAAAACACATCCTCGATGAGGGAATTGATATACTCCTCCCACAGCCAGGCACCATCAAATAAAATGCCGTATATCTGCCTTGAGCCAGAGCCGATTTGATGTTTCTGATGGCGAAGAATCAAGAGACACAATCTCTGCAAAGCGAGATATTCTCGGAAGTATGCGTGGCGCACTGTGTTCTTCTTGTTCTGCTCAATGATTCTTTGCCTATCATAAGGCTCATATCCAGGTGTGGCATCAATAACGAGTTTCACCTCATCCTTTACTTTGACAAGGAGATTATTCCCGTATGGTTTCCTTTTGATAAATTCGATGGTGTGTCGCACCAGTTCCATGAGGCTGTTATCATAAGAAAACTCCCTCTGCGAATACGCAACGCTCCCGGTGAACGGTGTGTTCTTCTCTATATGTCTTGCGATATCGATAGCACCTTTCACATTTCCGTCATTATACCTGTGGCGGATGTACTTCTTAAACAGGCCTTTCCTCATTGCTGTTTTCAGATAATACGGAAACAGGAACAGCAGGAAGTTAAACAGCCGATTATCCTGATTCGCATCGGAATCCAAATCTACGATGTTTGGAAAGTCCATCACTTTATCAAGGAGATATTGAAAAAAGAAATCATCCTCCTCGCCGCCAAAGCGTGATTCAATAATAAGCCGTTCATCTCCGCAACCAAGGAATCCCATCACATTGCCCGACCGATAAGTATCGTTTACGCTCTGGATTATCATCTGATCCCGCGTTATATCCTCTGCGTCTTTCACGATTTCAGGGAACACAAATACACCTTCCCGTTCAAGCTGCTCCAATGTCTTATCAGCAATCTTGCCCGCAAGGATTCCTATATCAGAAAAGGCATCTTTTTTATGTTGTGAATTATCCTTGATCTTGAGCAGTTTCATTCACATCACCTTCAACCGGCTTTTTATAACCGTATGCTTTCGCAAAACGATTCATAAGCCCTTCCTCATCGTACATCCCCTGGATGTATTCCTGCAGAAGCGGCTGCAGGTAATCCGTCCAAAGCTGGTCAAAATCGAGAGTCTTCAGCTTTAGGAAGTATGATGCGCCGATTTGGTAATTCTCGTTCAAGTCCTCAACACTTGCAATTTCCTTATTAAGCGCAGCCATTCTCTTGATAGCCTCGGCCTCCAGCTCTTCATTCTCCAAAGAAGCCAGCATTTCAAGACGCTCATCTGCTCGGAGTTCCACGAAACGGAAACGTCTACGCATAGCAAAATCAAAGCTGTCCACAGAACGGTCGATGTCGTTCATGGTGCCAATGATATAAACATTCTCCGGGATATAAAACTTCTCATCCGGATCGGAGTGCAGATTGGAATATTGCGTAGATATTTCTCCGGCTCTGCCGCGATATCCAGGGTCTATTGCAAAGAACAGTTCGCCGAATATCTTTGAAATTTCACCACGGTTAATTTCATCGATAATGAAGATGTACTTCTTCAATTCTTCCTGCTTTGCCTTCGCCTTAGAAGCTGCGCTTTTCTTTGCCCTGATAGCCTTGTAGATTGCGAAGTCATAGGAATACGCCTGTGTTGCAAACGACTTTCCAAAGAAGGTCGTGATATCCTTGATCTTGTCGAACTTCTGCCCGGACTCCAGCATCTTCCTGACCTCGTCCAGATTCAGGGTGAGCTTATTGACGGTGGCGTTTCCGGGTATGGAGATAGTAATGTGTTTGTCATCCACGCTGGTAATGGTGAACTCATTGCCATTGATTGTCTTAAAGGTATCAACGCCAAGTTCAATGTTGGAAAAGAACTCCGTCATTGATTCCTGCACAGAGATTTCCTTCTCTATCGTTTCCTTTGACTTTTGGGAATCCTCGTAGTTCTTTCTTGCGCGGGCAACGAACTTCTTGAAAATGCCGTCCTGCAATTCAAAGCCCATAGTACCGTCATCATTTACTTTCGGTCTCAAGCCCTCAACAAAATCAGAGTAGTCATAGCTTGGATGGAACTGGACAAACTCCACCTGTTTCTTCTGCTCATCGGTGAGTAGCGTATAGTCATCAAAGTACCCGTTGCTGATAATATCCGTAGCGATTTCCTTTGCGAGGTAAGACTTGCCGGTACCCGGCGCACCTCTGAAAATCAGATTCTTCGAAGCAATCAGCATAGAGGAGAAGGGATTTCTGTATCCCTTAAACTGCTGGACAAGTTCCTCCTGTGCGGCTGCCTCTGTCTCTGCAGCCTCTGTTTCCTTCTCATCCTTCTCACGGTAGGTAAGGATGAATTGATCCCCAGGCTCTCCGAAACGCTTCAAGCATTCCTGGACGAAAATAATCGTGGAGAAGATATTCCAGCAATAGATAACGAACTGCCTGCCATTATCGTAGCCATATGTCAGGTACTCTATGGTGTTGCGATGTTTCTTAAACTCATCCACGCTGGAGAAAATTCCGCAAATCATATCGCTGTCAGGATTGTATTTGCAGATAGGAAAGGCCTCCTTATCCTCAACGGACATATTTGATATCTGCTTTTCAAAAATCTGGAAAGCGATACGTGGCATCGTCTGATTGGAATTCCTTCTTTCACCTTTACTGTAGGAGCGTTTTATCACGTCTCCGTTTGCCTTTTTGAAATACACATCGAGAGGCTTATAATTGTCGCCGAGACTCAGATTTTCCATCGTGAACCGTTCATCTGTGGACTCTACATTCTCAGCGGAGACAGACAATTCAAACTTTTCCTGCTGCTTTGTCTCAATCGTAAAGTCCTGACCTTCCAGGTAGCTCTTTGCCTCCACAGCGTTAAAGCCTTCTGTTGAAATATCCGTACCGTTTGCCATATGGTCAGCCACGGCTACCACATACTTCGGCGGATATCGCTTTCCATCCTCCGTCACGAGTTCATACTTCGTACTCTGGTTATGGAAAGGCACACCGTTCTCATCGATGTACTTTAAGGCGTCGATGATGTCCTGTTTTTTGATTTTTGGTATAGCCATGCTGCACCTCCGTTAATTTGCCAAATGTTTCGCTGCCCTTCAGCGTCTTGATTGTCCTGTGCCTTATTTAGGATCGCCATGAAGCTCCCGATAGAGCCTCTCCGCAAGTGCCTGCTGGATGATGCGGTATTTCTCGGCATCGAGGAACAGCTGCTCGTAAGCCTCCGTGTTTTCCATATAAGCCTCTTGTGCGGTCGTATCGAATATACCGGGGAAGATACTCCGTTCATAGACCTGGCGGTCATTGCTCTTGGCCGCCTTCTTGACCTTGGCATCCTTGCGCATCTTCGTGTAGAGGGTATCTACCATGACGCGGTCGGCATCCGTGAAATCTCCGAAAAATTCCTCGTTGATCCTCGCAATAATCTCATCCAACGGACTGAGCCTATCCTTCTGGCCGCCGGCGCGTTTCGGCTGGGTCGGCTTCCATGAGCCGGGAGTCGCTTCCAGTTCGATTGCGCCTTCATAGGTCTTTTCCAAACGATAGTATTCCAGTTTCACGCGATTGTCGAGGTCAAACGGCTGCGTCTTATCCGATGGGAGCAGCTTGGCAAGGTAAGAGCAGAGGATATATTCCTTATGCAAATCCTTGTCAAACATCCTGGTAATCTGCGAAATGTAGTTATACCACTTTACGAAAGCGCGAACCTCTCTGCGGAACTGATACCGCTGTTCCTGGTTCAGCAGATTGTACTTGTCAGCGACCGGCTTGAGTATATTGGAAATTTTGCCTTGTGTCGCGTTCGCCTTGCGGACATCTGGATCGAAATAAATCTGTGATACCGCTTCGATATCCTCATCGGTGTAGACTTTGAAGTCACGCAGGATTTTCTGTGTGGTGTAAATGAGGTCGAAGTTGATCTCCTCATCCAGACTTGTTTCCTGATAGAACTGTTGGAACGCCTCGCGGATGCGGTCAACATCGTTCACGAAGTCAAGTACATAGGTATCGACCTTGCGCGGATAAGTTCTGTTCAGACGGCTAAGAGTCTGTACGGCCTTAACATCCCGAAGTTCCTTGTCCACGATCATGGTATGAAGCAGCGGCTCATCAAAGCCTGTCTGGTATTTCTCCGCGACAATAAGGATATCGCCTTCATCATGGAATACGCTTTTTGTCTGGCTCTCCTTGACGCGATTGCCGTTGCTGTCCACGTTCATGGAACTTTCTGTATATTCAGGGCTGTTGGGATCATCCGGGTCTTTCAGGCTGCCGCTGAACGCGATCATAATCTCGATATCGTCATAATCGTTCTGCTCCAGATACCGCTTGATCTCGTGGTAGTAGCGGACAGCCGCAAGTCGGGATGCGGTAACGACCATCATCTTTCCGAGACCGCCGATCTTGTGTTTGGTAACATCCCGGAAGGTCTCTACGATGATAGCTGCTTTCTGCGCAAGGTTATGCGGATGCAGTTCCTCATATCGGCGGATGGTACGAACGGCTTTGGAAGTCGGGACATCCGGGTTATCCGGCACATTTTTGGCGATCTGATAACACATTTTATAGGTGGTATAGTTTGCCAGCACATCCAGGATGAAACCTTCCTCGATAGCCTGTCTCATCGAATAGATGTGGAAGGGATGGAAAGAGCCGTCCGGCTGCGGTTCGCCGAAGATTTCGAGCGTCTTGCCCTTCGGCGTAGCGGTGAAAGCGAAGAAGCTCAGATTCTTGTGCTTGCCCTGACTGAGCATATCCTGGACGAGAATATCCTTGGATTCTATATCATCGACCGCTTTCTGTTCCAGTTCGGCATATTCCTCAAGGGCATCGGAAACATCCGCAAGAGCGGCTTTCAGCTTCATAGCGGACTGCCCGGTCTGACTGCTGTGCGCCTCATCCACGATGATGGCATAGTGTTTGCCTACGGCAGACTGAACCTGCTCGTAAATGACAGGAAACTTCTGCAGGGTGGTGACAATAACACGCTTGCCCTTGTTGATGGCGTTCAGCAGGTCTTTTGAACTTTTCTTATCGTCAATGGTCTCCACGCTGCCGAGGGTATGGTCAAAGCTGGAGATAGTGGCTTGGAGCTGCTGATCCAAAACGCGGCGGTCGGTGACCACAATCACGCTGTCGTACACAGCCTCGTTATTGCTGTCATGCAGACTCGCCATCCGATAGGCAGTCCAGGCGATGGAGTTGGACTTGCCGGAACCTGCGCTGTGCTGAATGAGGTAATTGTGTCCGGGACCGTTCTCACGCACATGGCGCACCAGCTCCCGCACGACATCCAGCTGATGATAACGCGGGAAGATGATCTTCTCGGTCTTCTTGATATTGGCAGAGCCGTCCGGCATGATTTCTTTTTTCTCGGTCTTCTCATAGCTGATGAATTTCTGGAGGATATCCATCAGCTTATCCTTCTGCAGCATATTTTCCCAGAAGTAGGATGTCACATAGCCGCCTGTAGGATTCGGAGGGTTGCCCGCTCCACCGTCTCTGCCCGCGCCGTTGCTGCCCTGGTTAAAGGGCAGGAAGTTTGTCATGGGTCCTTCCAGCCTTGTGGTCATATAAACATCGTAAAGGTCGCAGGCAAAGTATGCCAGAATGCGCTTGTTAAAGCCGAATACCGGCTCCTTGGGATTGCGGTTATATGCCCACTGTTTTTTTGCGTCATCCACGGACTGTCCCGTCAGCTGGTTCTTCAGTTCAATAGCGATAATCGGGATGCCGTTGACAGCAAGCAGCATATCAATGCTGTTCTTGTTCTGCTCCGAGTAATGCCACTGCCGGATGCACTGACAAACATTCTTCTGATAGTTTGCCACGGCCAGATCATTCAGTTCGGATTCCGGCTTGAAATAGCACACGCGGAAGGAAACGCCGCGATGCTTGAAGCCGTAGCGGAGAACGGAAATCAGGCCATCCTGTGTCACGGCGTTCTCGAAGGACTTGTAGAACTGGCGTACCGGGTTAATGGTACACATCCGTTCGAAACGCTTCCATGCCATCGGCTGGGTAGCCTTTACAAAATCCGTCAGCGTCACGATGTCCAGATTCATTCCGCGGCTTTCCTCGCTGCGGAGTCCCGCATCCGTGGCTTTCGTCCAGCCGCCTTCTTCGGAGATGAGGTAGGACTCGATGAATGCCTCGAATGTCTTCTCCGATTCGTCCATGCCCTGGATGCCCTCGTAGTATACCGTGACACGGTCTTGAAATCCCTTATCTTCATTCATGGGTCACACCACCTTTCGCTTTCCTGTTACTGTTTCATATATCAATGAGCGTTTGTACAATTCCAAATCGTCCAGCAAGGTTTCCTTTTCTTTTATCAGCGAATCTATTGTCGAACATCTTCTGTTCAGATATTCGGCAATCTCACGTTGCGTCTCAATACTTCCAGGAAGCACTACTGGCATATCATAGATTATCGTTTTTGTTAAATTTAAAATGAACGATCCCCTGCAGTTTACTTCTATAAACTGATTATAGAAAGAGCTTTTTGCGAAGAACCAGAGGAAGAAATCCATATCAATGACATCCTCTTTAATTCTAAACTTAGCCAATCGCTGATTAATAATTCCCTCTGGCATATCCTCAGTAATCAGCATGGCTCTTCCGAGAGAACCAACGATAGGAAAGATGATATCTCCCTTCTGCACAAAGAATTGAGACATCTGTTCCCGTCGTTCTTCCGGCAAATATAAATTTTTTTCGTTTTCAACACTCTGTTTCGCTATATGTTCTGGTGTATAGACTAAAATTGTGCCGGAAGAATCAAGTTTATCAGTAATGAGAGAACTACCAAATGGACCTGCTTTATAACCGTCCACAAGGTAACGCATTCTTACAATAGAACTACTTTCTGGTATACGGCCAATCCAGTTTATTCCGCTATCTTTCAAGGAAACGGTAGAATCTAAACCATGAGTAAGTGTGTAAAAAATCAAGGATTCCTTCCATTGCTTATATTCAGAAATAGTGCCTTTCGCTTCCTGAATCAGCGTGTCTATCTGTACGCAAACATCATCCAAATACGCTACAATTGCGTCTTGTTCCTTTTGCGAAGGAAGAACCACTCGCAGTTCCTTTACTTCATCATAATTCAGTCCCTGACGAACGCCTGAACCCATGCCATAAAAGCCTTTCTTAAGATCAAAGGCATGGATCAGATAGTAGAGGTATCTGGAATGCGCAGGATTGATCGGTCGCAGAGTGGTGTATGCCGAGGTGATAATGCCGCGCTCCGTAGCTTGACCGACACGCAGACTTGTATGATCGTTCTGCAAATCTGTCAGGCGCAGAACGATGTCCCCGGCTTCGATGACGTTATATCCATCGAAAGAAGCAGGCAGCAGGCCGTCATTGGTATTGATGTCCTTGCGCTTGATTTTTCCGTAGCTTAAGGAAAGCAGATTCTGCTCGGTGAGATCGGAGTTTTTGTTATTCACTCTTGTGGCAAGCTGATAGAGCGTCCGCACATTCCACGATGCCGGAACAGAGCCGATCCACTTGATCCCACTGTCCTTCATGTCGGTGTATTGAACGGCGTTACTCATTCTGCTCACCTCCGAATAGTGCGTGTAATTTCTCCATCAGGCTATGCTCATGTGCCTCGATACGCTTGGCAATATCATCGGCGGGCTCCATTTCCAAATACTCGTAAAAGGTCTTGGTGAACGGAATTTCATAGCCGACCTTCGTCTTGGACTTGTCGATCCATGCGCCGGGACGATAAGGAAGCACCTCTCGCTCGAAGTAGGCGTCCATATCCTCATCCAGCGGGATGGTCTCGGTGTCCCTCTTGGAGGCGTCCGCGGTCGGCTTGCCTTTTTTGAGGACAGGCTCACCATCCTCACCGAGGACAGGGCTTTCCACCGTGATCTTGTTATATCCGAGGGAGATGGACTCCATTCGTTTGCTCTTCACCGCGATAGTTTTGCCATCGGCGATTTTCTTTTCATAGGTCTTGCTGTCGTAATCGCCGTAAGCCTCGATGATAAGATTGCGGCAGGTCTCTGTGATGTCCACGCGTTTATTGCCGATGGGCTTTCTGCGCTGCTCAAAGCATCCGCTGGCATCAATCAGCAGGACGTGTTCACGGTGAGATACGGGTTTGTCCTTCGTGATGATCCATACATAGGTGGCAATACCCGTGTTGTAAAAGCTGTCGTTCGGCAGCTGAACGATGGCGTCTAGCCAGTCGTTTTCTATAATGTATCTTCTGATTTCGCTCTGACCGCTGCCGGCATCTCCCGTGAAAAGAGAGGAGCCGTTCTGTATGATCGCCATGCGGCCGGTATCCTTCAGCTTGGCGATACCGTTCAGCATAAAGAGCATCTGACCGTCAGACTTTGCGGGAAGACCAACTCCGAATCGTCCGGCATCACCTTTCTTGTGTTCCTTCTCCACATCCGCCGCTTCACGCTTCCAGTCGATACCGAAGGGCGGATTGGAGATGCAGTAGTCGAAGGTGTATCCCGTGAACTTATCGTCATTCAGCGTGTTGCCGAACTGCATATTGTCGGGATCACCTCCACGGATGAGCATATCCGCCTTTGCGATACCAAAGGTGAAAGGATTGATCTCCTGACCGTAGCAGATGATCTCCGCCTCGGCATCCAGCGCCTTAATTCGTTCTTCCATGCAGGTGAGCATCTGGCTTGTACCCATAGCCATGTCGTACACGGTCTTGGCAGGAGCTTCCGGATTGGAGAAGTCGGCCTCCATCGTCAGCATATCGCACATCAGATAAATGATGTCGCGGCTTGTGAAGTGGGCTCCGGCTTCCTCGTCATAACTCTCGGAGAATCTCTGAACGAGGTTTTCAAATACATAGCCCATATCAATGGCAGAGATTTTGTCGGGACTCATGTCCGCGTTCTCTTCGCAGAAATCACTGATGACCTGGTAAAGAACTCCGGCGTCATTCATTCGGTCGATCTGATTGAAGAATCCCATGTTCGCCAGAATATCAATGACATTATCCGAGAAGCCGTTGATAAAGGACTCAAAGTTTGCCTTGATGTTTTCCGGGTCGGTCTTCAAACGCTCAAATGTAAATGGACTTGTATTGTAGAAGTGATAGCCTCCGGCCGCCGCACGAAGGAATCCCTCTTTGACCGCCAGGTGCTTAATCTTCTCATAGGTTTCAAGAACTTTGTCGTGTGTCGGGAGCAAGCAGTCGTGGAAACGCTTGATCACGGCCATCGGAAGGATGACCAGTCCGTATTCATGGGGCTTATAAGCACCGAAAAGCGAATTTGCGACATTCCAGATCAGATTCGCTTTCTCCTGAATATTGATGCCGACCGCCTTGATTTTATCGTTAGAGTCCATATTCTCTTGCCTCCTTGATATTCGTGGTTATTTCGTTCATGTTTTGTGTCAGCCTGGTTGTATGGATGCCAAGCCGATATTTAGTTCCGTTTTCCTCGATGGTATCGTGGCCGATGGTCAGGAAGCACCTCGCCCTTAATACATCGAATATGCAGTGGGGCATTCCTTTGAACGCCTCGCAAACTGCCTGCAATGCTGTCGGATAGAAATCCGGTGGCTTTTCTTGTGTTTCTATGTAGTCACTGATTTCCTGCTCGAACAGATCTATTACATCGACCAGGGTTTCAAACTCCGGCAAATCGCCCGGTAGCTCGTGTGCCCATTTACTTAAGGTATCGTATGTCCATTCGCCATCCATCAGCTCCATAAGAGCCTGGTGCTGATCGTATGCCGACTTCAATCTCGGACGGCTTTCCATGCCATCCTTTACCTGTCTGCGCTGGAAATCGTTCTGAAGACGCTTGTTCGGGATGGTCAGTATGGCATCCTTAAACTTGACAGGAAAGCGTTTCCCATCTTCATGGATGATTTCAAGCATGGCATCCCGTGCATAGCGCAGAACACACTCGTCCGTAACCACCAAATTTGCGCTCGGAAACGCAATCGCCGCAGCACTTCGGATGCTGTCTACAGGATCGATATAAACGGTGTCCACCTCGTTTGCGTCCAAGGTGCGGAGAAAGGTTAGCACCGTCTCTTCCGAAGAGTCCTCCAGGATATCAATGCAGTACACGCCATCATCCCGCAATGCGAAGATAATCGGGTGAGCTTCACGGAAGAAGACAGTTTCCATTATTCCGAGTTTCTTCGGTGTGCTGATGGGCAGCAGTAGCGCCTCACGGTATTGAATCCTTCTCCGCATAATGGGACCAATGGATGCAGTCGAAGCCGGAACGCCAAAATAGTCGCACACCTTCTTATATGAAAAACGGAAGGTACCGTCAGCCAGCGCATCCGATAAGCGATTGGTATATCGGCAACCCTTGTCACCAAAATCAATCGGTTCAGGAAAGACGCTGTTATTGCATCCATCGCAACGCATATATCGCTGATAGAAGGTAAGGTCGAACACATGGAATTTCTGTTCTTCATCCTCGTCAGCGGGAGCCTCGTCCCACAATATATCTTTAAATGTCCGCTTTATGACCTTCGAGCATCTTGTCTTAGTAGAGCCGCAGGCAGGACACGTCAGTTTATCGTCCGAGAAGTAACGCTCGTGGACGGCAAAATAGTGACTGTCAGTGCTGGTCTTCAGCGCAAGCAAGTCGGCGATGCCAAGAGCATCGGTCATAGGCTTGGACACATCGGTTTCTTTGTATCGCTTCTTGCCCAAGGGCACACTCCTCCCATTCTTGAGACTATACTTCATTATACCACCATAAACCGAATAAATCAATACTTTATTTTAATTTTGCCACCACAAAATAAACGCCAGAATTTCAGTTAAAATGTGGATTTTGCTATAATGAGAGCATGAAAAACGGCCTCTGGCCAGGAAGGAGGAACCGCTATAGAAGAAGGGTTTAGAGAGATCAGAAACAGCGACAACCGATTGCTCTGCATGGCAAACGACAGCACGGGCGAAGTTGAGACGCAGGGACCGCACCACTCTTCCTACATCTTCAGCATCCCCATCGGCGGCACATTCACAGTCGTGCGGGACAATCTCAAGTCGCTGGTAACAAGAACCGCCACAGCCTTCACCGTGGCAGATTACGCACTCGCCGCCTGATGCGGCAAAGAAAAACCAAATAGGCGAATCCGCAGAGCTGCTTGACGGCCTGGATTTAGTTCAAAACCCACTACGGGTGAACTATATCCAAGCCGTCTTTCTTTGTCTCTACGGATGAAAACGGCTCCTGCGGATTCCAACGAATCTGAAAGGAGTCTTTTTCATGATTATCAAGTACAAATTCGCTACCGGCGAGGTGACGGAGGTCGAGGTCTCGG
>CAKZZO010000062.1 GCA_937885175.1 uncultured Treponema sp. | reverse complement strand
GCTGAAAAAACAATTAAATCTCTATCACCTAATTGACATTTCATAGCAGGTCTTACCGTCCAGAATGCAGGTATCAGCCCTGCCGCATTTTTGTGTCAGATAGGTTCCAACACGAATGTCATTTAAGTCGGTAAGGAAGGGTGCACAGAAAGGGACATACAAATCCATCTCATTGGGATACCGATAAGCATACATGGCCGTAAGCATTCCGTCTTTGCTCACGCCGCTGCTTATCCACTTGCCGCCAAAATCATCCGTTGCCTTTAATGCCTTTACAATTTCCTGCAAATCAGCAGTTGCCTGAGCCGTCGTGTTATAATCCCAATAGCCCGGGTCATTCCAGTCAAGCGAGCCACCTGCATTTGAATACCCGTAGTACCGATGTTCTACTTCTATCTGGTTTGCGCCAAGAATCTGCACGATATCGTCTTTTTTATACGCATTTGCCCCTTGCATTGCATAGCCTTCTGTCCTAAGCAATGTGGGTCTATCACTTCCCTTGTAATGAAGGGCGCAATACTGCTCGAACGTTCCTTTTGCTACATTCTCATGGTCAATCGGCTGGGTCACATAAAAAAACACGACAGCATCGCCTTGAAGGTCTCGATGTATGGAATCAATTCTTGCCTTGCCCTGAAATGCTTTTTGAATCACCGCAATCGTTTCGTCCGCCCTGATTTCTGAATCCGAAAAGGACGGCGAAGAGTCGCAGGAAAATAAGAACAGCAAACAGAATACTGCAAGTAGCAGAGCATATCCTTTTTTTGTCACTTGCTGCCTCATAAACTGCTACCTCACCTGCGACACGAGACTCAACGAAGGGAAAACGCAACCTTTCTGCCAAAGGTTTCTTTTTCCCTTGAACCCTTTTTTTCCAAAGAGCTTATTTTACAGGTATGCCGCAGCCCGTATGCTCTTCTTCCCAGGCTTGCGCCAGCTGCAAAATCTTTGCCTCGCTGAACATTTTGCCTGCAAACTGGATGCCTATGGGCAACCCGTCTCTGCTCACTCCCGCCGGAACCGAAATTGACGGAATGCGGGCCAGGTTTACGAATACAGTGTAAAGGTCACTCAAATACATTGCCAAGGGGTCATCGTATTTTTCGCCCAACTTGAAGGCCGGCGTGGGGCAAACCGGGCAGAGAATGATGTCGTAGTTTTCAAACAGGGCGGCAACTTCCCGCTGGATTCGGGCGCGGACAGACATGCCTTTTTTGTAGGTGTCGCCTGAGAACTGCTCTGAAAGCACATAGTTTCCGATGATGATGCGGCGCTTTACCTCAGGGCCAAAGCCTTCGCTTCTGGTGTCAACATAAAGCTGATCGTAGCCCGCACCATTGTCCACACGGTGACCGTAGCGGATGCCGTCAAAGCGGGAAAGGTTTGAGGCGGCCTCAGAAAGGGCGATGACATAATAGGCGGCAATTGAAGCGTCCAAAATGGGCAGGTCAACGCTGTCGATTTTGGCTCCCTTGCCTGAGAACCACTTTTTTGTGTCATCAAAGACTTTCTTTACATCGCCGTCAAGACCTTTTGCTTCCTCAAACTGCTTGGGAACGGCGATTTTAAGGGAAGAAAAATCCTTATATGCGCTGAGATTTGCCAGTTTGTCTGCATCAGGAAAATCTGTGCTGGTGTCATCGTAAAAATCCACTCCGCTCATAAGAGAAAGTGGCAGGGCAATGTCTTCCGGGGTGTGGCCGAGAATGCCCACCTGGTCAAGGGAAGAGCCGTAAGCCACCACGCCCCAACGAGAAAGCACACCGTATGTCGGCTTTAAGCCATAAATGCCACAGTAGGAGGCCGGAAGGCGGACAGAACCACCAGTTTCCGTACCCAAGCCAAAAAGTGCCTGATTTGCGGCAACGGCTGCCGTAGAGCCGCCAGAAGAACCGCCTGAAACATAGTCGCGGTTAATGGGATTGCGGGTAGGACCGTAAATTGAATATTCAGTTGAAGAGCCCATGGCGAACTCGTCCTGATTGCAACGGCCAAGGGGAATTGCGCCTTTTTCAACAAGACGGGCAACCACGGTAGCATTGTAGGGAGCCACATAGCCTTCAAGAATCTTTGAAGAACAAGTGAGGCGGTGTCCCTTGCTTGAAATATTGTCTTTATTTGCAAATGGAACGCCTAAAAGCGGTTTTTCTGCAAAAAGTTTGTCGATTGAACCATTTGCGCGGGCTACGGCAATCTCTGCATCAGCGGCTTTTGCCATTTCCAGCGCATCATCGTAGATTTCCAAAAATGCGTTCAGCGGTTTTTCTGATTTCTGGTCGGCGGTAAAGGTGTCGATTGAAGCCTGAACCAGTTTTTCGCTTGTGGTTTCGCCAGATTTCAAGGCGGCGACCGTTTCTTTTATCGTATAGTACATTATGCGCCTTCTCCAAGAACTTTCGGAACCTGGAAGTATCCGTCCATGAATTTGTCGGTGACTTTTTTGACATCAGGGATATCCAGACCTGCAACAATTTCGTCCTCGCGCAACGCCTCAGCCTTTGTTGAGGGGTAAGCATCGTAGGGGTTTTCTGAGTCATCGTATTTTGAAAGAATGTCGAAGTAGCCGACTATTTCGTCCACCTGTTTTTTGAGGGTTGCCATGTCGGTACTTGAAGAAGACAGTCGGGAAAGATACAAAAGATTTTCCAGCGTCGTCTCGTCAACAGTTTTATGTGTAGCCATAAAATCATTATAGCGAATTGCGGAGGACTTGGGAATAGTCACATGCCAAGGCAAACGCATTATAGATATCGTGCTTGAACATCGGCTGGACAAATGAAATGAATGTGCAGATAAAAAGGGTGTGAGTGGAGGAATTGCATTGAGCCACGAAGCGAAAAATGAGGCAGCGTAGGAAAAGTAAGCGGCTGAATGAGCACTCTGAGAGGGCGAGCGAAGCGAGTCCAAGTTCCAATCCTCTCAGCGTGCGAACCAGACGCGCTTTTCCGTAAGCGGACTCATTTTTCGTTTTTGCTGAGACTCTTTTACCTGTGCCCTTTTTGTCTTACTTGCGAATGGATTATAATGCGTTTGCCCTCTAGCGATAGTCATGCTATACTTGGAGTATGAAAAGAATTGTTTTTTTATTAGTGACCAGTGTACTCGTTTTTTCCTGTGCTTCTGCTGGCGACCGTTCCAAGGAGACGGAAACGGAATGGAAGATAAAGAATGAAGTGGCATATGAGCCGATTGATGTGAGTGCCTTTCATGATTCCATCAATCATGCCCGCAAGAGCTTTAAGAATCACATTCCGACATACCAACTATACAATCAGAGCCAAATTGTGGGCATTGCAGAAAATATGCTGTACTTGCAGAATCCTGATGGCGGCTGGAAAAAGAACTATGACTGGCTGCGCAAGTATTACCGCAATGAACTGGAAGGGCAGAAGAATTCCCTCAAAAATGTTCCGCCCCTCACCTATCAGTTAAAGACAAACGGGCAGCAGAGTACGCTGGATAACCGCAATATTTATTCACAGATTGACTATCTTGCCCAGGTCTATCAGCAGGTGCATGATTCGCGCTACAAGGAGTCTGCCCTCCGTGCATTCAACTGGATTTTGAATGCTCAGCACCCTTCTTCTGGCGGCTGGACTGGTTCAGATGTGTACGGCATTACCTACAATGATGACATTATGGCTGGAACGATGACCCTTTTGCGCGACATTGCCAACGGTCTTCCCCAGTACGCATTTTTGGGCAAGAAAGCCCGGCGGCAGGCAAAAGATGCCTACGACAAGGCTATTCAGTGTGTGATTAAGACACAAATCAAAATCCCCCAGAGCGATGGTTCTGAACTGCTTAGCGCATGGTGTCAGCAGCATGACCACGAAAGCCTGCAGCCGATTTGGGCACGGGCATTTGAGCCGCCGTCCATTACTATTGGCGAGTCTGTGGAACTGGTTCTTATGCTTATGAAAGACCCCAATCCTTCTGAGGACTTAAAAAAATGCATTACCGCAGCCTGTGAATTTTTACTGCGGGATGACCTTGTACTCAAAGGAAAGAAAATCGTGCGTAAAAGTGCAGAAGGTGGACTTTCTGACTTAGGTCAGTACACTGACTACGAGACCATCATGGTTGACGACCCGAATGCACCCGCCTTGTGGGCACGCATGTATGACATGCAGACGCTCAAACCCATCTGGTGCGACCGCAACCGCAAAATCTGTGACACTTTTAATGACATGAGCAAGGAACGCCGCAACGGTTACGCATACACGGGTAAGTGGGTGGAAAAAATCCGCGACCCCTATGCCGCCTGGAAAGAGAAGTTTTGACTTGCGCGCTAGTGCACTTGTTCCGCTTTTTGTGTGAGGGGAAATAATGTCGTAATAATCCAAAATCTCGTTTGCAAAGTTCTTCCTTTTGTCTTTATGC
>CAKZZO010000061.1 GCA_937885175.1 uncultured Treponema sp. | reverse complement strand
ATTTCATTTGTCCAGCCGATATGCAAGCTCGATATCTATAATGCGTTTGCCCTGTCTTGTCTGCAACGGTGTTTTCCTTTTTCTGCAAATGTGCTATGCTTTTTACCATGAAAGTGCTTGGAATTGAGTCCTCCTGTGACGAAACGGCTTGTGCCATTGTGGAGGACGGAAAAAAAATATACAGCAATGTGGTTGCCACGCAGATTCCCTTTCATCAGATTTACAAGGGCGTGGTGCCGGAGATTGCCAGCCGTAAGCACGCGGAGTGGATTTTGCCAGTGGTGCGCCAGGCTCTGACGGAAGCAAAGATGACGCTGGATGATGTGGATGCAATCGCCGCTACAAATCGGCCTGGCTTGATGGGCAGCCTTTTGGTGGGGCTGACCTTTGGAAAGACCCTTGCATGGGCAGCGGGTAAGCCCTTTATCGCAGTGAACCACATGCTGGGGCACTTGTACGCGGCTCATTTGCAAAATGACATCCCTTATCCCTATCTGGGGCTTTTGGTGAGTGGCGGTCATTCAATCATTGCAAAGGTCAATGGATTTGACGACCTGGAAATCTTGGGCACGACTATTGACGACAGCGTGGGTGAGGCTTTTGACAAGGTGGCAAAGTTCTACGGTCTTGGCTATCCTGGCGGCGTGATTATTGACAAGCTTGCCCAGAGCGGCGACCCCAAGTCCTTTACTTTCCCTGTGCCCAAATTGGATAAGCGGGGGGAACACCAGTACGATGTATCTTTTAGCGGATTAAAAACGGCAGTGATTCATCAGGCAGACCTGTTCTTGAACAAGGGCTACGAAAAGACAAAGGAAAATATCTGTGCCGCTTTTCAGGAGACGGCATGCCGTACTTTGACAAGCCGACTTTTCCGTGCTGTTGATGACACTGGCTTAAAGACGGTTGTGGCTGGCGGCGGTGTAGCGGCAAATTCTCGCTTGCGGGCTCTGCTTGCCGAACGCACGGACATGCAGTGCATTTTTCCGCCACTCAAACTTTGCGGTGACAATGGCGCGATGATTGCAGGCGTGGCATATCATTTTCTGCGGCGTGGCGACCGTAGCGGCTGGAACACAACGGCATGTGCAAGAATTCCGCAGTTCAAGCGGGGGCTTGCGAACTTGGAATTGTTCGGCAGGCGATAATTTTTTCGGAGGAGGTGTTCTATGGAAAACCTTTCAAGTGTAGATGTTCTTTTGTTTGTATGTGCGGGTCTGCTCTTTTTTGTGGGCATTGTGGGCTGCATTATTCCGGGACTTCCAGGAACACCCCTGTGTTGGGGCGGACTCTTGTGCGCCTCTTTTACGTCAATTTCTCAGATTTCCTGGCTGGTGCTCATTGTCTGCGCCGTGATTACGGCGATTGTGGAGATTGTGAACAACGTGGTGCCCACCATTTTTACGCGAAAGGCGGGCGGCTCAAAGGAAGCGGCATGGGGTTCGATTATCGGCACCTTTGTGGGGCTTCTGGGACTGGGTGTTGGCGTTTTTTTGGGTGAATTTTTAGGCGCATTTATCGGCGAGCTGATTCACAACGACAAGGATACAAAACACGCCCTGATTGTTGCCTTTTGGTCATTTCTTGGCTTTATCACGGGCGTGGGCTTGCGTCTGCTTACGGCATTTGCCCTTATCATCGTTCTCTTCTACGGAATCAAGGCTGGTGGCCTTACGGAATCGCCTTTGGTCTAGCACAGTTCGGTAAAGAGTTTTTGCATCTTCTTATTAAAGTCTTCCGTCTGCGGTTTCATTTCGTTCAGGAATTCATTGTTGTCAATGGAACCGATGACGGCTTCCTGTTCTTCCTTGTTGCGGAAGGTGATTGAGCGGAAATAGTCGCTGTAGTCTTTTTCGCGGGAAGAAAAGGCTGAATGGTACATTTCGTCATTAATTTTCGCCACATCTGCCAGAATGTCTTCATAGATTTCCTTGGTAAAATTAAAAATCGGCCGCGAATACAACTGTTCCAGAATGTAAATGGCATAGGTGGTCTTGTAGGCGGGGTAGAGGGCATAACTTTCTTCATAGAAGGCATGCACTTGTTCCCAGGTAAAGACGGCACCTGTCTTGATGTAGCCTAAAAGTTCGTCCACTTTTTTTTCCGGCATGATTTGACCGCCCACATTGACCCAAGAGGTATAGAGGGGCAGCTGCTCAATGCGTTCCAACTCTGCCTGAGTGAGCGTAGGAATATGGCGGCGGGTACAATAATCAATGAGCGTTGAGACGGAAAAATACTTGAGTATCTTGCGGTATTCACGGTAGCCGCGAACAGGCTTATAGATGAGTGCGCCATATTTTTTCTGGCAGCGGGAATCTTCCAGAATCAACTGCGCGTCAGGATTTTGATGGAGAAAATCTTTTGCTATCTGGTACAAGTCTTCATCCTTGATTGCGGCAATGGCCTTTGCATCTCCCTGACTTTTAAGATAGCGGCCTGTCAATTCGATGATGCGGTCAAGGGATTCCAGCACTTCCTGCATGGTGTCGGGAGCAAAGGGGTCAGTCTCAATATGCTGTACTTTGACCACCCGCCTGTCACGCTTTTGGAATTTTGACTTGTTCCGTGCCATGGCGTACATATTGTACATGAACCAGTAGCCGGGGATGATACTGATTGGCTGATTTGAACCGTTTGTGGCGACCAGGGCAAAAGGATAGGTGATGTTCAGTTCGTACTGGTAACTGCCTTTTGCCACAAGGTCAAAACTGGCGAAGCGGCTGTTGTGCTTGAAGTCTGAGCAGAGTCCCGGCCAAAAGCCACGGCCTGCAATCATTTCGCCATCGGGAGAACGTGAGTTGTGGTTTGAGCCGATTGTTGCGCCAGAAGCGATGTTGCTCTGTCCACCGATGGTGCTTGCAATGAGGAATGAAGAATTGTGGTGCTGCTCGTGGAAGGGAAAAATCAGATTGTTCAAAATCTCGCAGCATGACACGGTGGAATTGTCGCCCAGCACTGAGTTCAAGAGACGGGCACCGTATTTGAGCTGGCAGTTTCGACCGATGACAAAACGCACCGCCACGGCCTGATAGAAAATGCGGCTTCCGTAGCCTACAATGCCATTTACCAGTTCCACGCCTTCGCCAATCTGACTTACTTCATCGGGAGAAGAAAGCACGGTAATGTTCTTGAGCTTAAAGGCTCCCTTGATGTAGGCATTCTTTCCGATTTTGGCATCCTTGAGCAGCGTACAGTTTTTTATGACTGCATCATCATCAATAATGCCATAGGTATCAAGGGCTTTTGACTGTCCGTACTCGGTCATCTCTACAAAACGCTGGAGAATTTCCTTGTCTTCCCGATAGCGTGACCACAAAAAGGCATCCGCTGGAATCATGTTTTCAAAAGGAAGAATGGCGCGGGCATCGTTTTCGTTTCCTACGCCAATCCAGACACGGTTTGACTCCGGCTCGCCTTCTTTGAGGATGCCGTTTCCGAATTTTGAGTGATTGGTACAGCTTATTTCCTGTACGTTAAAGAGCATAACCCGGTTTGCGAGGCAGTAGTTGGAAAGATAGGCTACATTGCGTACTGCTACGTCGTCGCCTGCGGCAACATTTTCCAAGTATGAGTGGTAGAATCCTGTTTCCAGCACTAAATCGTGAAACTGGAGACTTGCATGGATTAAGCGGCCGATGACCAAAAATCCTGAAATCTCGCAGTCGTATATGAGTTCCGGTGTAAAAGCATTTTTTTCTGCAGAAACCCAGACATTCTGCCAAGTGTCATCAGTGTTGCGGTTGCGGTTTGCCTTTAAAATGGCAATTTCTTCGCTGGTAAGGTGTCTTTTTTCCTGTGTAAGCGAGGCGGGAGGCAGAACAGGGCAGGATTGTTGTTTTTTTACGGTAACTTCAGCCATATAATCCTTTTTAATAATTGCTTTTCTATCATTTTATTGTATCTGCTCCTTTTTTTATCGTCAAGAGAAAAATCCCGCAGTAGCAGGACAAACGCATTATAATCCATTCACAAGTAAGACAAAAAGGGCACAGGTAAAAGAGT
>CAKZZO010000060.1 GCA_937885175.1 uncultured Treponema sp. | reverse complement strand
TTTTGGAGCTAAATCCACGTTTTTACAAACCGGATGGCACTACATATTGTCTAAAGAATTGCAAAGTATTACTAATTTATGTTGTGATACAATTGTAAATAAATATTTAATGTCTGTTTTCAAAGAAAAAATGCATTACTCAATGCAAAATTTGCGATTAGACCAGTTATTTGTTGATTTCTATGAAAAATATAGAAATTACAACTTTTATGATGATATTTTATTTTCCGAATGTAATATTCAATTAGATTTATCCAAAGATGCAGTAATTGCATTCCCTTGGAATAAATCCCGATTAATCCCCTTATTTAATTATTTTGACAATGAAGAAGCAATTTGGCAAGAAGACTCAACAAATCATGATGTGATTTTTATAAAACCATTAAATATTTTCTTTGTAAATTGCGGTAATCATTCAATTTCTATTGGTAAATATTTTAGAAAAGGAATTGTTCATTGTCATCAAATGGTGGATTATTCGAAGATTATTAAAAAATTTGATTTTGATGGTAAATACTTTAGAGATATTTATAATCATAAGATAAACGAACCTTATTTATCTGAATTTGGAGATTTATTTATAATTGGTAAAATATTATTAGAAAACACATAACATAGGTTCGTAGCCGACAGCGGGTCAAGCCCGCTGCGGTACAACCAATTTTTATGTGGACGTCCGCACTGGGGCGGAGAATCTTTATTCATAAAATAAAAAAAGTGAAAGCGGCTTCGGTGCATGTTGGTTTTCTCTGTAACTTTTTTTCTTTTTCGGCATTCATTTAAACGAATTCTCGCGGGCGGGAAAATTTCTTCTTTACCGATTGGGAATTTTGTTCTAGAATGGATATAGTATATATCTGAAAATTTCTCGGCGGAAGCTGAGTGAAAAAAAGGCGGCGTGATAAAAGATACTTTCCTGTACTTTTATTACGTGCGATTGCATTCTAAAGCCGGCAATCGTTATTCGTGCCATTCGTGTCGTGTGGCTGTCGCCATGGCTTTAAAGGAGTAACGTATGAAATTTTCAAAAATGCGTGGATTGACATGTGCTGCTGCGGGTCTGCTGATGGTTGGGTTGGCTGCTTGTGGTTCTTCAAAGGCATCTAAGGCACAGAATGTCATTACTATTGCAGACACCCCTATTGGCTGGGCAAGTTATGCAAAAGACACCGATCTGGCAGGTGGAAAGATTACGCCGCCTTCTGCAGAAAAGGGTACTATCGGTGGTTTTGGCGGTCAGATTGTAACGGTTAAGACCCGCGATGACTTTATCAAATATGCTGAGTCAGAGGAGCCGATGGTTATCTATGTTGATGGTACTATCGACATGACAGATTTGGGTAACGGCTCAATGGTTCCCGACACGGTAACTGGCTCAACCTTTGCTTTGGATAAGTGGATTGCTGAGCGCACTGCTGGCACAGGACTGGCTTCTAGTTCTTACCATGACTGGAAGGTTAAGTATACCGCTTCTCAGGACGGACACTTTGACGAAAGCGGTGAAGGTGCTGCTGTCCGCGCAAAGATGGACAAGGAATGGGGCGAACTGATTGATGTCAACATCAACAGCAACAAGACGATTATCGGTCTGGGTGCTAACTCAGGTCTCTTTGGCGGTTCACTCTTTATCAAGAACAAGCAGAATGTCATCATCCGCAACATGAACATTACCGAATGTTACAATCCTTTCCCTGCAGTGGAGTCAAACGACGGTCTGAATGCAGAATGGGATACTGTTACTGTCCGCACGTCAAAATATATATGGATTGACCACTGTACTATCAGCTCAAAATTCTCTCCCAAGGATATCGAAAAAGATAAGTTCAAGAGCAAGGACGGCGAGATGATGAAGTGGCAGGTGCATGACGGTCTTCTGGACATCACCAATGAATCTGACTTTGTGACCGTTTCATGGTGTATTCTCCGCAACCACGACAAGACACAGCTTATCGGTTCAAGCGACAAGAAGACTGGCGATATCAATCACCAGACTATTTCTCTGCTCCACAACTGGTATGACGGTTGTGGCCAGCGTTTGCCTATGGTTCGCTTTGCCACACTGCACATTGCAAACAACTACTACAGCGCAGGCGCAGACAACACCTGGCAGCGTGGTATTGACCGCAGAAAGGACTGCAAAATCTACTCAGAAGGCAACTACTTTGAAGACGAGCGCAAGTCTGTTACTTCACGTTCTGACGGCAGCATGTATGATGTTGGCAGTGTGAACCTGATGAAGAACTGGCTGAACGACAAGCCGGCTTGGAATCCCAAGGACTACTATCCTTTTACGGCTGTTAAGGCTACCGAAGCAAAGAACCAGGCTCTGACGCTCGCCGGTGCAGGCAAAGTTCCTGTGGTGAACGCAGACCCCGCATCAGTTACTGACCCGAAATAAGAGCTTTTAAGCCGCCGTCTATGGCGGCTTTTTTTGTGCTTTTTTGTGTCTGGGCGAGTTTTTCCCCTTATTTTTTTCTGCGAAAGGGCGATGCATGGTCTATGCTTTACCGCTTTTTTTGTGCTATAATGATTAACCATGAACAAAAAATTTTTTATCGGAGTGATTGCGGCCTTTGCGGTAGGGTCGCTTTTTTTGGCAGGCTGTAAGGACGATGCTTCCAATCCCTTTACAGGAATCAATCTTTCTGTATCTTCTTCTGTGGTAGCCCCTGGAGAAACAATAGAAATCACGGCAACATACGTAAAAGAAGACACGGCTGACGCTTCTGCAAACATTTTGCTGTCTCTTTCTGCTGATTCAACGGGCGGTGCATATTTTGATACTGCGGACACAACAACAAAAATCGTAACCAGTGGCGGCCCGGCAAGGCTTACCCTTGGCGGTACAGCCAGCGAATATGTAACGGTCACTGCAACATATGCTGACGCAAGCGCAAGCGTGACGGTAGGAACGACCATGAGTTCTTCTATCAGTGCGGCGGATAAGCCCACGGGTTTTGCAAGTTATCAGGCAGCGTCAAACTTTGGCGGTTACAAAGGGAATCTTACAGGAACGGTAGTAACGAATCGCTCTGAATTAAAAGCGGCAATTTCAAAAGGTGGCATTATCTACGTAAAGGGCATGATTGACATGACGGATGAAGGCTCTGGCTCTAAACTTCCTGCTGCTGGCGGCAAGACGACGGATTCTACCACCGCTCTTGATGCATGGGTAAAAGAAAAGTCTGGCGGAACATATGCAACGTATAATGCTTGGGTAAAGGCATATGGTGCGGCCTGTTCAAGCTCAACCGATGACAGGAGCGGAAAAAGCTCGCAGAGTTCATTGTATGGAATAATGACGGACTTGAACAGCAAATGGAAAAACGTCATTCAGTTGCAGCTTGTTTCTAATACTACGCTGATTGGTATTCCTGATGCTAATGGTGTTGCGGGCGGCATTCGTGGCGGAACCTTGAGTGTGCGGAATATTTCCAATGTTGCAATCCGCAATCTGGTTCTTCAGGATGCCTGTGACCCCTTTACTCATCACGAAGCGAATGACGGCTTTAACGCACAGTTTGACAACATCAGTATTGAGGCTGCCACAAACATTTGGATTGACCATTGTACCTTGCAGGACACGCTTACGCTTGGCTCTTCAGGTGAAAAATGGCAGACCTATGACGGACTGTGTGATATAAAAGGAAACGCGACAAATATCACGGTTTCATACTGTCAATTTATGAATCATGACAAGACTATGCTGATTGGCTCAAGTGACAGCGACGGAGACAACAGCAAGCGTTTCGTTACACTGCATCACAATTATTACTACGGATGCGGACAGCGTCTGCCCATGGTACGCAATACGAGCATTCATATTTACAATAATCTGTATGAGTCTGCAAGTTGGTACAGCAACAGTTATGCAATTGGACGGCGGGCAAACTCCCTCATTATTGCGGAAAACAATTATTTTGGAAGCGGCATTACTGCATTCAGCAATTCTGAAGGCTCTCTGTATGCAAGTGGAAACAATACGGGCAACAGTTCCGGCTCCAAGCCGTTTAACACCGACAAGTATTATATGTACGTAATGCAAACTTGCAATGAAGCAAAGTCAGATTTAAAGGCTGAATCAGGCGGTTCTGCAGCCGGCGCAGGCAAGGTCTCTGTCGTTACCGAATAGCTTTTTATATTTCCCGCACTGCTTCTGTACCTGCAAGGAGTTTTTCCAGGAGGGCGCAGGTGGGTGTGGGAATATGGTGCTTTTTGGCCAGTTGGACGATTGTACCGCAAAACCAGGGGTTTTCGCTTTTGCGGCGGGCCTCCATGTCCTGCAGCATGCTGGTCTTTCCGTGGGGGTCGTGGCGGCACATCATGGCAAGGTCGTCTTCCAGGTGCTGGCTGGTGAGGGCGATTCCTTCTGCATTTGCTACGGCAATGACTTCGGCACCAGTCTGACGGGCAAGCTCCTGCATGACCGGGTATTTGAATCCGCCGTAGGGTGAGCGGCAGAGTGCGCTGAGCGTGTTGAAGGTGACGTTAATCAGGTATTTTTTCCATTGTTCCAGCTGAATGTCTTCGGGATTTACATAGGCAATGCCGGCGCGGGAAAACAAATCGCAGAGGGCTTGCACTCGTTCGGTCTTGCGGTTGTCGCTTTCGCCAAAAATCAGGCGGCCTGCGTCAGTGTATTCGATTTTGTTTCCCTCGTGGATGGAGTTCAGGCTCAGGACAAAGGCGGGGAGTACTTTTTCATCTCCATATGCGGCGGCTAAATCCCTTTCGCTTTGAATGCCGTTTAGGAGCGAGAGAATCATGGTGTCTTTGCCCACTGCCCTGCTCATGTTCTGGATAGCCTGTGGCAGCTGGGCATTTTTTGTGGCGATGATTACCAGGTCGGCGGGGCGGGCTTCTTCTGGCGTGACCCAGGTAAAGTCGGTCTTTTTGCCGTTTACAAAAATTCCGTCCCGCTCATAACGGACCTTGCGCTCTGCATCCACAATGCACTGCATGTTTTTGCCCAAGAGTTTTTGCAGGCGGATTCCCACTACGGCACCTACGGCACCCATGCCAATCATTGCAAGATTTTGTATTTCCATATGTTACTTTGCTCCATAGCGTTCCATAAATTCCCGAACGCGTTTATTGTAGCGTTCTTCCTGCTGTAGATGGGCAATGGCGTGAATCGCTCCTTCTGCCAAAAACAATTCCTTGGGAAAGGACGCAGCTTCGTAGTTTGCCATAGTCATGCTGATGGGAACCCGCTTGTCTTCGCTGCCATGGATAAAGAGCATGGGGCGGCGGTTTACTTTAAGTGCCTCAAGAGTGCTGTATTCATCCAGCGAAAAGCCTGCAAAAAGTTTGGTGTACAAGCCGCCAGTGGCAAGAATCAGTCTGGAAAGGCTGGCGGGAATATGACGCAGTTCTGTCAGTTCGTAGTAGGCCATGGCCTTTGGCTCGGTAAATCCGCAGTCAGCGATAAAGCCCCGCAGGTTCAGGGGAAGGTTTTCAAATCCGCTTGCCATTACCACCGTGGCACATCCCATGGAAATGCCCTCCACAAAAATGGGCAGGCTTCCTTCAAACATGTCGTCGATTTTTAGAATCCAGTCGCGGCAGTCAAAACGCTCTTTTACGCCAAAGGTAAGGTATTTGCCTTCGCTTTCGCCATGGGCGCGCTGATAGGGCAGGCAAACATGGTAGCCCAGACTGTTGTAGTAGCGGGCAAGGGTGGTAAAATCACGCAGGGGAGCGGAATGGTAGCCGTGCATCATCAGTACCGTGCCCTTTGCGTCCTCAGCAGGAAGAAAAAATGCCACCAGTTTTAATCCGTCAAAGGAATTCATCTCCAGACGAATAGGCACTTTTGACAAAAACCATTCAGTGTCTTCCTTATTCCGCAGGAGATTTTCTTCTCCGCCGTAGTGCTCTATCTGTTCCGGCTCAGGCTTTGTCCGTCCAAAACCAGGCACAAACATAAAACAATAAATCACCGTCAAATACAAAAAGACTGCACCGACCGCAATTGCCGCACCACAAGCAATTTTTTTGAGCGTTCTCTTTTCCATAGTGATTTTATTGTAAGCGGATTTGTGATTATTTCAAGTGGAGCAGAAGTAAAGTCTGTTTTTCTTCTATTTATATGGGGCTTCCCGTCTGCCTGCGGCAGCCGGTCGGGCTTTGCGTGGTTCCGCCTTTCGGCTCCATTGCCGGCTTGCCGCTGCGCTGTCAATCCGGCAACGGCTCTGCCTGCCTCCGTCAGTCAGGCCGCCACTACAATCCCTAAGCCAAAAAAATGAAAATTTCTTAAGAAATTCATTAAAAACGGTTTTTTAAAGGTTGCGGTATTTAAAATGTTTCCCTATAATTAGGTACCATCTAAAACAGTTTTAATGAATGCATCAGGAGGCATTATATGGTACATAAGAATTTGAGAGGGGGGGGGTATTATCGCTTCTTTTAATTATGGCGTTTGCGGTAACCGCTTGTGAATCTGATGATGATGACAGCCCGAAAAAGTCGGGTGCAATCAGTTATGCAAAGGCAACGATTGAAAAGACACTTGGAAATGATGCTTTTATCAATCCGCTTACAAATACAGGAGACGGTGCGGTAACATATACTTCCAGCGACACAAAGGTTGCCACAGTAGAAGCCAAATCCGGTCTTGTTACAATAGCCGGCACCGGAAGCACAACCATTACGGCAACAGTAAAAGATAGTGATGAATACACCTACAGCACAAAGACGGCTTCCTACACGCTGACGGTAAAAGAGGCAGTGCAGGAAAAACAGGCAGGTACTATCGCTTATGCGGCAACTGGAATAGAAAAAGCCATAGATGAAGCCGCCTTTACCAATCCGCTTACCAAGACAGGAGACGGTGTTGTAACATATGCTTCCAGCGACACGAGTGTTGCCACAGTAGATGCCGCTACGGGTGAAGTAACAATTAAAGGCGTGGCGGGAAATACGACTATAACGGCAACGGTGGCGGACTCCGCAACATATGCCTACAGCACAAAGACGGCTTCATACACGCTTACGGTAAAGGAAGCAGTTCCCGAAAAAAAAGCAGGCAATATTGCTTTTGCGACAACCGAAATAGAAAAAACTATCGGTGACTCTACTTTTATCAACCCGCTTACAAAAGAGGGCGACGGTGTAGTAACATATACATCCAGCGACATAAAAATTGCAATAGTAGATGGCGCTACGGGTACAGTTGTACTGACCGGCAATGCAGGAAGCACAACCATAACGGCAACGGTTGCGGATTCAGCCACCTATGCCTATAGCACAAAGACGGCATCTTTTACGCTGACGGTAAACAAACTGGCTGGTACCATAAGTTTTGCACGCACTACGCTGGAAATATCAGTTAATGAAACTTCATTTACCAATGCGCTTACAAAGACGGGAGACGGTACGGTCACCTATACATCCAGCGACACAAATGTTGCCACCGTACATGCTGAAAGCGGCGAGGTGACAATAAAAGGCCTTGCGGGAAATACAACCATAACGGCAACAGTGGCTGACAGTGACAAATATACTTATAGTACAAAGACTGCCACCTATACGCTTACGGTGTCTCAGTCTGCCTCAGAGAGAAAGAAAGGAAGCATCACTTTTGCCGCAGTCGAACTGGAAAAAGCCATAGATGAAGCCGCATTTACCAATCCGCTAACAAAAACAGGAGACGGCACGGTTACCTATACTTCTACCAATACGAATGTGGCCACAGTGGATGCCGCTACCGGTGTTGTAACAATGATTGCAGAAGGAAATACAACCATAATTGCTACAGTAGCAGACAGTGCAGAATACACATATCAGAATAAGGCAGCAGCTTATACACTTAAAGTCACAAAATCTGCTTCTGGAAAGCAGCCGGGAAGCATCAGCTGGGCAGTGGCTGAAGTCGGAAAAACAACGATTGATTTAAAGAGTAGCGATAATAAAGAGTTTTGGAAGCGAAAAGACGGGATTTTTTGGGAAAAAGCGGGATTTATCGGGATTATTATGTAAAAGCCTTGCACTATTTGTAATAAATTCACGCCTTTTTATTTTTTAAATTCGCCGTCGTTAGCGAATTTGAGCGGCTCATTCTTCAAAATCATAGACTTTCAGAATGTCAAAAATGTAATACCGCTTGCCTTTTTCTGCTCCCCACTCCTCAAATCCCTCGCCTTTTTTCAGTCGGCAGAGGCAGACAATCATCGGAGATTCTAGGCTGTAGCCCGCACGGAAGCCGACCGTGAAAGGCGGAAAATCCCTGCGCTTTTCGAGCATACGCTGATAATACGGATTGTCGGTGCGGTATTCCTCGCGTTTTTCTCCGAGCAAAATCTTTTTCTGCCAGTAGCCTGTTATCGGCAGAATGAGTGACGGTTTCCCGTATTTTTGCACCCATTCTGCCTGTGATGGAATGCGATTCATTTTATGCCCCTAAGATAGTATCCAAATTCAAAGCAACCACAGCCAATAATAGCAAGAATAGAACTGGCAATTAGAAATCGGATAAAATCATCGCTATCAATAACCGAATTATCATCAAGAGTTACGATAGTAACGCAAGTTATAAAGATTGTAATTGCCACGCTCAAAACATATCCCATAATTTACCACCCTCCGATTCTTCGTGTACCGCTTCCCGTCATCTGTCGGCTGAGATTTATTCCGTCGGCATCCTTGTTTCCTCTTGAAAAAGCGGTCGGGTTTGCCTTTTCAAATTTCTTTGATGATACGGAAATCGAAACTTGTTTTTCGACAAACTCTGCAATCTGCTTTTTTTGAGCCGCCAGTTCTTTCGGATTCCGCCATGAGCATTGCTGACCGAGTTCGTACATTCTGTCGTAAAGACGGCTCGCAATTCCCGCGCGGTATGACTGACGGTATTTGTATTTTGCATTTTTGCGGATGTTTTGCTTTGCCATTCGGTCTATCGTTTTGACAAGATATTTATACATCTCCGTGGACATAAAAACATCAAGTTCCTCGCCGATAAAAACAATGTTTCCCTCATAGTCGCTGTAGTGGTATGTCGCGTAAAGATTTTCTACGGCGTTTGCAAGCACAACACGCCATCTGATAAATCGTTTTGTGCCTTTTACTTTCTGTCGTATGTATTCTGAAAATTGCTCTGCTGTGAGTTTATAATCTGCCATTAACTCATTTGCTTTTTTTAGAGCAACGGCAGCCTCGTTCTCGTTCGGGGATTTTGACAGGGCGAGCAGTTTCTTCACCCTTCGTTTTACGCTTTCAAGTTCTTCCATCTTTCATCAGTCCTTGCGGCGGTCAGTCGCCGCGTTCGGTTTTGTCTGTGAACACGGAGGTGGGAATCTCTCTCAGTTCCTTGCCGAGAGATTTTGCCGTTATGATTTCGTGCGCACAGCCTACGCTTTCTTTCCAGTTCGGAATGAGGAACACGATGTCGCTCACGCCTATCATCGCGTCGTTTATGGGGAGGTATTTCCCGTGTGCCATTCCTTTTGGAAGCACGGCGGGATTGAGGACGATATAGCCTAGGCTTCCCGCATATTTCTCAGCCTGAGCGAATGTTTCTTCATATTTCGGGTTCGTGGTGATTGCGCCCGAAATGTAAGCGACCTTCCGTCCGTCGCCCTCGTAAGTCACAGGCGTTTCTTTCATTCTGATTCCTCGCTTTCAAGGATTTTTATAATCTCGCACGGCTCTAAGCCGATTTTCTGAGCCAGCAATAAAAAAGAAGCGGCGGCGACCTGCAAGCCGTTGTAAGTCATGCTGTTCACAGCCTCTTGCACCTCTTCATGCGTCAATCGTTTTTCGCCGTACATGAATGACTTTTTGCGACCGTTCAGCCAAATCGCCATAACCGCCCCTTCTGCACAAGTTTTCTTCAATCGCAACGGAAAGTTCCTAAACGCCCGTTGCGGTGCTTGCCTGTTTTGCGAAAATGCCAGGGTTTATAATCGGCACTGCGATTGAAAGCGCGAAAATCACCACGGCAAGAATCGTCACGGCAATCGGCGGAATCGGACTTGCGACGACTGACACGACGAGCATCGTAAACGACACAAGGATTACCGCAATCAAAAGCCAAAAACTGACAAAGCACTTAGCCAATTTTCTCATAGCCACACCTCCTTCCCGCGCTCCGTTGGAGATACCATGCGGGCTAGATTTTAAAAACAATAAAGGTTTTAGATTTCGGGCTTTCATTTTGAGAAAAGGGCGCGGCGGTTCGCGGTGGGTGCTTGCCGTCACGCCCAAGACCGATGAAAGCGTATGAGAAAAGTATAAAAAAGAAAAACCGCCGTTGTGCTTTAACGGCGGTTAAAATATGCCTTGACTTATGGGGCAGAGCGAGGTAATATCGTCCTAAAGGCTTGTTCAAATTGCGGTGTCAGCGGGCTGTCAGTTATCGCGGTCGCGTCCCTGTGCAAGCCTTATTTTATTTCTTCAAGTTGCGACATCATATTTTCAACGGCGGAGTTCGGCAGATACCCTACGGAACGGACAAACGGTGCCGTTATCCCATTCACTTTTACCTCTGGTCGCACAGCGATTCTGAACCACTCGCTTTCATTCACAGGAAAAAGATAAACAAGCCCATCCTTCGCAGTGTTCCCATTACCGTCCCTGAGCCAGTAGACCTTGCCGTTGAGCATAGTGTCGAGCAGGATTTCCGCGTCTGATTTCTGAATGCCGTGCCTTGTTGCCTTTATGCCTTTTATCAGCCGTGATTCCAAGCCAATGACAGCGTTCGTTCCGACATCAACTCCAACATTCTTTTTGAGCCAGTGGGCGACAGTGGCATTAAAAAATCCTACAGGCGTGATTTCATGCCCTTTGTGTTGTCCGTTGAAACTCTTGTCAACAAAATTCTGAAAGTTGCTTCTGAAAATCTGATTGTCAAAAATCGTTTTCAAAAAGTCAAAGTTCCGCTCGTCTGATTCGACATTCAGTTTCCGTGCGAGTGCCTGTACGGATGAGAAAACGCGGTCGGCTTTGCCTTGATTCCAGTTGAAGCCAGGCGTTATTCCCCTCGGTATGCGCTCGATTATTCCCTTGCGGATATTCTCATACACATCATAGGTCATGCGCGGCGCGGCGGTCTGCACGGGCACTCGCACGGTTTTCTGCGTGTCGGGGTTGTAGGCGGGTGCGCCGTCGCGCTCGTACTTTTCCTTTCGCGCCTGTGTTACGGCGACCGTGTAGCACTTGCATCCGTAGCCGTTCGGCGGGAAAATGCTGTTCCACAGCGGGTCGTCTTTGGGCAGAATCAGGTTGTTCCACCGCAAGTGCTGCTCTCGGTGGTGGACGCTCGCGCCGATTCGGTACATCAGATAGGGGTGAAGGTCGCTCTCCATCGTGCGGTCGTACTGCCCTTTTTGGTACGCGCTCCGAAGGTTCGTGCTGTAGATTGTTTTCAGTCGGCGGTCGCTTCCGAGTTGCGCGTTCACCGTTTCGCCAGTGAGCGGGTCGGTCATGTCCTTCCTGCCCCACCAACCTTTGCTGATGAGCGTGGGTTTCAAGTCCTTTTTGAACTGCTCGAAGGTCGTGCCGTTCTCAATCGCCTTTTCGACAGCGGTTTTTATGTCGGAGAGGACATCGAGCTGCATTGCCTTCGCCACCGTGAACGCCGCCGCGTGTTCCTCGTTCCACACATCTTTGTAACTGAACGCGGGACGGAGCGACTTGTTTTTGATATAGTCGAGAGCCTGTTTCGGAATGAGTTTGTCAGTCATTTCTGCTCCTTAATACATAGTTTTCCAAAGCAGTGCTTTCACCTCTTCTGCGGTATAGGTTTTCTTTCCAAGCAATTCGTTTGCTTTTACCGTATTTATAACAGATTGAATGGATTTGTATTCAAGCTCACGAAAATCACTAAAGGATTTTATTTCCGCATCTACCGCACCAAGTGCGATTATGCAAATTTCTTTAAGGTCTCGGTAGTTTTCCCATCGGTTGCGATTTCGTGTATCTGCCCAAGAATCATAGGCAGCCCTAGCTTTCTGTTCTTTTTTCTCAAATTCACAGAATTTCTTTTCAATTATTTCTCTGTCCATTTTCCTTACCCCTCAAAATGGCTGTCGCCTTTGGCGCGGGCTGAGAAGAACGCGACCGC
>CAKZZO010000059.1 GCA_937885175.1 uncultured Treponema sp. | reverse complement strand
GCTCAACCGCGGGGCTTGCTTGACACGCTGCAACGGTAGCCTTTTTGCTGCACATCCATTTCATTTGTCCAGCCGATATGCAAGCACGATATCTATAATGCGTTTGCCCTGGCGTGGAATGGTGGACGCGGAGCGGACAGTGCGAGGGGAGCGAGCACCGCGCGCATAGCAAGCCATGGAAGGCCCGACGGCAGGAACTGCCGGACTGCCCGAAAAAATCCTCAACTTTTTCTAAAATATGCCGATAGACTGCCGATACTATGGGTATGAACGGATTCAGATTTTTTGTTACAAGGATTGTACTTGGTGTCTTTGTGTGCCTGTATGGTGAGGCGGCTTTTGCGCAGGCGGTTTCGCTGAAATACAAGGGCACGGGCGGCTATTCGCTGGTGGAGCGGACAAATTTGCGCCGCTATGTGAACGGAAAGTATGTGGGGCTTACCAGTCGTGAGGTGAGGTCTTTTATCAGTCCCTCTCTTTCTCCAGACCCGGCTTATGAAAATCCCCGCCATCAGTTTTACGGCGACCAATGGTATGACGGCAGTTTTTATGTGATTGAAGAAACGCGTCGCAATATGGCTCAGGCGGCGAGCGGCATTCATGACTCCATTCCGTCGGTCTTTCATATTTCTTCCAAAGGCAAGGTGACTATGTATGCGGATAATGGCTATCCGTCTTTCCGCAGTTTTCCGGCATTTACGACTGACAGGGTAAAAAGCGGGGATTCCTGGTCGGCAAGTGCGGAACGATGCGTTGACCCGCTGAACAAGGGAATTTTTACCCGTATGCCCATGGAAGTTGCCTACACGTTTATTCAGGCGGAAAAATATCGTGATGAGGATGTGTACCGGCTCAAGGCAATCTGGCAGACAAACTATGGCGCAAATCATCGGGATTATGACGGTGACAAGGATTTGCAGAAGGCAATAGGCGGTCACAAGGCTGATATTCTGATTCGCAGGGCAACAGGTGAGCCCATGCTGGTGGTGGACACAGTGGACGAAACCTTTATCTACGCCAACGGTGAGCAGGTGAATTTTAAGGGAACGATTACGCTCTTTACGGAATATCCGCCGGCAATCGACACGGACAAACTGATTCTTTCGCTCAAGCGGATTGCAAGCCTTTCTCCTGAAGTGTCTCCCCAAAGCGTGAACACTTCTGCTTGGGTGGCGACTGCTGATACAAAAGGCAAGACAGTGGCAAAGCCAAATGCGGCTCTTGCGGAGACGGCAAAAAACAAGAACAACATGGTGGTGGAAAAAACTTCTGCCGGACTGCGGCTTTCTGTGCGTGACATTCGCTTTAAGCCTGATTCCAGTGAAATCTTGGCCAGTGAAAGCGGACGGCTGGATGAAATTGCACAGGTGCTCAAACTTGCGCCCAAGTCACAGTTTTTGGTGGAAGGACACACGGCGGCGGTTGGGCGTGCGGCGGGAGAGCAGAAACTTTCAGTGGAGCGCGCCCACAAGATTGCCGAGGAACTGGCAAAGCGAGGCGTGAATTCCGCCGCCTTTATCTGTCGCGGTTGGGGCGGCACAAAACCCATTGCGGACAACGGCACTGATGCTGGCAGAGCTGAGAATCGTCGTGTAGAAATCACGATTTTGGAATGAGCAGCAAATCCGCGTCCGTGGCGAGTATAAGTGTGCTAGTTGCCAAAAATCTCTTGGCGGTGTTGTCTTCCCAGGGCGTGGACAGCTTCTTGCAGGCTTAGTTCTGCATGGCTGGTGCGGAAGTCTTTTAAATCAATTAAAAAACGGTTCATCGAAAAATGCTGAAAGACGTACACCTGCTGCCATATGTCGGCGGGATAGGATGCGTGGAGCAGGTCGCGGTAGTGGAGAAAGAGACCTTTGCCTTTGAGTTCCGCATAGCCCACCAGCCACAATTCTGGCGCAGGGTTTTTGCTGTCGGCGGCGGCAGAAAGGGCGGTGTGCAGGCGTGCGGTTTCTTCTGCCATCCAGCCTTGGCTTTCGTATATCAGTTTTTGGATTTGCTCGCCGCCGTTTTTTGCCAGAACTTTGAGGTGGCTGGTCTTTGCGGTGTGGACGGGCGTTTTGTTGAGAATCAGCACGTTTTTGCGAAAGTCGGTTTTAAATTCCGGGTTGCGGGCAAAAAATCCCGCCGCAATTTTTCCGCTCTGGCCCACAAGGTAGCGGTTGTTTTTTGCCAGTTGCTCGTCTTTTCCGGGGTTGTCGCCAATCACAAAATAGCGGATTGTGTCTTCTGACCTAAGGTCGTCAAAGGCTCGGTTGTAGACAAGGGCGGTTTCCAGCGGATAGTCAGGAGTGTCTTTTTGTGCGGCGGCTTTTTGGAGAGGCTGAAGGAGGGCAGAAAAGTCCCTGTTCCATTGCCCGCATTTTGCTTTAAAAGCCTCTCTGAATGTGCTGAATGCCTTCCATTGTCCTTCTGTCATTTTGCCGCCCCTATGATGACGACGCCGTTTTCGTTGTGGTGCAGGATGCCGTCTGCTCGGAATAGGTCTGCGGGACAGGTCATTATGATGCCGTCTGTTTTTTCGCGCCGATGGAGTGAGGGAAAAAAGCCCTGGATGCGGCGCACTTGGGTAAAGCCCAAACTTTCATAAATGTGGTGGGCACTCTGCCATTCTTCGTTAACAAGGAGGGCAACCGTTTTTACCTGACTGAAGGCACCGCAGACTGCCGCAAGGGATGAGGCAAAAAACTGCCGCGCAATGCCTTTTCCCTGATAGTCGGGGAGCAGGGCAAAGGAACTTGCATAGAGTACTGTGCCGTTACGATGATGGGATTTGTAGGGGTTGTGGTTCAGCACAAAAGTCTTGTCATCGGCGGGAAGGGAAAGCCACAACTCTGAGCAGAAATAGCCTGCGTTTACGGCATGACCTGCCCTTGTAACGGTTTCCACGCTGGAGTCAGAAAGGACAAAAAATCCCTGGGGAAAGACTTGCAGCCGCTCATCAAAAATCTTTTCTTTTTCCTGAATGGGCGGAATAAAAGCGGCTCTTTCGATATGCATTATCGACGGTAAGTCGAAAGGTTGTGCGGGACAAAGAATCATAGTGAAAAAATACCAAAAAATTTGCTGATATACAAGGAATTATGTTTGTCTAAACAGAAATTATGCCTTATAATGGATGTGGAATGGACGATACTATCAGTTTTGCCTTGGAAGGGCGTAAGACTTTTTTTATAGCAACAGAACCGTCACTGCTTTCGGAATCATACCTGGAAGACTATTTGACCCGCGGCTACGAAACGTATATTGTACCGGATGACCGCAATTGTCCGCTGGCCAAAAAGGTTCAGTCTATTATCTCTATCTTTGAGGATTCCATCCTGTTCTTTTATATTGATGCAGAAATCGAGGGGTTAAACTGGAAGACCTACATCAAGCAACTGCAGGATGCATACGGTGAGCGTGTGCTTATCGGCGTGCTGTACTCAAAGCATCACAGTGAAGAAGAACGCCGCATTATAGAAAAATATTATTTGTTCGATGTAGGAATTCAGGGGGGCTGTATTTCACTTGAATTCCAAAAGGCAAAGAATTTTGCACTGATTGATCGGGTGATGTATGCAAATCAGGCCTCAGGACGGCGCAAGAATGTGCGTGCCATTTGTGACAACAACAGCAAGATAACCTTTATCTACAACAATGTGGAGTATACGGCAAAGCTTTCTGACATCAGCCTAACGCATTTTTCATGTACGATTCCCGGAGAATCCTACATTCCTTTATACGAAAAAATAAAAAATGTATTCGTGGACATTAACGGACTGCATTTTAAAACAGACGCAATTCTTCTGCTCCAGCGTATTTCAAACAACTCAATGCTGTACGTGTTTATTTTTTCTAAGCACGATGGCTCGCAGGGCTTAGAGGATGATTTGAAACGTCGCCTGTCGGAAAAAATCTATCAGATGGTCACCGACAAGGTAAAAATGATTTTGCAGCTTGTTTTTGATGAAGTGGGCAGGGGTGACCGTGACCCTAATGGACATTCCACTTTCCACCCGGAAGATTTAGCACGGCTTTTGTAGGGGTATGTTTTGGACGAATCAATCAAGCACATTATTGAAGGGCGGAAGACTTTTTTTATAGTTCCCGATGTTTCTCTTTTGCCGGAAACCTATCTGGAAGACTACATGGCGCGCGGATATGAAACCTACATTATAGGCGATGACCGCTACTGCCCGCTGGAAACAAAAATTGAAATCATCATCAAAACCTTTACCGATTCCATCATTTTCTTCTATATTGATACACTGGTAGACGGTATTGACTGGCATATTTATATCCGTGAATTGCAGGAACGCTATCGGGAAAAAGTTTTGCTGGGTGTGCTTTATGCAAAACGTCCTACCGAAGACCAGAAAAAACGGCTGGAAAAATATTATCTGTTTGACGTAGGCATTCAGTGCGGATGTATTTCTCTGGAATATCAAAAGGCAAAGAATTTTGCATTGATAGACAAGGTAATGTTTGCCAATCAGGCTTGCGGCCGCCGAAAAAATGTGCGCGCCATCTGTGACAACAACAGCAAGGTCAATTTTGAGACAAAAAAAGGTCTCTTTAAGGGAACCGTGCTTGACGTGAGCATGAGCCATTTTTCCTGTGTCTTTGAAAATCCGCCGACTATTCCGCTCTACGAAAAAATCAGGCATATGATGGTCAATATCAATGGCCTGCATTTTTCTACCGATGCCATTCTGCTGATGAACCGTGAAGTCAACGGGCAGAATATGTACATCTTCGTCTTTGCAAACTCACTTGGTCAGCAGGGGCTTGAAGCCGATATTCGTCCGCGTTTGCTGCAGAAAATTTACCAGATGGTCAGTGAAAAGGCAAAAAAACTCATGTGGGTAAAATTTGATGAGGCACGCAAACAGTTGAATAATCCCGTTCGTGGCAGGGCATTTGCTCCCAGCGATGACGGCGGCATCCAGAATTATTACTACTGACATACCTGTTGATTTCTCTTTTCAAATTCCTTGTTTTTCGCTAGAATGATTGCACTATGGAATTTACACAAGAGGCAATCGACGCGCTCGTGGTGAACGAAGTCGATATTATGAAAAAAATTGCGGAAGAATTGAACATCCGCGTGGCACAGGTAAGTGCCGTTATCAGTCTGGTGAACGAAGGATGTACCATTCCGTTCATTTCCCGCTATCGAAAAGAAAAGCACGACAACCTGAATGAAGTGCAGGTAACCAGTTGCGACCATCTGTTCAAGTCATATAAAAATCTGGAAGAACGTCGCCTTGAAATCGTAAAGGGTATTTTTGCTCAGGGCAAACTGACCGACTCCCTCTACAATGCGGCAATGGGTGCAAAGACCCTGACGGAACTTGAAGACCTGTGGGCTCCCTTTAAGAAAAAGAAGAAGACCCGCGGCATGGTGGCTGCAGAAAAAGGCCTTGAAGGGCTGGCAGATTTTATCGTAGGTGAAAATGATGATGCAGCCGTAGAATCGGAAGCCGCAAAGTATATCAAAACAGACAACGAGGATGCCGCGCTCAATGTTGAAACGGCAGAAGACGCAATTGCAGGTGCAAAGGACATTATCGCCGAGCGTGTCTCTCAGGATACGGATAACCGCGCCGACGTGCACAAACTCTATATGGCAAGCGGCAACATCATTACCAAGGGTATTGTACCTGACGGACAGGATGCTGAGACTGCGGAAAAAATGTCTACCTACAAAATGTACTGGGATTATTCTGAGCCGTTGAATCAGGTTAAGCCACACCGCATTCTGGCAATCAATCGTGCAGAGCGGGAAGGCGCACTCAGCGTGACAATTGATGTTCCAGTGGACGATGCCGTTGCGCTTTTGCAGAAGAAAGTTTCTATTTCAAACAAATATCACCGTGAGGCAATTGAGGACGGTTTGGTACGTTTGCTCAGCCCCGCAGTTGTACGCGAAATCCGCAGTGACGAAACTGACGAGGCAGACGACCACGGCATTGGAATTTTCAGCGAAAACCTGAAAAACCTTCTGATGACGCAGCCGATTAAGGGTAGCCGTGTTTTGGGCATTGACCCTGGTATACGCACGGGAACAAAATGTGCCGCGCTGGACGAAACCGGAAAGTATCTTGGCTACTTTAAGATTTTTCAGGTGCAGGATCCGGCGGATGCATACAAGCAGTTGAATGACGCAATCGACAAGTATGACATTCAGGTGGTTGCGGTTGGTAACGGAACCGGCAGCCCGGAAGTACAGGCAGTCGTTTCCAAAGTGATTAGCGAAAACTATGCCGACGCAAACGTGCAGTACACCGTAGTGGATGAAAGCGGCGCCTCTGTGTATTCGGCAAGCCCGGTTGCCACCGAAGAATTCCCGGAACTTGACCTGACCATTCGTGGAGCTATCAGCATGGGTCGCCGTTTGCAGGATCCCCTTGCCGAACTGGTAAAGATTGACCCCAAGGCAATCGGCGTTGGTTTGTATCAGCACGACGTAAACCAAAAAAAACTTGCCGAGCAGTTGGATGAAGTTGTTGGCTCTGTGGTGAACCAGGTTGGCGTAAACTTGAACACAGCAAGTTACATGCTTTTGAAATATGTTTCGGGCATTAACGCAACCACTGCAAAGAAGATTGTTGCCTACCGCGATGCAAACGGCAAGATTACCAGCCGCGAGGATTTAAAGAAGGTGCCTGGGCTTGGTCCAAAAGCCTTTGAGCAGTGTGCGGGCTTTATTAAGATTCCAGAGAGTGCAGACCCGCTGGACAATACCTGGGTGCACCCAGAAAACTACAATGTGGCGCGTGAAATTCTTCCCTTCGTAAAGGAAGGAAAAAAACTTCCAGCTGACTTAAAGAAAAAACTGACCGAAAGCTACAACATTGGCGAAACAACACTGAATGACATTATCGACGAATTAGGTAAGCCCAACCGCGATCCCCGCGACGGATACCCCGCACCGATTATGCAGAAAGGTGTTGTAAAGTTTGAAGACTTGACTGTTGGCATGAAGGTAACTGGCAAGATAAAGAATGTTGTTGATTTTGGTGCCTTTGTGGACATTGGTCTTCATGAGACGGGCTTGATTCACATCAGCGAATTAAGCGATACTTTTGTGTCTGACCCCATGGACGTAATCAAAGTGGGCGACGTAAAAGAGTTCACTATTATTGCGCTGGACACTGACCGCCGCCGAATTTCACTGAGTTTGAAAAGCGATGCTGGTCAGCGGCTGGCAGGTGCATCTACGGGTAGCGTAAGCACTGGTGAACGCAAGGCAGGCGGCAAAAAAGTTGTGGTGATTAAGAAGGGTGCGGGAGCCTCAAACAGTGCCCGCCCTGCAAACCGCGACTCTAACCGTGACCGTCCCCGCCGCGATGATGACGGCATGACCTACAGCCCCTTTGCATTGGCATTTGCAAAAGCAAAAAAATAATAGGTCAAATGTCAAGTTTCATGTTTTTAGCGTAACCAAGGTCATTCTGAACGCTGAAAGCGTGAAGAATCTATCTTGCATACCCTAAAATGACGGGATTCTTCGGAACTTCATTCCGAACACGATAGACCTTGACGGCTGGACGGTTCAGAACAATGTCTATTATTGAAGACAGCAAGATTACTCAGGTGACAGATTCTGCTGTAGTGAATTCACTGGACGAATACTTTAAGAACTAAACTAAACGGAAACTATCGAATAAGTTCAAAAAATGCCATGGGGCTGTTCCAACAGTATGGGGCAATCCCATGGCGCAAGTTTTTGGACAATCCCTCTCCCATGAACGATACTTGTTAGACCCTTATCTTCCCCTTTCTTTTTTAAAAAACTGTGCTATACTGAACATATGACTATTCGGCGTGTGCGCCATTTTTCTCTTTCTCTCTTGACGGTATGTGTAATTGTTGTATGTGCATGTGCTTTTTTGTCTAACCGTGGAAAGATAGACTCCCTCTATGAAAGCAGCATTGACCTGAATCCTGGCTGGCATATGGTAACACCGTCGTCTACTGCGCTCAAAGGAACTATTGCCCTGGAGCGCACTTTTTCGACCGATGAGCTACAGGCTACAAAAGGCGGTCCTACGCTTTTTTTCCGTACCAACAATGCTTCTGTCGTAATCCGTGTGAACGGTGATTATGCCTATTCCTATGGAGTGCTGGGAAAATCATATGTTGGTAATGAATTTGGTTCAGCCATGCATTTTTTTCGCCTGTCGAATTTTTATTCCGATGAAAGTCTTACAGTGAATATTGAGTTTACTCCTGCATTTCAGTCTTTTGCCAACAAAGTTTTTTCCCGCGGAACACAAATGCTGATTACGCCAAAAATTTATTTTGGTTCAAAGGCAGCCTGTCTCCTTGAGTATATGCAGGCCTCTTTTATTCCTGCGGCGGTAAGTGCGGTCATTATTTTACTGGGGCTTCTCTATCTGATTCTTACCACCTCATTCTGGATTTTGCATCGGAAATACATGCGTAATTTCTGCTACTGGGGCATTTTTTCGCTCATTGTCGGCACTGGATTTTTTATGGAAAGCGGCATGGCGGATTTGTTCATTTCCCATGCTTTTATCCGTTATTTTGCCTCAACATTTATTCTGGCCATGCTGCCCGAATTTTTCCTTATGTATATCAAGACAAGCAAGGTTGTGACCTACAACACAGGGCTTTGTAATTTCTTTATCATGCACAGTGTTGCAAATGCCTTTATTGTCTGTGTCTGTGCCTTTATTCCTGGGCTTCCCTTTAGCTATGTGCGCAATTATATCATCATCTGCCATGCAATCTACCTCTTCTTTGTGATTGCCATGTTTGTAAACAACAGCGTCGGTCTTTCCAAGTTGCCCAGCATTCCATCAATGCTGGTGATTGCTACATCGGTGGCGATTCTTATTGACTTTACCCTGTATCTGGTGCCTCCCTATCGGGATGATATTTTTGCTTTCAGCCGCTACATCATGCTTGCATATCTTGTCACCCGCACGGTAGAAGTTATCAATGAATACTTTAGTTCACAGATTCTTTCTGCTCGGGAAGAAATGTACCGCAGCGTTATTGTGCGTGATTCCTTAACTGGTGTGCGTACCCGTCCTGCATTCTGGCATTTTCAGAAAGATTTCTTTAAGATACATACATCGGCAAACGAGCGTCTGTCCCTGGTGCTCTGTGAAATCGTCAATCTAAAATTGATAAATGAAAAAAACGGCTACGAGGAAGGTGACGAAGCACTTAAAACTGTTTCGCAAATTCTCAAACTGCATTTTGGTCAGGAAAATGTATACCGCATGGACGGCAGCTGTTTTGGTATTCTGCTGGTTGATACTCCAAGTGACAGCATAACCCTAAAAATTGCCGAGATAGAAAAGGTCATTGATGACTACAATATGTCGCAGGATTTGGGCACGATTCGACTGAACATGACGGCCAACACGTATGCAACAAAGCGATACGAGTCATTTGATGCATTTCTTACGGACAGTTTTTCTGAACTGGGAAAATCCCGCAAAACCTTCCTTCAAAATTTGTAAAAATTCGCAATAAGACTGCAACAAACTTCGATTTTCGTTGTTAATTGACCAGACCTGTGCTAGACTTAAAATGCATGCATGGTTAGACTTCATATAACGTAGAATTATTTCTGATTAGGAGGAGTTTATGGAACAGCGTTCTACCAGAAAGACCTTCTTTATTTCCTGTGCCTTTGCTTCTTTATTCTGTTCATGTATCAATTTCTCAGACTTACAGATGCCCGAAAACATAAAAGTTAAAACCAACGGCAATTATTCTTTCCTCATGGGTACACAAAAGAACATGCTGTCTGATTATATCAACGTAGAGACTCTTCTTAAATCTCTCAAGGGTGATGACGAAAGTGATAAGAAAATTTCTGCCTACGACTATAACCCGGACGAAAAAGACGGAACACAGCAGTTCCTTATCAAATATGATTTGCCCACCATTCCTCTGAACATGGAAGAGACGATGAAAGACATCCAGCTTGATAAAATCATGATGGAAGGCATGAGTAAGGAATTTAAGATTACTAAGCCAGAACTTTCATTTAGTCAGTCATTGGATTTGAATTTCAATAACCTCATAGCGGATAAATTCAGCGCAAATATTCCAAGTTTTCCCGTTGTACAGATGGGAACGGAAACTGACATAAGCGTAGGAGAAAACCCTGTCTTACAGGGAGTGACTTTCCATGCCTCTCCTACGTTCACTTCGCTTACAATGTCATCTGGCAGTCTGGAAATTACCTTTGAGGCAAAAAATTCCCTGCCTGCTGATTTTGAACTGGAACTTGCCGCAGAACTTTACAATGGTGACCAACTGGTTTCTAGCAGCGGTAGTATGGCAAGCCTTACAGACCAGTCTGTCAGTGCTAAAGGCGGTGCTAAAGTCGGTGGCGTTATTTCCATTCCGCTGAGTGGCAAAACATTTTCCTCAGATTTTTCAGTAAGATTCAAGGGAAGGACAAATGGTGGTACTCTGGGTGTCTACACCTACTATACCATGACCGCCAGGCTTAAAGACCCGGTTGTTTCAAAAATCACTGGCCTTACGATGGATGACCCCTCTTTCTCAAAGCCAATTTCCAAGAACATTGAACTGGGTGATGTGGGCAAGTACCTTGTGTACGGCACCATTGCAACGGGGGCGGTAGGAATTGAACTGGAACTCCCCAGTGTCTGGGAAAACGTTACGGTGGACTCCTCATTTTCGATGGAAGGAGCCCTTGAAATTTCTCCCATTCCCGACAGGGCAGAAAGCACAAAGGCTCTGGACAAGTATGTTGATTTGGCGGGCAAGAAAATCACGCTGATGAAATCAAGGACGGAAGCAAATAAACTTTCGGTGAATGGCAATGTCAGTTTTAAGCTGGAAGATGCCACCCTAGTCTTTGAGTCAGAAAATACGACAATGGAGCTGGTCTGCACAGGCAATATCGAAAAACTTACCGATGTATATGCAAATGCCTCAGAATTTTCTTTCGATGACAGCAAGAGTCAAGCACTTCCCGCAACTATGAAGCAGTATGTTAAGGAAATGAAGCTGACGCAGATTTCTGTGGCGGCAAATTTTACTTCAACACTGGATATTTCCAAGTTTAACCTTAACGCTATGGCAACATCGGATGCACTTCATCTGTATAGTGCTGACAACACGCAGTTGGAGGGTTCTACCGTGGTGGGAGGCGATAAGCCGCTAACCATGCTGACAAAGCAGAACTGGAGCGTAACCGTTGCCGTACAGGATGACACAATCTTTGACTTTGTCTTTAAGGTGTCTGTTCCAGGCTCATATGAATCGACGACGGGCATCAATTGTCTGCACTTGGCTACCTTTACCCTTGATACTGACTATGAAATCAAAGTTGACCAGCTGGAACTGGATTTGGACTGGGAATATATCATCCTCAAAACAGACGCTATTGCACCCACCACCCCTGAGGAAATTGATACGGGAATAAATCTGGAAAAAATGATTTCCGACTTCTTTAACACCAGTTCAGAAAATACACAAAATGAGGCAGAAAGAAAAAAAGAAATCAAGAATATCGTTGACAGGATTAATCTTGCAGAGGTAAAGGGCTATCTGTATGTGACCCGCCCTGACATATCTGATGATGTTGCCGATGACCCGCTGGAAGGACTGGGTAACTTTAGCGGAAAAGTGTATGCAAAGTATACAAAAGACGGAAATAGCCACCAAGAGTATTTAATCGGCTCAGAGACAGAGACCGCTGATTTGCGTCTGCTTTATGATGCTCAGGATGCCAATACGCTGAATTACGAAAGCCTTGCCGATGAAAACTACCTGATTGTTAAGAATTTGTTCGATAACGAAAGCAAGTATTCTGCGGAATTGAACGGTGATACACTTTGCAGTATGGTGAATGCCAAGCCGTCAGAATTGAAATTCGGCTATTCCTTTTCAATTTCAGACGGTTCTGACGAAATCAGGCTGACACCGGAAGTACTGGAAAACCTCAAAGGTACCAAGGCAATTACCATGTCCGTGGTGCTCTGTCTGCCGCTCAAACTGAACATTGGAACCTACAATGATACCGGCATAAAGGAAGGCATTGCGATTGATGACCTGATGACGCTTTTGGGTAATCCATTGACGGAAGATTTGCTTAATCGTGATGAAAGCGATGTGGATCCCATTACCGATGATACTGAAATTGAAAAAGTGTCAAAGTTGCTCAAATACGTAAAGCTGCATTATACCTTCCAGAACAATACTGGACTAAAGATGTCCGCAAACTTAACGGCAACAAGCAGCAAGGGTGAAACCTATCTCAACAAAAATCTGTATCTGGATGGTGAGCGACACGATGTTGAACTTCCCAACAGCGAAATCATGGCCATCAATAACAGCTGGCCTTTTATTCCAAAAATTTCGCTTGCTATCAGTCCAACTGATGACGAGGCGCCGATTAATATCATGCGTAAAGCCTTCTTCTCACTAAGCGATTGCATGCTCGAATTTGAAACGGACGGCGAATACACAGTAAAGGGGGATGACTAATATGAAAAGAATAATATGTATTTGTGCTATCCTTGCATCATCTCTTTTGGCTTTTGCAGAATTATATGCGCCCCACCGCATTGTAGAAGTGGGTATTGATAGCCAGGTGGGAGCTTCAAACAATTATTTCCGTGCGGATGAAGTCTTTACGAAAAATCTGGTGATTGACTTACGGGAGGTCTCTGAAAATTTGTCCAGCAGCGGTCTTGAGATTGACTATTATACAAAGGACAGAATCTTTTTGAATGTAAACATCAGTCCGAAATTTCGTCTGGGACTGTTCACAGAAACGGAAGGTGCCGGCTATCTGAATGTACCACACCGTCTCTTTGAAATTCTGGGTAAAGGATATCAGGCGGGCGAGGATGCTACTTTTGACATAGAAGGCTATGCGGATTTGTTTTACAACATCGGAGCGTCTTTTCACACCACAATCTTTGAAAAATATGGCGTGACCTTTACTCCCACGTATTATGTGCCCTTAGCCTATATGGAAAAGACAACGGCAAAAGTTACTGTCTCCTCAACGGATGACGGTTCTCTTACGGCGAGGGCGGATGCGCAAGTTACTTTGTACAGTGCGGTCAGCCTGCAAAAATACAAGGAAAACAAATTTAGTTCAGGTGACGTGACAAGTGATATAGCCAAGTCTTTGAGCAGTGGCGGCTTTGACTTGTCACTTGCCGTGGAACGCCCAATATTCCCCAAACTGGATGTGGGGGCATTTGTCCGCATTCCTATGATACCAGCCAGACTTGACCATAAAATGACAATGGATGTGTACGGCTACTACACGGTCAATAAACTCATGGGCATTTTGGACAAGTCCATGGAAATGGACAAAGACTACGGCGTGGGTGATGTTGTCTATACTACTGACGAAAGCAAAAAGGTATGGCGGCCCTTTAGAATCGGTGCAGAAGCAGCATGGAGACCCTTTGGTTCATGGTTTGTCCTTCGTCCTATGCTGGCTCTTGTGGTGCGCAATCCCTATACGAGCGGTGTTCGTTCAGTTTACCCGGAATTTTCTTTGGCTGCAGAAGCCGCATTCCGTAATATGATTGGTATCAATTTTTCTACAAACTACTTAAACCGCGTCTTTGTTCAGCAGATGGGAATTATGCTCAATTTCCGTGTCATAGAGTTGAACATAAAAGCCATGTTGCGGGGCGGAAGTTTTATCAACAGTTTCAACTGGACGGGTGCAGGTGCCTATGTAGGTGTGAGAATCGGCTTTTAGCCTGCAAAAAAACAATGAATTGATTAAAGTGGCCGAATTCACTAGAATAGGGGTACAATATATATATGGGAGATATCCATGAAAAAGATTTCAGTTTTGTTTGTGATGTTGGCTGTTGTTGCAATGGCATTTGTGACTACAGGATGTAAAGATGGTTCTGACGGCTTGAGTGCCACAGACCTTATCGTTAGTGAAACGGCCAATGTATGGTACAGGTACGGAAGCACTACACAGACCGTAACTACCACCGATACGACTTTGTCGAATGCGAGCATTTACGTCAAATACAATTCTTCAAACGATACGCTGGTTGTTGCGGCTGTTGCTAGCAATTACTTTACGACAAATGATAAGGAATTGAGCAGGGAAAAATGGTCTGTAAGCATTGCGGCTCTTAAAGTTGCTGGAAAACTGACAAGGGTATCTGACCCTACAAGTAGTAAGACAAGTCTGCCCTCAACTGCAGAAGGCTGGGGCGAGATGGCAGCAGAAAAATTGATTGAAACGCTGTTCAACTAAGTATTTTTTCATGTAATTACTTACCGCCGTCCTCTGCGATGGCGGTTTTTTTGTTTTTCAGCAGAATGAGAGCGCATGCACCGGCAAAGAGAAGGCCTGCTCCCGCCATAAGGGGCAGCAGTATTTTATGAAGGGCCAGAGCCATCAGCACGGTGTAGAGGTTGATAAAGCCGAAGACTGCAAAGACGGCAAAGGCAAGCCACTTAAAGAATGTATCAGGCGTTTTACCGTGCAGGACAAAGGCGAGTACCAGGCCAATCATGTCGGCGGCAAAAAATCCAATGGAGGCTGCCAGCCAAATCATCAGGAGACCGACATTCAGTCCGTTGGTTGCGCCAAAGGTAATGGCTGAAAGTTGGGTTTTGTCCCCCAGTTCCGCGATGAAAAAAATGCAGAATACGGCAAGGACGGCAAAATTGATTTTGCTTTCGCCGCCTTCCTCCTCATCGTCGTCTTTTATAAGAGATGTGAGGGAAAAATAAAAGAATGCAATAGTTGCAATTAGTTTGACAATCCACAGGTGATACTTTAAGAATTCGTTGAGCAGTCCTCCCGCGCAGACGGACAGTCCGTTTATTACAAGGATGGCGGCGGCAGTTCCAATGACAATGCTACGGATTTTGTATTTTGAAGTGAGTGCAAAAAGCATGAGTTGGGTCTTGTCGCCCATTTCCGCTACAAAAAAGGTGAACAGAACGGTAAAAAAATACGTTAGTGAAATCATAGTACCTCGCATGTCTGGCGATGTCGTTCGTAGAGAAGCACACCTGCCGCCACACTTACGTTCAGACTGTCAATTTTGCCGCAGGTGGGGATAGAAACAATGGTATCGCACTGTTCAGAAAGCAGGCGGGCAATGCCTTTTCCTTCGCTGCCCATAACGATGGCGGTTTTTGCCGCAAATTGCAGGTTTTGTACGCTTTCTCCGCCTGCATCTGCTCCGTAAAGCCAAAAGCCTGCATCTTTAAGTTGCTGGGAAGCACGGACGAGATTGGTAACCACTGCCACAGGAACCCAGGCGGAAGAACCGGCACTGGCTCGGGCAATAATTTCGTTGTCTTCAAAATCATTTGCACCACGACGCTGGGGCATGACCACCAAATCCGCGCCAAACTGGTCGCAGGAACGCAGAATTGCACCCACGTTGTGGGGATCGGTGATTGAGTCCAGAATAAGCACGGTTTTTTGGGCATCGCTTTTTTGTGCCGCCCCAATCCACTGGTCAAAGTCAACTTTATTCTGCGCATCAGGAGATTCACCTGCCACCACAAGCACAAGCCCCCGATGGTCACGGGCGGTTTGGGGGAGTGACTGCACAAGGGAATCCAATGCTTTTCCGTCAAGGGATGTAGAGGGAATATGTGCTTTTTTTGCCAGTTCGAGGATTTTCTTTACGCGGGGACCGATTTTGCTGTAGTTGAGCGAGAGCCCGTCAGACTTGCCGTCTTCGGCTGCACGGCGAACCCGCTCTTCTACGGCATGAAAACCAGTGATAATATGATTGGACATATGACTGTTTCTTGGCTACTTTAGCGGCCGCAGCACTTCTTGTACTTTTTGCCGCTGCCACAGGGGCAGGGGTCATTGCGGCCGATTTTTGCGCCTTCACGCACAACGGTCATGGGCTTTACGTTACCCACGGAGTAGAGCCATTCGCCATTTACTTTCTTAAAGTAGCCGGTCTCATGGTGCACATCGCGGATGCCGCCTTTGTCTGTGTAGGTTGCTTCAAATTCAACCACGCCTTCATCATCGTTTTCGCCACCTTTTTCGGTACGCAGGATGCGCAGTCCGTGCCAAGTGGATTTTTTGCTCCATTCTTCGGTAGCCTTGCGGTCAATTTCCGCAATTTTTTCGCCTTCTTCGCAAGAGTTGATGATAAATGGAATCTCCTGCTTTACATAAGAAGAATAGCGTGCTCGCATGAGGCTTTCTGCAGTGGGAGCCTTAACACTTCCTTTGATAATCGGTTCACAACATTCGCCGTAGGTCTTTCCAGAACCACACGGACACAAATCTTTATCTGCCATACTGCCAGTATAGCGGAGTGCAAAAGAAAAGTCTATCTTAGGGAATTTTGGAAAAAACAGGGTAGGGGAAGAAGAAACCTTGCTAAGGTTGCGTCTTCCCCTTAAAACTAGTATATTTATCGTATGATACGCATTCAGAAGTACGCTGATATTGAGCCGGAGTTTTTTGACGGCCGCGATTTTGGCGGGTCAATAGATATTGTAAAAGATGTGCTTTCCGATGTAAAAAAGCGGGGAGATCAGGCATTGGCAGAATACGGTGCAAAATTTGATGTGTCTGCACCCAAGACGCTGGAAATTCCTCAGACTGAATTGAAGGCGGCGGCGGAAAAAATGCAGCGGGAAAATCCCGATTTGTACAATGCACTTACCTACAGCCACGACCTTGTTCTGCGCTTTGCAAAAAAGCAGCGGGAATCTTTTGACGATTTTGAGACAGAACTTGAACCCGGTCTTTTTACCGGTCAGAAAAATATTCCCGTTGAAAAGGCAGGCGTGTATGTTCCCGCAGGACGCTTTCCCCTTGTCTCCACAGTGGTGATGACCATTACTCCCGCTGTTGCTGCTGGCGTAAAAGAAGTGATTTTGTGTACGCCGCCCCGTGTCCATCCTGACGACAAGGCAGCCGCAGAAAAAGCAGGCACTGGTATTCCAGAAAAGCCTTTTGTGGGCGGAAAGCCCTACGCTGACGAAGGCATCATGGCGGCGGCATACATCTGCGGCGTTACAAAGGCATTTGCCTGTGGTGGCTCTCAGGCTATTGCTGCCATGGCATTTGGTACCCAGTCTGTGCCCCGCACTGATGTAATTGTCGGACCCGGCAATAAATTCGTGGCGGAAGCAAAAAAACTTGTTTACGGCACTGTGGGAATCGACATGGTTGCGGGACCCACTGAAGTCTTTATCATTGCGGACAAGACTGCAAATCCGGCTTGGGTGGCCGCCGACTTGCTGGCTCAGGCAGAACACGACATTGTGGCTCAGCCTGTTATGGCAACAGACGACCCTGCGCTTGCAGAAGCCGTGGCGCAAGAAATTGAAAAGCAACTCAGTACGCTTCCCACCAAGGCAACCGCCGAACAGAGCATTGCAAACTGTGGAAGAATCATCATCTGTGACAATTTGGAAGATGCGGCAGAAGCGGCCAACAGAAAAGCCCCGGAGCATCTGGAACTTGCCATGGACGCAGGGGCGGAGCGCGACAAGATTGCCTCCCTTGTGCACAACTACGGTTCACTCTTTATCGGACACGGCAGTGCGGAGGTCTTTGGCGACTATGCCGCCGGCTTGAACCACACCTTGCCCACATCAGGAAGCGCACGTTTTACCGGCGGATTGAGTGTCCGCGTGTTCCTCAAAACAGTTACGACTTTGCGCACCGTAGAAGGAAGCAAGGGCGCAAGAGCTTCGGCAAAAGCCAGCGGTGTGCTGGGGGATGCAGAAGGCCTTGCAGGACATGCACGGGCCGCACGGATTAGGATTGAGTAGGCAGCGGGTCAGTATACCCAGCATACACCAATTTTCAAATCGCAGCCAAAGCCACCGTAGATGGTGTAGTTGTTCATTTTTTCTTTGTAGCCTTTGCTGCGTGAACTGTCTTCTTCGCGTGTTCGCTCAAATCCCATGCCGATAACAGGAACATACGCGTCAATTCCCGCAGAAATGCCGAACCTTTCTGTAAATTTGTACACAAACACAAAGTCCTGCCCAACGCGCAGGGTAAAATCAGGCGGAAGGGGAGAGTCATCTTGATTCCATAAAAGTTTCATGTCGTAACCAAGCGTTACATGCGTGGAAAGGATAATTTTGCTGTTGGGTCTGAAAGCAATGCCCCATCCCCATTTCATATTGAAAAAGTCAAACGAATTGTACGACAGATTGTTTTTTGAGCTCTTGCCATAAAAGTAGCCCAGTTGTATCTCGTAAATTGCCGAAAATCCCGCAAGCCTTTCACCATGGATGGACATCGCCTTGTAATTCAGGTTGACACCAACATTTGAAAATGTCTGGTTTTTCAGTATATCGTCAGCGTGCCAAAACTGCCATTCCAGCGGTACTGAAATTCCGATTCCATGAACTTTTGTTTTTTCCGCAAAAACAAGACCCGTCATCATCAGAGCTATCACAAAGCACATGATTTTCTTTTGCATGGTACACACTCCTTAAAAGTAGCAGACAGTAAATGTTGCTATTTTCAATATTATAACATTGCCAGTATATAATTTTCAAGTGTTGCTAATAGCAATATTATTGAACTGATGGATGACATAAAATCTGTTTTGGGAAATAATATTCGGCTTTTACGAAAACAGGCGGGATGGACGCAGGAACGTCTTGCGGAAAAAGCAGGAATATCCGTTCCTTTTATGACGCAAATAGAACTTTCTAGAAAAAGTGCATCACTGGAAGTTGTTGAAGCAATTGCGCGTGCATTGGGAATTTCCTACGACCGCCTTTTTAGGACAATTCAGCCAGAAGAAAACGACATTGGCTTTAAATTGCATCTGCTTGAAAAAGACATTGCGCAGTCCGTCATTGATAAAATACACGAGCGGTTTGAACAATATCGTTTCATTTGATATAGTAATAGTATGAAGATTTATAAGTTAGGCGAAGAAGTATTACGAAAGAAAGCGGTTCCCGTAGAACCGGGCGAAATTAACGATGAGATGCGCGCCCTCTTTAACGAAATGTTTGAGACTATGACGGCGGCAGATGGCGTAGGACTTGCCGCACCACAGATTGGCATCTCAAAGCGGTTTTTTGTGATTATCAGCGATGACAACGTGCGCCGCGTTTTTGTGAATCCCCAAATTATTGCCACCAGTAACGATTTGTGCGACTACGAGGAAGGATGTCTTTCTCTTCCGGGCGTATCAGAAAACATTAAGCGTCCCTCTAAGGTGACGGTGCAGGCACTCAACGAGCACGGAAAGCCCTTTACGCTGGAGGCTGACGAACTTCTAGCGCGCATTATTCAGCACGAAAACGACCACTTGGACGGCATTGTGTACATCGACCGCGGAGACCCTGAATTTGCCGCAAAAACCACCGCCCAGTTCAAAAAGCGTCTGGAACGCTCTGCCAAAAAAGAAGAAGAAAAGGCAAAGAAAGCAGCCAAAATAGCAGCAAAAATTGCCGCAAAAAACGCAAAGAAGGCGGCAAAAGCCTAAGCACTTATTCCCACCAGTCTTCTATTTTAAGCATGGAGTTCTGGCAGAGGGCGGCATAATCTTCGGTATTGTGGGTAACGAGTATCATGCCGTTGGCAATTGCAGTGGCGGCAATCTGACTGTCATAACGGGGAGCGGGTGTGCCTGCATTTTCACACCTTGCCTGAAGTTCACCGCAGATTTGTGCCGCAAAGTCATCATAGGGAAGAATGGCGTATGTATTTTTTATATCAATGAGAAAGTCTTCGATATACCGTTTCTTTCTCCCCTCTGGCATTCTTTTGTATCCTCTGACAAATTCCTGCCACACGGTTGCACAGATTGCGCAACGTTCTTGATTCTCTTGAATTTTTCTTAAGACGGACATGTTTGGCATAGGCTTTGCAGAATCGGATAAGATATTTGTGTCTAATAAATATACTGGATGCATCTTTTACCCCCACATTTCATCAAGTTTTTTTAAATATTTTTCATCATCATATCCGTCTTCTGGAACAGGAAGTCCTTCAAAAGTCGGATCTTCAAAAACATCAGCGTATTTTTTTCGCAACTCCGCCATTCTTTCTATAAAACTTTTTTTTGGCTTTTGCCTTTTATATTCCTCATAGGAAATAATCACCGCTACAGGCTTTCCATGCCGGGTCAGTTCCACTGGTTCTCCTCCTTCCGCCCGTTTTACCAGAGCCGAAAAATTGTTCCGCGCTTCATAGATAGTTGCCTTGCACATGACGACCTCCTTTCGTTCTGCCTTTGTATATACCAACAAAGTACACTATATTTTTATTCAAAAATGGCTAGATGTCAATTATTTTGGCTATAATTATCCAAAAAAAGGACACCTTTCCAAAGGTTTCCTTTTTCTGGACTTTTTTCTTCCAAACTTCTGTGCTTTCGTGCTATACTAGCCCATGCGAACCTTAAAAATCCTTTACGCAGGCTCTCCGCTTGCTTCCAGTCTTGTCCTCAAAAATCTCCTTGCCCTTGGAAATGACCACGGCTATGAGATTGTGGGCGTGCTCACCAATCCCCCTGCTAGCCGAGGACGACATTCTGATTTGATTCCCACAGAAGTCGCTTGTCTTGCGCGGCAAAAAAACATTCCTGTTTTTGCATTTGACCACCTGATGGGCGAGGCACGAGAGGCGATTGCACCGCTGGCTGCGGACTTGCTGCTTTCCTTTGATTACGGACGCATTTTTGGCCCCAAATTTTTGGCTCTCTTTCCTTTGGGTGGCATCAATTTGCATCCCAGTGCCCTTCCCAAATACCGTGGCTGCACGCCTGTCCCTGCCGCAATTTTAAACGGCGACAAAAACCTGGGCCTTTGTGTGCAAAAACTTGCCCTCAAAATGGACGAAGGCGACATTCTTGCAGAGACAGGCATCCCTCTTGACGGCAGTGAGACAACACTTTCGCTGATGGACGGCGACGGTAGGCAAAGCCCTGTTTCTGAGGCGGGAACAAAACTGCTGGACGGTCTGCTTTCTGCAATTGTTTCTGCTTCCGATGGAAATACATTTGCCCTTCCCGCCGCAAAAGCCCAAAACGGTCAGGTCAGCTACACGGGATTTCTCAAAAAGGAAGACGGTCGCATTGACTGGAACAAATCTGCGGCGGACATTGAACGAACTATCCGCGCCTACACGCCCTCACCCCTCTGCTTTACCACTTGGAACGGCATGAACCTGCTGATTCTCAAGGCAAAAGTGGGCGCGGCAACAACTACCGAAAAGCCTGGAAAGGTCTTGCCCTATCAGAAATCAGTAGGCATTGAAATTGCCTGTGGTGACGGAAGCGTCCTTGTTGCAAGGGAATTACAGCAACAGGCAAAAAAAGCCATGGACTACAAATCTTTTATGAACGGTGCCCGCAATTTTATCGGTGCGGTGCTGGGGTAGTAACTGAGCGCAAAATGTGATATGCTGACGGCAAGGATTTTGTATGTCAGTTAAAGATAAAATCAAAAACTTCAATATAAAGAACTGTCGTATTTCATTTTTGGAATCCATGGAAAAATTGCAGGCAAACGGAAAATCTCTTTTTGTACTGATTCTTTCGGCAGTTGTCGTTATGTTTATCGTCTGTCTGGGGGTATTCTTTGCCTTTGTAAAAAGCCCTGAGCAAGTAATGGTACCTGATTTGGAAGGCAAATTTTGGAGCGAGGCACTGCTTGAGATGCAGGCAAAGGAACTCTATCCCAAGATTCAGCTTCGCTACACAGACAGCCCCGATGATGAGGGAAAAATCCTGAATCAGAATCCTATTGCCGGTGCAATTGTAAAGGCAGGAACTCGCGTTACCCTGACTATCAGTCGTGGCATTGTTATTGACCATGTGGAAAACTATGTGGGCATGAAGGTTGATGAAGTGCGGCTGAAACTCCAGAGTATGTTTACTGGTTCAACACGACCGCTCATCGTGCTGGATAATCCCGTATACAAACCCGCTGAGTCTGAGGCGGGAACTATTTTGGAGCAGGATCCCCCTGAGGGAACGATTATTTCAAATCCAGTGCATGTGCAGCTGGTGGTGAGCCGTGGACCTGACTATGAGCAGACCCGTGTACCCAATCTGGTGGGAAAGAGCGTAAACGACCTGCTTTCTCAGATTGGTCAGTCCCGCCTTGTCTTTGACTTTGTGTCTCACATTGCTTCTGGCGATGAAAAACCAGGCACAGTAACTGGTCAGGAATCATTTAAGACAGAATACGTAAAGAATTATACCCGCGTGCAGGTGGAAGTGGCTTTTCCTGCAAAAAGTGATGACGGCACGGTTTACGGTATTTTCTCCGAGCAGCTGACGGAATATCCCTATCCGGTTTCCATGTCTCTTGATGCGGTTCCTGATGGCGGTAACCGTTACAATCTGGTGACGCTCAACCATACAGGCGGTTCCCTTACCATTCCCTATGCGGTGCCTAGGGAAACGGAATTAGTCTTTACGGTTGTAGGACGAGAGGTTCGTCATTTTAAAGTACGGTAGGAGCATATATATGCAGAGACCATTAGTTTGCCTGTGTTTGACGGGCAAAACCCTTGAAGAAGACGCAGAACTGGTAAATACCTATAGGCATCATATTGACCTTGTTGAACTCCGTGCGGACTTTCTTGACGAAGATGAGCGGCTTAATTTGCGTGATTTTCCTTCCATGATTTCTTTTCCCTGTATACTGACGATTCGCCGCATAAATGATGGCGGTCGCTACGAGGAAGGTGAGGCTTCCCGTACCATTCTCTTTGCCCGTGCCCTTTCTTTTGCAGAAACTGATGTAAAAAAGAATTTTGCCTATGTTGATTTTGAAGAGGATTTTCATGTTTCAAGTTTGCAGGACGCAGCCTTGGCTTTTGGAACAAAAATTATCCGCTCATTCCATGACATGCATAATCCGGTCAAAAACTTAAAGGAAAAACTGGATTCCATGCGGATAACAGGCTTTGAAATTCCAAAGATTGCCTGTATGCCCCATACCCTTGCAGACGTGACAGACATGTTCAAGGAGGCGTCTGCCCTTTCAAAAACGCAGCAGATTGTATGTGCTATGGGTCCCCTAGGATTTCCTACCCGTATTCTGGCAGACAAGATGAATTCCTGCCTTACCTACACAACGGCGGCAGAACTGATGGAAACGATGAAGGTGAATAAGGGAGTGGCAATCGGTCATATTGACCCCAAAACCCTTAGCAGCGTCTACCACTTTAGCCAGATTGATAAAAACACAAAATATTTTGGCATTACCGGCTGGCCACTCAAAGTAACTTCCAGTCCAAAAATGCACAACAAGAAGTTTGAGGTAAACGGCATGAACGCTTTGTTTTGTCCATTTCCCTCAGAAAACATAGAAGATGCATTCCATTTTGCCAAAATTCTGGACATTAAAGGCTTTGCCGTAACGGTTCCCCACAAGGAAGCAGTTATTCCCCTGCTGGATGAAGTAAGCGACAATGTAAAGAAAATCGGTGCATGCAATACGGTAATTCACCATAAAGATGGCTGGAAAGGCTATAACACTGATGCGCCTGGTTTTTCAAAGGCGTTGCAGGAATTTACTGGTTTGCAAGCCTTGGAAGGCAAAAAAGTGGCAATTATCGGTGCGGGTGGCGCATCTCGGGCAATCGCCTATGCAATCCATGAACTTGGGGGAAAGGCTTGTGTCTTTAACCGCACAATCGGTCGGGCCCGCGTAATTGCGGAACTGTACGGGTTTGATTATGCCACGCTGGGACCAGAATCCCTGACAAAACTCCATGAATACTCGGAGATTATCGTGCAAACCACATCAAAAGGCATGGCTGCGGAAGGAGAGCCGAATCAGGATAACGACCCCCTGTATTTTTACGACTTTGACGGTACGGAACTGCTTTACGACATCATCTATGTGCCAGAGAAAACGCCCGTTATGGAACGTGCTGCTGAGGCTGGATGCAAAGTTGAAAACGGCTTGTCAATGCTGCGATATCAAGGTGACGCACAGTTTGCCCTGTATAAGGAAGTGTATGAAAATGCTTAGTCAGAACGAACAGAAGATTTTAGTCGCAAATACGGCGATTGATACGCTCATTGAAGAAAAGAAGATTTTTAGCGGCATGAAAATCGGCTTGGGTACAGGCTCTACCGCATTGCCCGCCGTTAAACGCCTTGCTGAACGCATTGCAGACGGTACCCTTACGGACATTGAGGCTGTTCCCACCAGCTTTCAGACGGCAAACTATTGTCAGGATTTGGACATTCCCGTGTACAGCCTGAACCACCGTTCCATCGGCGGGCACTTGGACTTAACCATTGACGGTGCGGACGCAATTGACCCGCAGAATAATCTGATTAAGGGTGGCGGAGCGGCTTTGTTGCGGGAAAAAATTGTCGCCTATAATTCCACCAATTATGCGATTGTCGCTGACGGAACAAAAATCGTACCCAACCTGGGAACAAAATTTCCCCTTCCTGTAGAAATTATTGCTGAGGCGCGGGCAAGCATCATTACGGCACTGGAAAGACTGGGTGCCACCTGTACCCTGCGTGAAGGTGTGCGTAAATGCGGCCCGGTCATCACTGACTGCGGAAACCAAATTCTGGACTGTCTCTGGCAGATTCCTGTTGATCCGGTAAAAATGGAAGATGCAATCAACAGCATTCCCGGTGTAGTGGAGACGGGATTTTTTACCAAGCACCGTCCAGTGGTATTCTTTAGTACGGAAGACGGTAAAGTGGAGATGCGTCGTTAGCGGTAGCGCTGGGAACCCCGCAGTTGCCGCTATGTCGATAGCGGCAATGAGCGTGAGCGAAGGGTGGACATAGCGACGGCGCAGCCGTACCGCCCTATTTAATCAGTTTGTCCAGGCGGGAATCTTTTTGCCGCCAGTTTTTGTCTACTTTTACCTGCAAGTCCAAGTCGATGCGGTAGGGAAAAATCTTACGCAGCTTTTTGATGCTTTCTACACGGATTGTCTTGATGAGGTTTGCTCCTTTTCCGATGACAATGCCTTTTTGACTTTCCCGCTCCACGCACAAAAATGCGCGCACCCACAGTTCATTTTGTTTTTTCATCTCCATGTCGGCAATCTGCACGTAAATGGCATGGGGAATTTCCTGAGAAAGTCGGTTCATTGCCTGCTCGCGGATTATTTCTGCAATGCGGAAATCTACTTCCTGGTCGGTGTAAAATTCCTCGCTGTAAAGGTGGGGAGCAATGGGAGCCAAGTCGTAAAGGGCGCGGAGTACTTCGTTTATGCCTTGGTCATCTTTGGCGGACATGGCTATGATATTTTTTGCCTGCAAGTCTGGTAGTTCTGTCTGTACGAAGGCCTGTGCCTGAGCGGGCTTTGCATGGCGGTCGTCAATTTTGTTTATGGCGACAACCAGTTTTTGCGTATGTTTTCTGAGCAGGGCGGTAATGGAAGATTCTTCTTCTCCGCAGGGGCGGGTAGAGTCGATGACGTAGAGAATGCTGTCTGCGTTTTCCAGCTGGTCGGTGACGATGGACTTCATGCGCTGGTTCATCTTTTTTTCTGAATCGTGATAGCCCGGCGTATCCACAAAAACAAGTTGACCGAGAGAAGTGTTTACAATGCCTTTGATGGCGTTTCGGGTAGTCTGGGGGTATGAGGAAACAATGGAAATTTCTTCGCCGCTTGCACTGTTGAGAAAGGTGGATTTTCCTGCTGAGGGGCGACCGATTATCGTGACGAGTGCCGTTTTTTCTCCCACGGGAGGCTGGGTAACTGCTTCTGAATCTGTTTGTGCTGTGCTATCTGCCATGTGCAAATTATACTGGAAAAAATGTAAAAAGTCAGTCAATTGTATGGAATTAGCCTCATTTTTATGCTACAATACTCTATATGGCTAACATACAGGTTCTATCAGGAAGACCGATGAAACCGGGAATTCACGTTACAAAGGATGGCGTGAATTTTTCAATTTTCAGCAGAAATGCAAAGGCTGTTTTTTTAGAGTTGTTTCACAAGGTGGATGATGCTGCTCCTTTTATGACCATAACGCTTGACCCTGTGTACAACCGGGTAGGCGACATTTGGTTTTGCTTTGTGGAAGGACTGAAGCCAGGTGACTTGTATCTGTATCGTGTAGACGGACCCTTTGAACCAGAAAAAGGACATCGCTTTAACAAGAAATTCTATCTGTTTGATCCCCGTGCATTGGCTTTTACCGCAGGTTCTGTCTTTAAGAACATGGCCTTTGGTCAGACTTGTCCGCTGGAAAAAATGCCCAAGTGTGTCATTGTAGATACAGATGATTATGACTGGGAAGATGACCGTCCTCTACGCACACCCCTGCAGGACACGATTATTTATGAGACTCATCTGAAAGGCTTTACCGCCTCAAAAACATCTGGAGTAAAATACAGCGGAACATATCGCGGTCTCATAGAAAAAATTCCCTATCTCAAGTCCTTGGGAATTACGGCGGTGGAGTTGCTGCCGATACAGGAATTTGATGAATACGAAAATGCAAATGTAAATCCCCGCACAGGCGAACGCATGGTAAACTATTGGGGCTACAGTACCATTGGTTTTTTTGCGCCAAAGGTCAATTTTGCCGTGGACAAAGAACCCGGCGGAGTGGTAAAAGAATTCAAAGATATGGTAAAGGCCCTGCACAAGGCGGGCATTGAGCTGATTCTGGATATTGTATTCAATCATACGGCAGAAGGAAACGAGCACGGCGTAACCCTCAATTTCCGTGGCATTGACAACAGCACTTTTTACGAACTGGTGCCTGACAACAAGCAGTACTACCTGAATTATTCTGGCTGCGGCAACACCGTCAACTGTAATCATCCTATCAACCAGGAATTTATTATTGACTGTCTGCGTTACTGGGTGGTGGACATGCATGTTGACGGCTTCCGCTTTGACTTGGCATCTGTTCTCTGTCGTGCGGAGGATGGTTCAATCATTCAGTATCCGCCGCTGACAGACCGCATTGCAGAAGACCCTCTTTTACGTGGGGCAAAAATTATTGCAGAACCTTGGGATTGCGGCGGTGCCTATTTTGTGGGTTCTTTTCCTGGAAGCCGCTGGTGCGAATGGAATGACCGCTATCGAGACGGAATTCGTCGCTTTATCCGTGGTGATGAATTTACCTCAACAGAAGCGGCAACGCGTATTTCCGGCTCCAGCGATTTGTATGCCCATTCAAGCCGCGGGCCTCATCATTCCATCAACTTTATTGACAGTCACGATGGTTTTACGCTTAATGATTTGGTTACTTACAATGTCAAGCACAATGAAGAAAACGGCGAAGGAAACCGTGACGGCAACGACAACAATCTGAGTTATAATCATGGTTTTGAAGGTCCTACGTCAAATCCCAAAATTGAACGCCTGCGCCACCGTCAGATAAAAAATTTCTTTACCTGCCTCATGCTTTCTCAGGGTGTGCCCATGATGGTTTCTGGCGATGAAGTCTACCGCACACAGAACGGCAACAACAACCCCTACTGTCAGGACAACGACATTGCATGGTTCAACTGGGACGATGTAACAAAGAATGCAGAAATGCTTACCTTTGCACAGCGGGTCATTGCCTTGCGAAAAAATCATCAGGTCTTCCGCCGCAGGACATTTTTTGGCGGAATGAACACCAGTTCATCGGTTTTTCAGCTGGATATTTCATGGCACGACTACGATGGCAAAGTACCCGACTGGAAAAAAATGAACCGTTTTTTGGGTATGCGGCTGGGTGGAAACTTGGGTTCGGGCAACAAGACAGACAGCGATTTTTACATCGCATTTAATACGGATATTCACGATAAGACGCTGGTTATTCCGCCACCGTCATCGGGAAGAAAGTGGTATCGTGTGGTCGATACTTCAATAGAAGGAGAGAGTGCTGCGCTTGCCGCAGGAAAAGAAGAACTCTTGGATTTGCAGGAAAAATATGTACTTCCCGCAAACAGCGTTTTAGTGCTATTATCAAGATAGCTATAAAACATCAACAAACCCTTTGGTGGAGGATTGTATGACATTTGATGCAGAAAAATTTCGGGCAAATTTGGCTGCCCGTCTTCGCAGACAGTACGGAAAGGATATTTCTCAGGCTAACACACATGACTTGTTTGATGCCGTAAGTGCGTCAGTACTTGAATTTGTTATGCCTGCATGGATGGCAACTCGCCGTGAATATGAAAAGAAGCCAGTTAAACAGTGCTACTACCTTTCTGCTGAATTCTTGATGGGTCGTGCACTTTCAAACAACCTTATCAACATGCAGATTAAGGATGAAGTGAAGAAAGTTCTTGATGATATGAACATTAACTTCAACCAGATTGAAGACGAAGAGCCGGACGCAGGTTTGGGTAACGGTGGTCTCGGCCGCTTAGCAGCATGTTTTCTGGATTCTCTGGCAACACTGGACTATCCGGGACACGGCTACGGCATCCGCTATCAGTACGGTATGTTTGAGCAACACATTGAAGACGGCTATCAGGTGGAATATCCTGACAACTGGCTCAAGCACCGCGATCCCTGGGAAATTAAACGCTCTGACCTTGCCGTTACTGTTAAATTCGGCGGCGAAATCAAGTACGGAAAAACTCCCGATGGGCAGGATCGCTTCTATCTGGAAAATGCCGAGGAAGTAACGGCAACTCCCTATGACATGCCGATTGTAGGCTATGATACCAACACGGTAAACACATTGCGCATGTGGCAGGCTTCAAGTCCGAACGGCTTTGACCTGCAACTCTTTAATGACATGCACTATAGCCGCGCTGTGGAAAAACAGAATTCTGCGGAAAACATCAGCCGCGTTCTCTATCCCAACGACAATGGTCCGCAGGGTAAGGCATTGCGCTTAAAGCAACAGTATTTCTTTACATCTGCATCTTTGCAGGATTTGGTGCATCACTTTGTGGCAAACTACGGCACTGACTTCCGCAAGTTCCCGGATTTGCATGTCATTCAGCTGAACGATACGCATCCAGTTGTGGCCATTCCTGAACTGATGCGCATCCTTATGGATGAATATGCAGTGGGCTGGAATGAAGCATGGGATATCGTTACCAAAACCTTTGCCTACACTAACCACACAATCCTTGCTGAAGCACTGGAAAAATGGGACATTTCAATCTTCCAGGGACTTTTGCCCCGTATCTATCAGATTGTGGAAGAAATCAACCGCCGCTTCCTGATTGAACTGCGTGCAAAGTTCCCCAATGACTATCACAAGCACAACCACATGAGCATTATCCATGACGGAAAAGTTTACATGGCTTGGCTTGCAATCCATGCGGGATTCAGCGTAAACGGTGTTGCAAAACTGCACACGGAACTGCTCAAGACTCAGGAACTCAAGGACTGGGCGGAACTCTATCCCAATAAGTTCAACAACAAGACAAACGGTATTACTCAGCGTCGCTGGCTTTTGAACGCAAACCCCGACCTGTCTGCATTTATCACCAAGAGAATCGGACATGGCTGGGAAAAGGACTTGGCCCAGCTGAAGAAACTGGAAAAATACGCGGATGATGAAGCGTCATTGAATGAACTGATGGAAATCAAACTGCGCAACAAGCAGGCTCTGGCAGAATACCTGAAGCACAAGCAAAATGCACTGATTGACTCAGAAAGCATTTTTGATGTGCAGGTAAAGCGTCTGCATGAATACAAGAGACAGCTTTTGAACGTGCTGCACATCATGTATCTCTACAACCGTATCATCGAAGACCCCAACTTTGACCCGCCCAGCCGCACATTCATTTTTGGTGCAAAGGCAGCGTCTGGCTACCGCCGCGCAAAGGCAATCATTAAGTTGATTAACACCGTTGCAGAGCGCATCAACAATGACCGCCGCGTTCGTGGCAAACTGCACGTTATCTTTATTGAAAACTACCGCGTATCCGTGGCAGAAAAAATCTTCCCAGCGGCAGATGTTTCAGAGCAGATTTCTACCGCTGGCAAGGAAGCGTCAGGTACATCAAACATGAAGTTCATGGTAAACGGTGCGCTTACGCTGGGTACACTGGACGGTGCAAACATCGAAATCGTTCGAGATGCAGGTGAAGAAAATGCATTTGTCTTTGGCTTGACCACAGAAGAAATCCTGAAGATGGAAGAAGAACACAGTTACAATCCTCAGCAGTATCTGGAGCGCAATCCCGCTCTGAACAAGGTTGTGGAGCAGTTGGTGGACGGTACCTACGACCCCAGCCACCAGATTTTCAAAGAACTGCATGATTCCTTGGTCTACGGTGTTGAAGGTCAGCGTCCAGATGTGTACTACGTTCTGGCAGACTTTGCCTCTTACGTGGAAGCACAGGAACGTGTTGCCGCCGCCTACTCAGACAAGAAGGCATGGGCAAAGAAGACTTTGCTGAATATTGCCAACAGCGGTAACTTCTCCAGCGACCGCACGATTGAAGACTACGTAAAGGACATCTGGCACTTGAAGAAGGTGGTTGTGGACGACAAGGAACTGAAAGTAAACGAATAAGTTCGACAGCAGACAAGTTGCTGTCAGAAATGTCGTTACAAAAGCCGTCTGGTATGTGCCGGGCGCAGGGCAAACGCATTATAGATATCGAGCTTGCATATCGGCTGGACAAATGAAAAGTAGTTGCAGCAAAAAGGATGTGAGTGGAGGGATTGCATTGAGCCACGAAGCGAAAAATGAGGCAGCGTAGGAAAAGTAAGCGGCTGAATGAGCACTCTGAGAGGGCGAGCGAAGCGAGTCCAAGTTCCAATCCTCTCAGCGTGCGAACCAGACGCGCTTTTCCGTAAGCGGACTCATTTTTCGTTTTTGCTGAGACTCTTTTACCTGTGCCCTTTTTGTCTTACTGGTGAATGGATTATAATGCGTTTGCCCTGGTGCCGGGCGGCTTTTTCATTGTTTTTTTCTTTCTTGTGCGATATACTTGCAGTATGAAAGTAATTTTATTTAACGGTAGCCGACGTGAAAATGGCTGTACGAGCATTGCGCTCAAACTTGTTGCCGATGAACTGAAGGCAAACGGCATTGAAACGGAAGTATTCTGGGTAGGCGGGCGTGCGCTTACGGGCGAGATGGATGCAATGGTGGAAGAAGCGATTGCAAAACTGGAAAGTGCGGACGGAATCGTATTGGGTTCTCCTGTCTACTATGCTTCTCCCAGCGGCGAGATTCTTGCCTTTCTTGACCGTCTCTACATGCAGGGCGAAAAATTCCTTCGCTTTAAGCCTGCAGCGGCGGTTACCTGTGCCAGACGTGCGGGAACAACGGCCTGTCTTGACGTGCTGAACAAATACCTTACCTATGCCCAGCAGCCGGTGGTTACTTCCCGCTACTGGAACATGGTACACGGCTCAAATCCTGAGGATGTGCTGAAGGACGAAGAGGGCGTGCAGATTATGCAGATGCTTGGGCGCAACATGGCCTGGGTGCTTGCATCAATCCAAGCGGGAAAACAGGCGGGCGTACCTCAGCCCGATGCAGGCAAAAAAGTCTGGACAAATTTTATCCGCTAGACCGCTAGAGCAGTTCTGCCAGTTCAGCAATGCTTTGGGGCGTGGTTGCCCAGCTGGTTGCAAAGCGGACGACGGTGTGGCTTTCGTCATATTTTTCCCAAAAACTAAAGGCGACTTTGCTTTGCAGGGCCGCCATTTTTTTGTTTTCCAGTATGACGAACTGCTGGTTTGTGGGCGAGTCAAGATAAAATTTGTAGCCCTTGTCCGTAAAGACAGCCTTAAGTTCTTCGGCGCGGTCTATGGCATTGCGGCTGATTTTAAAATACAGATTGTCAGTAAAGAGGGTGTCAAACTGAATGCCTAAAAGCCGCCCCTTAGCAAGGAGAGCACCATGCTTTTTTATCAGGTTGTCAAAATGGGCGGGCTGATTTGCACGGGTAAAGACCACGGCTTCTCCGCAGAGTGCTCCCACCTTTGTGCCGCCGATGTAAAAGACATCGCATAAGCGGGCTATGTCCTGTAAACGCAGGTCAGTCTGGCGGCTTTCCAGTCCGTAGCCAAGGCGGGCACCGTCCAAAAAGAGGGGAATCTTGTGCTTGTGGCATATATTGCTTAGGTCGGTAAGTTCCGCCTTGGTGTAGAGGGTGCCGTATTCGGTGGGATGGGAGATGTAGGCAAGACCAGGAAACACCATGTGCTCGTGGTTACCGTCAGCATAAAAATCCGTGATGTAGGCATCAAGTTCAGCGGCATGCATCTTGCCGTCATGGGCGGGCAGGGGCAGTACCTTGTGGCCAGTGTATTCGATGGCACCCGCCTCGTGGACGCTTACGTGTCCAGTCTGGGCAGAAAGCACGCCTTCGTAGGGGTGCAGCATGGTGTCAATCACAAGCTGATTTGTCTGTGTGCCGCCGGTAAGGAAGACAATCTGTGCGCCAGCGTGGCTTTCTTTTGTAGCAAGAGGTAGGCCACAGGCGGCGGCGATTTTTTCTTTTGCAGAGGCGGTGTATCTATCTGTACCATAGCCAGAAAGCTGCTCAAGGTTTGTTTCTGTCAGTCGGCGCAATATTTCCGGGTGTGCGCCTTCGGTGTAGTCACTTTCAAAAGAGAGCATAAAAAGACTTTAGCACAAAATGACTGGTTTGTCTCGCTCCCAAAAATGTTGCTTCATGAATTACCTGCAAAACTCGATTTTTCGATAAGTTTCGTATGTTTTTCCCACAAAAGAATATTTTCATGATATAATCCTTCTATGAGGATTTATCTGGACAACTGTTGCTATAATCGTCCTTATGACGACCAAAGTTACTTGAATGTTTCTCTTGAAACTCAGGCAAAACTGCAGGTTCAGGAAGAAATCCGCATGGGAAAGCATGATTTAGTCTGGTCTGCAATTGAAGACTACGAGAACATGCAGAATCCGTTTGAAATCCGACGTGACGCAATTGCACAGTGGCGGAGTCTTGCGGTTACGGTTCAAATGGCGGATGACAGCGTTGTTCAGAACGCAAAGGCGATTATGCAAAAAGGCATAAAAAACAAGGATGCGCTTCACATTGCGAGTGCGATTGCTGCAAGATGCGAGACCTTTCTTACCGTTGACAGAAAACTGCTCAGAACGCCGATTGACGGAATCAAGATATTAAGTCCAATAGATTTTTTGAACTATGAGGAGGAAGCAGATGAGTAGCTCGACAACAGCATATAAAACAGACACTGTAATCAGACAGGAGGGCATGACAATTCTGCTTGAAAAACTCGGCATGGTGGATGCAGAGCGTTTTATCTCTCTCATAATCCGAGAGCCGTTTGACTACACAAAATGGCGGGCGGACTTGTTCGACAATTTGAGCGTTGAGGAATTGGCGCAGAAAGCGAACGCTTATTCCGCACGGTTGGAAAAGTAAGTCGAAGTTTTTCAAGGAGAATCTTAGCGTGGTTAAATAATGCCGTCATCAAGAGGCATTACTCGCCTGTCATTTTTCCATTTTTGCTATAACTTTCCTTTAAATCTTCTGCAATATCATTTAATTCTAAAAACAATGACTTTTTTCGTATATTGATTCTTTCAAGACTTTTTTTAATCGCTGCTTTTTTATTACACGGAATATAAAGGATGATTTGTTTGTGGTCATTTGTTTTTTTGTAACACTCATTAAGAGAAACGGAAAAGATATCCTCCTTTTCCGCGAATAATAAAAAAAGCCCAGATTGACTTGCAATTCTCCTATTATTAAATTTTGAATGAACAAAAAATAATCCTTTAGATTTATCCTCGAAACTAAAACTTTTAATTTCAGGTGAGTAAAAGAATTTTTCATTAGACTCTTTCGGCTCATAAAGAATAACTTCACCCACAGCCTTAGGATTATTCTCGCAGGCAAAATACAATGCCACACAAGGATTTTCTGTCAAATCAAGTAATCGCGTGGGTAGCCCATAATGTTGCATCTTTGTCAGTTTTTCAAAAATGGAATTATCATCTAAAAATGCACTTGGACTATTCATAATCATTTCATTATAAATTGTTTGTTCGTTTTTAGTTAAGATGGCATCACGAAAAATCACGAATGAAGTTGTAGACGATGTTCGCCACATACTGAACAAGGCATTGGATAAGATAAAAACATAAAGAGGTGCAAGATTCCCAAGCCCAGATTCTCAATTCACCCAATAAGTTTATACAGGATTCCGTAGAGGACTTTTGCTTCTTCTGGGCTAAGGCTGATGCATTTTCCTATTTCCGCGGGAACGGAGACGGCTTTTTCGCGCAGGGCTGCTCCTTTTGGGGTAATGGAAACGGTTACGACGCGCTCATCATCTTTTTTGCGGGAGCGGACAAGGAGACCTTTTTCTTCCATTGCCTTGAGAAGGGGAGAAAGGGTTCCCGTGTCCAGATAGAGTTTTTTTCCCAAGTCGCCCACGGTAAGGGATTTTTCTTCCCACATCACCATCATCACAATGTACTGGGTGTAGGTGAGGTTCAGTTCCTTGAGGAAGGGCGTGTATTTGCGGAGAATTTCACGGCTTGCAGCATAGAGGGGAAAGCACAGCTGATTTTTGAGTTTGAGGCTGTCATAGTTTTTTTCCATCTTCACTTCCTTGCCTTGCTGCATCCGCTTGCGGTCAGGCTTTGCACTAGTCGCTTATGTCTGTATCAAACTGAACTTCTATCGTGTAGTCGGGAAAGGCTTCGCGCACATCGCTTACCACATGGTCGTAGACTTTCTTCATGTCGGGCGAATCAAATGATACGATAATGTCAAAGCGCATTTCTTTTTTTTCTTCGTCCAGATAAAAGCCGTGCATCTGCAAAATGTCCTTGTGTTCATGCACGATTTTTGACACCTGAGAACGAATGTGGGCGGCACTGTTGTCCTTGGTGTTTATGCTGTAAATGCCGATGGCCGCCATTGCCACATTGTGCTTTTCATACACTTCGGCACTGATTTTTCGGGCAACTGCGTCAATCTTGTCTGCTGTCCAAGTGTCCGGCACTTCAATATGCACGGAACCGATATGTTTGTCCGGGCCATAATTGTTCAGCACCAAGTCAAATGCACCGCGAATTTCCGGGTCAGCGGAAACAACCGTTCTTTTGATAGCATGGGCAATGCTTGCGTCAATGCGCTCACCCAGAATCTTGCTCAGCGTTTCGCGAAGGATTTCCACGCCAGCCTTTATAATCATAAAGGATATGATGACACCCAGATAGGCTTCCAGCGAAATGCCAAAAATCAAAAAAACCGCAGCCGCCACCAGCGTGGAAACGGAGATGATTGAATCCATAAGGGCATCTTGGCCACTTGCCACCAGCGAATCTGAATTGACGCGCTTTCCCCTTGCCTTGACAAAAAGTCCCAGGGCAATTTTTACCACAACTGCCACGGCCACGATAATGAGCGATAGCGGCTTGTACTCAGGTTCAGAGGGCGTAATGATTTTTTTGACGGACTCAACAAGGGAGGTAATACCGGCATACAGAATGATGACGGCAATGACCAGAGCCGTAATGTATTCTGCACGGCCATGACCAAAGGGATGCTTTTTGTCCGCGGGTTTTCCAGCCAGTTTTGTTCCGATAATGGTCACCACGGAAGAGAGGGCATCGGTGGTATTGTTTACCGCATCCAACACAATGGCAATTGAATGGGAAAGTAATCCCGTGATTGCCTTAAAGATTGCCAGCGCAATGTTTGCTATAATGCCAATGATGCTGGTGTGAACGATGATTTTCTCTCTGTCTTGAGCCATGCCTACCTCCAAAAAACGGCACCTGTAAAAAAAGTATGATTCTGCTATGCAGTCTTTTTGAGATTGCGTATATATTCTACTGCGCTCAGACCTGCAAGACCACCCTCATAGACAGCCTTGCACACCTGCAAAAGTCCACCCGTTGCGTTTCCGCATGAGTAGATGCCTGGTGCGTTGGTTTCCATTTTTTCGGACACACTGATGCTGTCGCCATTGAGGGCAAGCCCCAGTTTTTTTGCAAAGTCAGCGGCACCCGCAGAGCCAAGAGCCACAAAGATGCCGTCCAGAGCAAGTTTTTCTCCGTCTGAAAATTCCACGCCGCCCACTTTTACGCCAGCTTCGTTTCCGTAGACTTTTGCAACCTTGCGCGTGTCCACGGTGATTTTTTCTGCCAGCGAAGGGTCTGCGGCTAGGGCGGTTTTTACTTCTCCATCGTCCTTGCCGTCTGTCAGAATGGTAACCTGAGTGGCAATGTGGGCAAGATGTCCTGCTTCAGCCACAGCGAATGTGCCGTTTCCAATAACAGCCACGTTTTTCTTGCGGTAAAAAAATCCGTCGCAGATGGCACAGTAGGAAACGCCTTTTGTCTCAAAGTCCGCAATGCCTTCAATAAGCGGCCGCAGTTTTTTGTTTCCCGTGGCAAGAATAACTGACGGGGCTGTATAATCCCTACCTTCTGCACTCACCGTATACTGACCGGGTGCATCCATCTGAATGTTGGTCACCTCAGCCTGAATCACGTCTACGCCCAAATTCTTTGCCTGAGCAATGCCGCTTGCATACAAATCCGCTCCCGTAATGCCCTGGGGAAAACCGTAGTAGTTGTCGATTTTGTGTGCCTTTTCCAGCTGACTTTCGCCCGAGTATATGACTGCCACATGCAGGTTGGCGCGCTTTATGTACAGAGCCGCAGAAATTCCCGCAGGTCCCGCTCCGATTATGATAATGTCATAGTTCATGGTCTTCTCCTGTCTTTCTTTGCGTTAAGGATTGGAGCACCGCCGCAGGCGTACCAGAGCAAGCAAGGCTTGCGGCGGTATGGAGCGACAGCGGAAGTGCGAAAAGCCTGACCCGCGTTAGCGGGGAACGCCCTTGATTTTACGACAATTCTACAGCAAGGATGCGATTTTGTCCTCAATTTTCTTGGGCTCAACGGTGGATTCAAAACGCTCCACCACATTGCCTTCCCGGTCTACGAGGAACTTGGTGAAATTCCACTTGATGTTGGCATTGTTCTTAAAGTCAGGGTCAATTTTTCCCACAACGGTGTTCATCAGCGCACCCTTGATGCCCGTAAAGCCTGCAAAACCTTTCTGGCTCTTGAGGAAAGTGTAGAGGGGAATCTCGTTCTCGCCATTGACTTCGATTTTCTTGAAGTTGTCAAAACTGGTCTTGTACTTCATCTGGCAGAATTCATGGATTTCATCGTCATCCCCCGGTGCCTGATGTCCAAACTGGTCGCAGGGAAAGTCCAGAATTTCCAGGCCCTTGTCGTGATACTTCTGCCAGAGTTCTTCCAGCCCCTTGTACTGGGGGGTGAAGCCGCAGCCTGTCGCCGTGTTCACAATGAGCATCACCTTGCCCTTAAAATTCGCCAATGAAACATCGTTTCCCTTTCTGTCTTTTACTGTGTAATCATAGATAGCCATAATTTCGCCTCCGTTCAAGCAGTTCCTTCCACTGCCATGTTTTATTTAATCAAATTATATTGTATCAAATATAATTTTGTCAAGAGAAATTTTGTTTTTTTTTATGCCTTCACTGGGCTGTTTTTTAAATTACAAACTGTATAAAGTTCTCTATAAGGTCAAATGTCAAGTTTCATGTTTTTAGCGTAACCAAGGTCATTCTGAACGCTGAAAGCGTGAAGAATCTATCTTGCATACCCTAAAATGACGGGATTCTTCGGAACTTCATTCCTCAGAATGACTTTTTGCCCTAAACTTGAAATTGAACCTAATATACAAACCCGCCAACTCGTGCTATAATAGATACAGCATTTTCCGCACAATTGCGGGCATGGAGTGTATATGAAGAAATTTATGGACAAAGATTTCCTTTTGGAAACCAAGACTGCACAGAAACTGTTTGAAGCCTGTAAAGATGAACCGCTTTGGGACTACCACTGCCACCTTCCGCCGGAGCAAATTGCTCAGAACAAAAAGTTCGACTCAATCACCGATATCTGGCTGGGCGGCGACCATTATAAGTGGCGTCAGATGCGTACCTACGGTATTGATGAAAAATACATTACAGGAGACGCAGAACCCTACGAAAAATTCGTGCGCTGGGCAGAAACAATCGAACACCTGATTGGCAACCCCCTCTATCACTGGACGCACCTTGAATTGCAGCGCTATTTCGGCATCTATGAACCGCTCACCGTAAAGTCAGCACCGAAAATTTACGAAAAAGCAAACGAAATGCTCAAAAGCGATGAACTGAGCGTAAAGGGCATTTTTAAGAATTTCCATGTGTACGCTGTAGGCACAACAGACGACCCTGCCGACACCCTTGAATACCACAAGGCAATTGCAGACGGCACCGCACCCATCGGCAAGATTGACACAAAAGTCCGCCCGTCATATCGCCCGGACAAAGCAATCAACATCAACCTGCCCACATACAAGGACTACATTGCAAAACTGAGTCAGGTTTCTGGAGTTGCCATCAAGACTTCTGACGACGTTATCACCGCATTGCTCAAACGCCTTGACTTCTTCATCGAAAACGGATGCCGTGCTTCTGACCATGCCCTTGAATACCCGCCCTGCAAAATCGACACCGATGCAAACATCGATGCAGTTGTAACACGTGCACTGAACGGTGAGACAATCAGCGAAGCAGAAGCAGAAGCATACAAAACAAAGATTCTTGTTGCCCTCGGACGCGCTTACGAACAAAAGGGTATCGTACAGCAGTGGCACATGAACGCAATCCGCGACAACAACAAGGCAATGTTCAAAAAACTGGGTCCAGACACAGGATTTGACGGCAGCCACGACAAACCCATGGCAGAAAATCTCGCCGGCCTTATGAACCTCATCGAAGAAAAGGGCGGTATGCCAAAAACCATTCTCTACACCCTCAACCCCAAAGACTACTACTCAATCGGCACCATCATGGGCTGTTTCCAGGGGGGCGGCATCAAGGGAAAAATCCAGCTGGGGTCAGGCTGGTGGTTCTGTGATCACAGAGACGGCATGGAACAGCAGATTAAAGTCCTGGGCAACCTGGGCATGATTCCTGCTTTTGTCGGTATGCTCACAGACAGCCGCAGTTTCCTCTCATACTCACGCCACGAATACTTCCGCCGCATTCTCTGCAATGTAATCGGTGGTTGGGTCGAAAACGGCGAATACCCAGATGACATGGAAGTGCTTACCAAGATGGTCAAAGACATCAGCTTTGGAAATGCACTGAACTATTTCGGAAAGTAAATTTGGGCGCACCCCTACCTGTCGGTAGGGGCGGGCTTTTCGCCCTTCGCTCACGCTCATTGCCTGCCATCCGGCAGGCAACTTCGGGGCTCCAATCCCTTGCGCAGGAAAACATACAATTGCGTTTTTAGTATTAAAAATTCATCAATCGTGATATACTTATTTTGCATATGTCCGAGGCCGATTCTATAAAGCAACAAATTCAGGAATATTTTTCTCAAAAAAACGAAATCGATACTGTTTTGCTTTTTGGTTCGTTTGCAAAAGGCACTTATAATTCTTACAGCGACATTGATATTGCCGTGCATTCTGATAAGCCCCTCGAATATGAAGATTTGGCAAAGATTCAAAGCGATTTGTCATTACTTTGTCACCGTGAAATTGACCTTGCGGATTTATCACAGGCAGAAGGAATTTTTTTATATCAGATTATGACAACGGGGGCAAAAATAAAAATCTCAAAGACTGTTTTTGTAAAATATTTGATGAAAGCCCTTTGCTTTAAGGAAGATTTTCTTCCGACCATTGAATATATGAACAAAAAGAAAATAGAGAGGTTTATAAATGGATAAAGAAATTCTCGAAACAAAACTTGCTGCCCTTATTCGTTGCGTTCATCGGATAAAATCGCAAAACATCTCAAGTATTGAAGAACTGAAAAATAATCTTGATAAACAGGAAATCATTATCCTGAATCTCCAACGTGCAGTGCAAATCTGCGTTGACATTGGTAATCACATCCTTTTGGATTACAGCACCGAGACACCAAGCACAATGTCTGAGACGTTCAGAAAACTTGCACATAATAAACTCATTTCCGATTCAACTGCCGAAAATTTAAGCCATGCCGTTGGGTTTCGCAATATCGCCGTTCACCAATATGAAAATTTAGACTGTAAAATTATTTTTGCCATTATTACAAAACATCTTGATGATTTCAAAGTTTTCGCAGCCGAAATTCAAAAAATTAACTAAAACTCACTTTCTTTTTGTTTGTAAAATCCAAAATTTCATTGTATAATCTTTCTATGAAAGCAAATACCGCAGAAGCACTAACAGCTGTCACTGTTGGAACAATTTCTGCCATAACATCGGAAAGAAGAAACAGAAGAAGATGTTACACAATAACATGCCTACCCCAGCCGTCATCGAACAACTCTTTCGCTTGCAAGATACGACATATCGCGACTTTCAGGCAAAACTGCTTCCTACAGTGGCGGCCGATGACATTATCGGTGTTCGCACACCTACCTTACGTTCGTTAGCCAAGCAATATGGTAAAGATGACCGAGTAGAGGACTTTATCTCCAGTTTGCCCCACCATTACTTTGACGAAAATCAACTGCATGCATTCATTATTTCAGAAACAAAAGATTTTGACACTTGCATTGCACAAGTAGAACAATTTTTACCTTACATTGACAATTGGGCAACTTGCGACCAGCTTTCACCCCGCACCTTCAAAAAGCACCGACAAGAACTTTTACCCTACATTAACCGCTGGATTACTTCCAAACACACCTATACCGTACGCTTTGCTATCCGTATGTTAATGCAGCATTTTTTGGAAGATGCTTTTAATCTTTCTTATGCAGAAAAGATAACTACCGTTCGTTCGGATGAATATTATATCAACATGATGATTGCCTGGTACTTTGCCACTGCGCTGGCCAAACAATACGATGCAATACTCCCCTTTATCCAAAAGAAATGCCTTGCACCTTGGACTCACAACAAAGCCATTCAAAAAGCCTGTGAAAGTTACCGCATCACCGATTCTCAAAAAGCCTATTTACGCACCTTGAAAACCAAGACAAAATAAAACGACCGTTCGTATGCTAACGAACGGTCGTATAAAATATAACCGATACGAGTTCCTATTTGATTGAGGTCAATTCCACATCAAAGGCAATATATGCGCCACCAGGAATACCCGCCTGAGGAACACCACGTGCACCATATGCCAGTTCCGGCGGAATGATGATAGTTCTTGTTTCGCCAACCTTCATGTCCTGAACCATCAAGTCAAATCCGGGAATCATTTCGCCAGCACCCAGTCTGAAAGACAGGCCTTCATGTCCCTGAGGATGGAAACCCTTTGACGCATCAAAAATACTTCCGTCCTGCAGATATCCTTGATATTCTACATTTGCAGTCTTACCCTTGCCAGCCTTGTTTCCTTTGCCTTCTTTAAGAATCTTGTAATAAATTCCGTTGGGAGACTTTGTGCAGCCTTCGGTAAATGCGGCAAGTTGTTTTGCCTTGAGTGCTTCCGCAGCCTTTTTTGCTACAGCTTCACGGTCGTTCCAGTCCTTCTGACTTGCCGTAAACTTCTTTGCCTCATCACCCTGGCGAATAATGCTAATCTTTTTTATCGTGTCGCCTTGCAAGGTTGTATCCACAACTTTCTGACTGTCTGCATCAACCACCTTACCAAAAATGGTATGCTTTCCATTTAACCATTCTGTCGGTGCAATCGTAATAAAAAATTGGCTTCCATTTGTTCCGGCACCTGCATTTGCCATAGCGAGGTAACCAGGCTTGTCAAAAGTCAATTCATTCACAATCTCATCAATAAAGCGATAGCCTGGGCCGCCAGCACCTGTTCCTTCGGGGTCTCCACCCTGAATCATAAAGTCCTGACCGTCACCATTCGCCTTACTGATAACACGATGAAATTTCAGTCCGTCATAAAAGGGCTTTCCCTTAGCGGCATCCAATGTTCCCTCTGCCAAACCGACAAAATTTGTTACAGTCAGCGGTGTTTCCTTGTAAAACAACTCCAAAACAATTGAACCGCGGTTTGTTTCCAATACCGCAAATACACCGTCTTTTCCCTGAATTGCTTTCAATTCCTTATCCATACCTTTACAACCCCCAAATGCAATCGTCAAACAGCAAAACACTGCTGCAAACAGATTTTTTTTCATATTACACTCCTGATATGTTGTGCCATTTGTCAATGACAAAACAATAAAAATATAAAAAAGAAAAGGCTTTAGAAATCAAGATTTTCGGCACTAGACCATCCTGATATTCGTGGATTTAGGTTGAAACTTGTTTCTACCATTACCGACAGGTCAATGATCCGCCAAAAGTTCTTTCTGTCTAAGAACGGGAGTTCGCAGGAATTTATCCCTGTTTAGCCCATAGGAGAAACGAAGATAACTGAATCATGCCTCGTTTCCGCCACCTTTTCTTTATTTTACGACTTTAAGATATGAATGATAAATCAGGCAATTTTGTCGTTCATCATTCCCCATACAAAACAAGCAAGTTCCCTTGCACCAGCTGCGGAAGAAACGTTGTAATTTTTACCTCGTTCCTCCAGATGCTTCATCTTCGTCCTGATTCGTTTCGTTGCCTTGTCCGCATATGCTACGATTTCAGGACTTGCATTCTTTTGCCTTTCAAGAATCCTTTTGGATTTTTCGCCATAAGGATTCGTCCGTTTTATCGCCTTCGCCGACTCACAGAACAAAGCCCTCACGCGCTTGTTCCCTGCTTTCGTTAGCGGAAGCATATTTTTAGTCTTTCCGCTGGAATCTTCTCCAGGACAAAGACCAAGATAACTTACGAACTGAGCTGCCGTCGCAAATCT
>CAKZZO010000058.1 GCA_937885175.1 uncultured Treponema sp. | reverse complement strand
CATTTCATTTGTCCAGCCGATATGCAAGCACGATATCTATAATGCGTTTGCCCTGAAAGCCTGTCAATTACAGAAAAAACGCCCTCCATGCACATCGCACAGAGAGCCTTTATCCAGCACATACACTAGAAGCAATTTTTATTTTGAAAGCACTACAGCGGTGTATGAGCCGCCAAGTGCGAATGAAAGAACCAGCACTTTATTCAGTGACTTGCCGTCTACAGTCTTGCGGCTTACGCTACCGTCTTTTGCGATGACGTATGCCTTATCGCTTGCAATGTCTCCGTGAAGCATCATTGCAGCGTGGGCAACCTGCAGGGCGGCAGTACCGGCACGACCTTCACCAACACGTTCTTTGATTTCAAAGGCAGGCTTGTCAGCAAAGCACTTTGCAAGAACTGTCTTTTCAATGTCGTCCACAACTTTCATGCCGTTTGCAAAGCCGTACACAGCGTCAATTTCTTCTGCCTTTACGCCAGAATCTGCCAGTGCGTCAGCGATTGCCTTTTCAAGAGCGTCTTCCGTTCCGCGGAGAGAGCCAAATCGTACGTTGTGGCGACCGTTTCCGTAGCCAAGTACATGCGCGTATACGGTGGCACCGCGGCTCTTTGCATTGGCATCGTCTTCCAGCACCAGAGAAGTGCTTGCGTCACCAAGAACAAATCCATCTGCACCAGCAAAAGGAGCCGTAACAGACTTTGCCTTGTAGCCCAGTTCGTTAAAGAGATTGTCAAGGATGGGGATATTTTCATCATTGCCCGTTGCCAGCATGATTTTTTCCTGTCCTTCCTTGATAACATTCATTGCATACAGGATGCTTGTCAGGCCAGAAAGCGGACCGCTGGTTACGGTAACGCTGTAGCCTTTCAAGCCAGAGCAGATGGAAAGGTATCCGCCTGCCGCATTGTACACGGTGTTGGGGAACTTGAATGCGCTTCCCTTTGCGTTTCCTTTTTCGCCAATCAGTTCTTCAAAATCGTATGTTGAACCAAGTGCGCCTTCGCTGGTACCCACGATATTACCGATGTCCTTTGCATTTTCTTCGGTAACGGTGAGTTTTGCATCTTTCAGGGCGCGCATACCTGTTACAACCTGCAGCTGGCTGAAATTGTCCAGTTTGCGGTAGAAGGCCATCTTGATTCCCAAATCGTCATATTCAGATGTTTCTATTGTAGAATGAATGCTTGTTTCCCTAGGTCTCGCATCTGCCTTAACCTGTGCGATATAGGCTTCTTTTGTATGACCCAGAGGATTTACAATGCCGAGACCAGTAATGGCAATATTGGGCTTTGCATCGCTTACTTTTACATTGCCAGCATTCTTACTGAAGATGATACTTGCGTTGTTTCCGCCAAAAGCGAATGAATTGCTCATTACGGCAGTAAGTTCTTTTGCATGGGGCACATTCTGAACGAATTCAATCTTGCCCGCTTTTTCCTTGAGTTTTTCCTTGTCTTCATCGGTATAGCCCAAGGTGGGAAGCACAGTATTCGTTGTCAGTGCCTTGATTGAGAAGACAGCCTCAATTGCACCAGCAGCACCCAGACAGTGGCCAGTCATTGCCTTGGTAGAACTTGCGCTCAGATTGTCATTTTCGCCGTCAAAAACAGCGTGGAGCGAAAGGAATTCCGCATTGTCGTTCTTTGCCGTTCCTGTTCCGTGACCGTTTACATAGCCAATGTCTTTTTTAGACACACCGGAATTTTCAATCGCACGGTTAATGGCTTCAATCTGACAGAGTCCGTCTTCACGGGGAGCGGTGATATGATGCGCATCGGTTGTAACGCCTGCACCCAAAACCTCACAGTAGACTTTTGCACCGCGAGCCTTTGCATGTGCGTAAGACTCCACAATGACCATACCCGCTCCTTCGCCCAGCGTAATGCCAGTACAGCGGTTAAAGGGTGAACAGCCGTTTTCGTCCAATGCATGAAGAGAAAGGAATCCAGCATAGGGAATAGATGCAAAAGAATCCGCACCACCAGCCAGAACTACATCTGCCTTGCCTGCACGAATCAAATCGCATGCATAGGCCACGCTAATCGTACCTGCGGCACAGGCGTTACCCACGTTCGTGACGATACCACCCGCACCTGCAAGCTCCGCAACCTGAGAAGCAATCGGCGCAATCGGCATTTTGAGGATGTCTTTTTTATCCTTGCCGTGCTTGTAGTAATGTTCGATGCTTACTGCGCCGCCTACACAACTGCCGATAATAACGCTCACGCGGGGGTCGTCATTTCCTTTTGCCAGGCCAGAATCAGCCAATGCTTCCTTTGCAGCCTTGAGGCACAATTTGGATGCACGGTCTTTTTCTTCGGGGGCGTCAATGTCGTCCAGGGTGTCGCAGTTTACTTCTGCAGCCAAAGTAGCATAGCAGTTTTCGGTGTCCACTGTTTTTGTGTGCTTGATGCCAGAAACGGATGCCAGCACATTTTTCCAAGACTCTTCAACAGAGTTTCCGATGGCACAAATCATGCCCAAGCCAGTCACTACACAGCGATTCTTCTCTTCGGTCATGGTGAATTCCTCATTTCTTTATTTCTTTTATGGTGCACTATTGTCTGCGATGTTTTAGGGCATCGCCTTAAAACTCGCGAGTTTCCTAAAAACCACTTTTAGCGACTTTTAGGAATACTCCTTATGCGTTCTTTACGATGTAGTCAGCAATCGTGTCGATGCTGTAGAAAGTTTCCTTGGGAAGTCCTGTCATAGAAACACCGTATTCGTCATCAGCAAAAGAGATGATTTCCAGAGAGTCTACTGAATCCAGACCAACCTCATCGCCAAAGAGTGCGGTGTCATATTTGAGCACATCGCCGTCAACACCCAAGTTTGACATAAAAAAGTCCTTCAATTTTGCCTGTACTTCTGTCTTTTCCATTTGTTTACTCCTATGCCCTTTTCGGGCTATCAAAAATAGTGCCTAGTTTAGCATTCCCAGTATAACCGAAAAAAAATATATACGCAATCCTTTCATTTTGCTATAATCACGCTATGGCAAAAAAATCCTTACTCTCTGCCGGACTCTCGCTCTCTTTTTTTACCCTGTGTTCGCGCATACTCGGTTTAATCCGCGAGATGACAAAGGCAGCATTTTTGGGTACGTCAATCTATGCAGATGCATTTGGCATTGCCTTTATGATTCCCAATCTCTTTCGCCGGCTCTTTGCGGAAAATGCCATCAGCGTGGCCTTTATCCCCACATTCCGCGGTTATCTGGAAGAAGCCAGCGACGAAGACGGCAAGGCACATACAAAAGATTTTTTACGAGCAACCTTTACCCTGGTGTCTTTTTTGACAGCGGTGGTGGTAAGCCTGGGCATTGCGCTTACTCCGCTGATTATTCCTTTTTTTTACGACGGAAAGAATCCACTTGTATTGGAAGAAACTACGATTCTTACGCGGATTATGTTTCCCTACCTCTTTGTCATTTCGATAGCGGCATTTTTTCAGGGCGTGCTGAACGGCGTTAAGATTTTTTCCCCCTCAGGATTTACGCCCGTGCTCTTTAACGCATTCGTGATTGCCCTCACCTACCTGCTTGCCCCCCATACGGCAAATCCTGCCCGCGCCATGGCATTTGGTGTGATTGCAGGCGGATGCGTACAGGCCTTGTTTCAGCTTCCCTTTGTGATTCGCACGGGCTGGGCAACTGGCTTTACCAGCCTTAGAAAAGCATTCACCAACCCCGGCACCCGCACAGTTGTCCGCCTGATTGGACCAACCATAGTCGGCATGGCGGCCTATCAACTGAACGACCTTGTTTCCACGGCACTGGCAGGTCGTGCTGGTGCGGGCATTGTTTCCAGCCTGCAATATTCTCTCCGCCTGCAGGAACTGATTCTGGGAGTTTTTGCAGTCTCTATCGGTACGGTGATTCTGCCGGATTTAAGCGGCATGGCAAAATCAGAACGTTGGGAGGAATTCAACTCCATGCTCACCACTGCCTGCAAAATCATCGCCCTTATTTCCATTCCCATTACCTTTCTGTCCCTCATCTCTGGCAGAGAAATAATATCCTTGGTATACAAGAGCCGCAGTTTTGACGACACTTCTGTTTTCCTTACCCTGAAGGCATTCCGCTGGCACATTGCAGGTCTCTTTTTTATCGCCATTAACCGCATCATCTCCCCAGCCTTTTATGCCCAGGGAAATACAAAATCACCTACGCTGGCAGGCATTATCGGCTTTGGGGTAAACATTCTCTGCGCCCTCCTTCTGGTTGCTCCCATGAGCGGCGGCGGCATAGCCCTTGCCCTTTCCCTTGCCAGTGCGGTAAACACTATCATGCTCTTTATCTTTCTCAAAAAGAATCCCGTGATTAATGTGGCAAAGGTTATCCGCGGCATTGTGCTTTACGCCCTCAAACTCATTATCTTTTCATTGATTGCCGCAGTTCCCGCCCATTTTGTACGCATGGTGACGCTGCCCCTTTTTGCTGACCACGGCCGCCTGCTTGCCTTTGGCATTCCATTTGCGGCAACAGCAGTAGTTTTTGCTGCGGTCGGTATAGCGCTGCTTGTTCTGACAAAAGATATAATAGTAAAAATAATCATTGCGAAGGTGAGAAAATGACTCCTTACTCAAAAGACCAACTCAAAAAAATCTATGCCTCGCGCAAGGAAAAACTTTTTGCCTATATGCGCGAGCATGCCATTGGCGCGACGGTGTTTGAAGATACCGAAGGCAGACGAAATCCTGCGGTACGCTATTATTCCGGGCATCCCAGCGATGCACTTCTTATCGTGAGCGCAGACGGCCAGACAGTGCTTGTACCCTGGGATGTAAATCTCGCCAATGAGCGGGCAATAGACTGTAAAATCATTCCGTCGGAAAAATATGAGCGCAACAACCTTAAGGCGGTAAAGGCTGTTCTCCATGATTTTGACAGTGCGGGAAAACAAAGCGTAGAGATTCCGCCGGAAACGCCTTATCCTCTCTTTCTCAAATATGTGGACGCTCTGGACGGCTGGGATGTGCGCTGCCGCGAAAAAAGCCTGCATGATTTTGTGGTGGAAGAGCGGGCCTGCAAGGACGAATACGAAATTGCCTGCACCAAGGAAGCCGCCCGCATTGGAGACTTGATTATTGACCAGATTGAGGACGGCATCCGTTCAGGCGCACTGCAAAGGGAAAGCGATGTTGCCCTGCTTATTGAAAAAGAATGCCGGAAACACGGCTGCGAACGCACAGGCTTTGACACACTGGCAGCAGGTCCAGACCGCAGTTGGGCAATTCATGCCTTTCCCGGCTACACTGCTGCGCCCTGGGCAACAGCGGGGCTTTCCATTTTGGATTTTGGCGTGGTCTACGAAGGCTACACCAGCGATACCACGGTAACTGTTGCCAGAGCCCCGCTTTCTGAAGCCCAGGAAAAATTGCTTGCCCTGGTGGAAAAGGCAGCAGAAACGGCTCTCCCCCTCTATCAGGCAGAAAGCCCCATCCGTCTTGCAGGAAAGGCTGCAGAAAATGTGTTTGCAAAGGCAAAGCGCGTCATGCCCCACACACTTGGCCACGGCATTGGTCTGGAAATCCACGAATATCCCCGCATTTCCGGAAAAATTGACGAAGAAAAAGTCTTTAAGTCCGGCATGATTGTAACGCTTGAACCGGGCCTTTACGACCCAAAACTGGGTGGCGTTCGCTTGGAAAATGACGTGCTGATTACGGAAAAGGGCAATGAAGTAATTACCCATTCCAGAATTATCAGGTGTTAGGGGCTGAAAAGCAAACCTATCGCCCCTAGGCGGTGGGGGTATGGAGGCAACGCATGCGCAACGGAGCGTGAGCGAAGTTTCGAGGCGGTGCCGACTAGGGGGCGGGCTCGCCCCCTCAAAAAAATCAACCCATGTTTTCCAGTTTGTGCTCCAGTTCAACGATTTTGGTGTGGATATAATGGTCAACAGTGTATTTTTCCAGAATACCCATGGGCTTACCCTGTGAGTCCACAATGTTTATTGCTTCGGTGTCATGGTCGGCAAAAAGTTGATAGGCATCAGGGAGCGGTGTTTCAGGGAGACAGGTGGCCAAAGGCTTTTCCATAAGGTCAAAAACAGGCATCATGTCGGCAAGGACACCAATCTGCATGGCATCTTTTATGCGGGCCAGAGAAATCTGCCCCACAAGCAGACCGTCCTTGCCCCGCACTTCGTAATTCATGTTTTCATGGGCAGCAAAGTCAGAAATGATTTTTCCAACCACATCGTCTTCATTTACAATGGCATAGGAGATGGACGAACAGACAGGTTTTCCGCTGACGGCAACATCTTTAACCAGTGTCTTTTTGCGGATATCTTCTTCCGTAACATTCAGACCTACTTCTCCCGCCTTTGTTACGCCATATTTTACGCAAATGGGCCCCAAAATCTGCACGACAAAAGTAGTCGCCGTAATAATCAGCATGATTTGCGGGCCAATGCTGTCCGGAAAGTCGTTTCCTGCCGCAATACTCAAACCGATTGCCACACCCGCTTGGCTCAGCAGACAGAAGGGGAGGTATTTTCGCACGCTTTCAGGAGCCTTGGTCAGGCGGGCACCCAGACGAGATCCGATTGTTTTTCCCAGCGTTCGTCCGCCCACGTAAAGCAGGGCAATGACTAAAAAGAAGGGGGTTAAAATCCATACGTTGAGTTTTGCACCTACGGTCACAAAAAAAAGCACGTAAATAGGCGGCGTAAAGCGTTCCACCAGTCTGAACATGGGGCGTGTCTTTTTGTGGGCAAAATTGGTCATAAAGAAGCCAATGAACATGGCAGAAAGAATGTGGTCAAGGTGCAGGAGATCGCAGATGCCTGTGCTCAAAAGCAGAATGCCCAGAGAAAATCCCAGTACGCGGCCGTCATCATCCATGGTGTATTTGAGAATCAGGCTGAGCACAAAGCCAAAAGCCATGCCCATCACGATAGAGCCAAAAATGTCATAGCAGATTGCGCCTAACTGTGCCGCCAGAGAAATACTGTGGCCTCCCAGCAGGGGAGACGCAATGGTGGCGGCAATCGCATAGAGAATCAGCGCAACCGCATCATCCATGGCCACAATACCCAAAATGGTTGTGGTGAGAGGACCTTTGGTGCGGTATTCTTTTAGCACATCTGTGGTGGCGGCAGGAGCGGTTGCGGCACAAATGGCACCCAGCAAAAGTCCTATGGAAACCGAATAGGGAATTTGCCTCGTAAACAGAAAACTGACCCCGCCAGTCAAAATGCCCACCACAAAAAAAGGAGTAATCGACTCACCCAGCAAGATGCCAACAAACTGCTTGCCGTATTTTTTTATCACCTCGATTTTCAGTTCCGCACCCACCAAAAAGCCAATCAGCGAAAGGGAAATCGTGCTGATAGGATTAAGTGCGACAATTGTTTCTTTTCCCAGAACCCACATGCCAGAAACACCCAGCAGGATGCCCACAACAATATAGCCGACCACCTGAGGAATTTTAAGTTTTTGAAACAAGCGTCCGCCTGCAGAGCCAAAAAACATCATTACGCCCACAAGCAGCACAAAGCGTGCTCCCGTAAGCGTTAAAAACTGCATGAATGACGGTAAAAGATGTGCGAAGGGATCTTCCATAAATACTTTTCCTCGATTTTCTTTTCTTTTATTTTCAGTCTACCGTTTTTTTCTATTTGAGAAAAGAGAGCACATGTGATATACTGTATGGCAAATCTTCTTATAAAGGGTGGTATGGCATGAAAAAACATATGCTGATTCTTCTCGTTCTCTTTTCGCTTGCAGCCACATTCGCTGCAAGTTTTGAAAAAGGCGCAAAAGTCTACGTTGCAGACAAAACTGCAAAGGTCAAGTCTTCAACAGGTTGGTTTGCTTCCACAGTGACGACCGCAGAATACGGAGATGTCTGCACTGTACTCGAAAGCAAATCCAATAAAACACAGGTAGAGGTAAATGGAAAAACCGGATGGATTTCCAACAGCAGCCTGACTTCAAAGAAAATCGCCAAGGAAAATTCAGTGCTCGGTTCTATTGACAACCTTGCGCTGGCGGGAAAAGGGCTCAAAGCCTCTGCGGAAAATGACCTTGCAGATGCCCAGGAAAAAATCAAGGCAGACGCAAAAGACGCAGCGGAAAAGACCAAGGAAGCGGCAAAAGATGCTGGAGGCAAGGCAAAGTCTTCTCTGGAAGAAACCGTCAATTCCGCAAAAGATTCTGCAAAAGACACGCTTAACGATGCAAAAAAGAATCTGAAAAAACTCCTCGATGACTAATCTATGAAAAAAACAAAAAAACTGATACAGCTGGCAGTTTTGTGCACACTGGTTTTTGCACTGGTGTGCACCCTCCACTTTAACAAGGTCTTTGCATGGACTGAGCACAAATCCTATGACAGCCGCATGAAGGCAACCGCCCCCTATTTTTCTCCCTCTGAAAAAATCAACATTGTCCTGCTAGACCAAAAAAGCCTGGATTGGGCAAAAAAAGAAATGGGCTGGGGCTGGCCCTGGCCTCGTGCCGCTTACGGCTCAATGATTGATTTCTTTAACCGGGGAAACGCCGCATCCGTTGCCTTTGATATGATTTATTCTGAGCCGTCACTCTATGGTACAGACGATGACGAAGCTTTTGGAGATGCCTGCCAGCGTTTTGGACGGGCAATCCAAACGGTCTACTATGATGCCAATTTTAGCACGGAAGAACCAGTACGTCCGGTAGAAGCAATTGCCCGCTCTGCCGCAGTGCTGGCAAACGTCACCAGTTCCCTGGACACAGACGGCACCGCCCGCAGAAGCAGATTTTATGCAGCCACCGCCCAAAAAGAACCCGGTCTTGCGCTGGCAAACCTCCTTGTAGACGGCAAAACTCCCGACATCGCCAGCATTCCTCAGGCAAAAGACGGCGGTATGTATGTCCGCTATCAGCGGGATTTAAACCGCTACGTTCCCTACAATGCCGCACAGATTCTACAGAGCGAATATGCCATTGAGCGGGCGGAAAAAGACGGCAGTCCCCTGAATGAATCTGTCCTTGACCCGAAAATGTTTGAAGGAAGTTATGTCTTCTTTGGTCTCTACGCACCCGGACTTTACGATATCTGTACCAGCCCCGTTGCCGTCACCTATCCGGGAGTTGGCGTGCATATTTCCCAGTTGGACACTATTCTGGAAGGTCATTTTTTGAGGGACATTTCTCCTGCCGCCACTGTCAGTATCATGCTTCTTGCAGTGCTTGCAGGCTGTCTGCTTGGCAGGGTCTTTTCCCAGCCTCAGATACGTACCATGCTCATGCAGGCTGGAAGTTTTGTGGCAGGGCTTGTCCTCTACATACTTATCACCTATGTCGCCTTTTACTACGGGCTGATTCTGCCTTTTGGTGCGCCAATTACAGCCTTTATGCTCTCATTTGCTGCAACAGTTTCCGTCACCTACGTTACGGAAGGAAGGCAAAAACGCTACATCAAGAGCGCATTCAGTCAGTACCTGAGTCCTTCAGTCATCGACACCCTGCTTGAAAATCCCGACCTCTTAGTGCTGGGTGGCGAAAGACGGGAAATCACTGCTTATTTTTCAGACATTCAGGGATTCACCACTATTTCCGAAGGACTTTCACCGGAAGACCTGACCTCATTCCTGAATACCTATCTCAGTGCCATGACTGATGTGATTCTTGCCCATGGCGGAACCATTGACAAATACGAAGGAGACGCCATCATCGCCTTTTGGAATGCACCCACAACCCAAAAAGACCATGCACGGCGCGGACTGGAAGCGGCAATGGAATGTCAGCGGAAACTTGCTGAAATGCAGGAAGAACTTATTGCCATCACGGGAAAACCCGTCAGACAGCGCATCGGTCTTAACACTGGTCCCGCAACAGTGGGCAACTTTGGCTCCACAAAGCGATTTGACTACACCATGATGGGCGACACCGTAAACCTTGCCTCCCGTCTGGAAGGAATCAACAAGCAGTTTGGCACCTATACCATGTGTTCCCAATCCACCATGGATGCGGCACAGGCAGACGGCTGTAAACTGGCATTCCGCAACATTGCAAACATTGCCGTTGTAGGACGTAAGGAACCTGTTTTGGTCTACACTCCCATGAGCGAAGCTGCATACAAGGAACAGGAAACCGTTTTTGCCGCCTTTGAAAACCCCTACGGACTCTTCAGGCAGGGAGATTTTGCCGCCGCAAAAGACCTCTTCCATGATTTGGCGGATAAGGATGCCGTGAGCGCAAAATATGCGGAAAAATGCGAGGCTTTTATCAAAAACCCGCCGGAAAACTGGCAGGGCTTTTTAAAGGCCACTGAAAAATAAGGGGATTATCCCGCAGGATAAAATTCTGACTGGATTACCGCAACGATTTCTTTCTTTTTGTAGTCTCCATGGTAGGATTCCGCGGGAACAAATTGCAGGGTGTAGGTGTCTTTCTCTTGCCGCTGGGATAAAGGCTGAGCAAGGACAGGCACTACATCCTCAACCTTTTGCTCATAGCGCAGCCAGCACTGCAAGTACACAAAATCATCTCCCTGAGTGTAGGCATCCTTGCGGGCAAGGGGCGTTGCAATCACATCATCCCTGATGCGCGTCTGTTCCGTTCCAAACTGCTCGTTTGCCGCCAGCACCGCCTTATAGAGGTTGTAGGCTGCCAAAAGGGCATCCTCGTCATTTTTTATTGAGGCTGCTTCCAGAGAATCTTCACCCAAGGTCTTGTAGGGAAAACGGTATTTTGTATAGGTGCGTATGACTTCCGCAGAAAATGCTTCATCTTTTTCCATGATTCTGCGCTGGGTCAGGTCATCAGGACGAGGCTTTGATACCGGTTCGCCAAAAGGATTGGCTTTGGTAAAGCGGGAAAACTTTTTGCTGAATGCACTCAAGGCGGAAGAAATTTCACTCATCGCCTACCAGTATAGCATGAGGTCATAAAAAAAGCCACCAACTTCTGGTGGCTTATACGTCTCCTGTCGCAACCCTTTGGTGCGGGAGTTCTTATGTAGCCCTGCCTGACTGCAGGTAGTTGTATTCGCTTACAGTTTTACGCCTGTCGGACGTGTTATTTTTGTCGGAATCTGCATAACGCCTCCTTTTTACGTAAGGGGGTCAGGTCCTCATCTCCTGCCCTTCCTCACTTATTATGTTAGCACACTTTCTGAATAATGCAAGCGAAATTTTCATTTTTTTTTCACTTTTTTTTCAGCGGCTTCCCCTTCCATATCTAGTGTACTCTGCTTGAAATTCTTTTAAAAAACACTATTTATCCATTGCCTTTTATAACATAAAAGAGTATATTGTCTATGCAAAACACACCGTTGCGTAGCAGCGGCTTTAAAAATATTGCTTGCTAGACACAAGCCCTCTGAAATCTGTTATCTCTTCTTATGTAAGCGATGACCCGTGCGGTCGGCTTGTCAGTGTCGGCTCTGCGGTGGTTCAAGGGTATGGTGTCTCCAACAAGCAAAGGAGATTCTATGGCAGAACAGGAAGCATGGAAAGGCTTTAAAACCGGTCGGCTTTGGCAGGACGAAGTAAATGTCCGCGAGTTTATTCAGTTAAATTACACACCTTATGACGGAGACTCATCATTCTTGGCAGGTCCTACGGATGCCACGAATACATTGTTCAATGAACTGCAGCGTCTCCAGAAAGCAGAACATGACAAGAAATCCACAGGCCTTGACGGAAAGGAAAGAAGCGGTGTCCTCGATCTTGATACAGACATCGTTACCGGACTCACTGCTCACAAGCCGGGCTACATCTGCGAAGAAGGCAAAAAACTGGAGCAGGTTGTCGGCTTACAGACGGACAAGCCTTTAAAGAGAGCATTCATGCCCTTTGGCGGCATCCGCATGGCAGAACAGTCCTGTGAAATGTACGGCTACAAGCCCAATCCTGAACTGCACAAGATTTTTACCGAATACCACAAGACTCACTCAGATGCAGTATTCCAGGTCTACTCACCCGAAATCCGCAAGGCTCGCTCAGCCCACATCCTGACAGGCTTGCCCGACACCTACGGACGAGGACGCATTGTTGGCGACTACCGCCGCGTTGCCCTCTACGGCATCGACTTCCTTATCAAGTCAAAGGAAAATGACTTTGCAAACATCGGCGACGGCACCATGACAGATGACGTTATCCGCCTGCGCGAAGAAGTTGCAGAGCAGATTAAAGCCCTCAAGCAGATGAAAGAAATGGCTGCAATGTACGGCTACGATATTTCTAAGCCCGCAAAGACTGCAAAGGAAGCATTCCAGTGGCTTTACTTCGGCTATCTGGCTGCAATCAAGACTCAGAACGGCGCGGCCATGTCTGTCGGTCGTATCGCAACCTTCCTGGACATCTACATCGAACGCGACCTGAAGAACGGTGTCATCACCGAAAAAGAAGCACAGGAACTGGTTGACCACATCGTTATGAAATTCCGCATGGTGCGCTTTGCCCGTATTGAATCTTACAACAACCTCTTCTCTGGTGACCCCATCTGGGCTACCCTGGAAGTTGCCGGCATGGGACAGGACGGCCGCTCAATGGTTACCAAGAACGACTTCCGCTTCCTGCACACACTGGAAAACATGGGACCTTCACCAGAGCCAAACATCACCGTGCTCTACACCAAGCGTCTGCCCGAAAACTTCCGCAAGTACGCGGCAAAGATTTCTATCGACACCTCATCAATCCAGTACGAAAACGATGACGTTATGCGCCCAATCTGGGGTGATGACTACTCAATCTGCTGCTGTGTCTCTGCAACGCAGACGGGTAAGGAAATGCAGTTCTTTGGTGCACGCGCAAACCTTGCAAAAGCATTGCTCTACGCCATCAACGGCGGTCGCGATGAAGAAGCAGGCCTGACACCGGGCGTACAGGTTGGTCCTGAGCTGCAGCCCATCACCAGCGAATATCTGGACTACAATGAAGTCATGCACAAGTACGACATCATGCTGGACTGGCTGGCTGGACTGTACGTAAACGCACTGAACGCCATCCACTACATGCACGACAAATACTACTACGAAGCAGCAGAGCTGGCCCTTATCGACACCGATGTGCGCCGCACCTTTGCAACCGGTATTGCAGGATTCAGCCACGTAGTTGATTCTATTTCTGCAATCAAGTATGCAAAAGTAAAGGTTCTCCGCCGCGACATCGACATCACCGACAAGAAAGGCAACAGGATTTTTGCCCCCAACATGGCCTATGACTTTAAGGTGGAAGGCGACTTCCCCCGCTATGGACAGGACGATGACCGCGCAGACGAAATCGCAAAGTGGCTCTTGAAGACCTTTATCGGAAAAATCAAGAAGCACCACACCTACCGCAACGCAGAGCCCACAACTTCCATCCTTACGATTACATCAAACGTGGTCTACGGAAAGGCAACCGGAGCCCTGCCCAACGGTCGCCCCGCACACGCACCCTTCTCACCGGGAGCCAACCCCTCTTACGGTGCAGAAACAAACGGTCTCGTGGCGTCCCTCAACTCTGTGGCAAAGGTTCCCTACGAATATGCTTTGGACGGCATCTCAAATACCCAGACAATCAACCCTGCGGCATTGGGACACGACGAATCTGAGCGCGTAAAGAATCTGGTCAACGTAATGGACGGCTACTTTGCCAAGGGTGCACACCACCTGAACGTAAACGTCTTTGGCGTAGAAAAACTCAAGGACTGCCAGGCACACCCCGAAAAGCCCGAATACGCAAACTTCACCGTGCGCGTCTCAGGCTATGCAGTACGCTTCATCAACCTGACCAAAGAGCAGCAGGATGACGTTATCGCCCGTACCTGCCACGCACAGCTGTAGTTCTTAGCATCTGCGAGAGAAAACGCAACCTTGATAAGGTTTCTTCTTCTCTCGCACTCTTTTCTTTTTCCAATCCCTGTTCCACACCTGTGGGGCGGGGATTTTTTGAGGTACAGAATGCAAAATCCCAGCACACACACAATCGGAAGAGTCTCCAAATTTGAATCATTCGGGTCGGTAGACGGGCCGGGGGTGAGGTTTATTGTTTTTTTGCAGGGCTGTCCCATGCGCTGTCTTTTCTGCCACAACCCGGAAACCTGGGAATTTGGCAAGGGAGAGGAATGGACGGCAGAGGATGTGCTCAAAAAAGCCCTGCGCTACCGGGAATACTGGGGGGAAGAAGGCGGCATTACCCTTTCTGGCGGAGAGCCTCTTGCCCAGATTGATTTTCTGATTGACTTGTTTAAGCGGGCAAAGGAAGAAGGCGTGAACACCTGCATAGACACATCGGGCGGGCCTTTTAACCGCAGTCCTGCCTGGTTTTCCAAATTTGAAGAACTGATGCAGTACACCGACTTGCTTTTGATGGACATAAAGCACATAGACCCCGCCGAGCACAAAAAACTCACCGGCATGGGGAACGAACACATTATCGACATGTTCCGCTATCTTGACCAAATCAATAAGCCTATCTGGATTCGCCATGTGCTGGTGCCGGGCATGAGTGACAACGACCAGTTCCTTATGCGCACCCGTGACTTTATCCGCAGCCTGCACAATGTTAGACGCGTGGAAATTCTTCCCTACCACAGTCTGGCTATCTCAAAATACGAAAATCTGGGAATAGAATACGCGCTCAGAGACACTCCCATGCCGTCGGCAGAGCGCATTCAAAACGCAAAGAACATTCTGGAAACGGAAAAGTATACGGAGTATCTGAAAAAATAGCAGCGGGTTTTAGGGCGGCAAGCCCTAGGCGAAAGGGGTATGGAGGCAACGAAGTGCCGACTAGGGGAAAGGCTTTTCCCCTTAACGCGCCACCATGGCAAGTTCAACACCGTTGCTCTGGTTCTGGAAGAAGTCGTAGACTTCGGTGGTAAACATGCCTTCCAAGCGACCGCGGTAATTTTCAATCTTGCCCACGTAGTTCAGCGTGTGCTGGGGAGTCTCGTTGTTCTTGACCCGCGTGGTGCCTGCATTATACATGGCAAGGGCTGTCACTTCATTTCCAGCCACATCCATGCAGAAGCGCAGGTGCTGCATGCCGTACTTTGCACTGGTATTGGGGTCAAAGAAATCTGCCTCTGTCAGTTTGGGAAAAGATGCGCTGTTCAACTGAAACAAGCCACGGTCAATCGTGTAGTTTGTGTTCTTGTTTACTGCGCCGGGCTTAAATTTGCTTTCGATGTAGGCAAGAGAAAATGCCAGGGAAACCGGAATGTCATTCTTGTCTGCATTTTCCAGAATGGCAAGGGCAACTTCACGGCTGCCTACTACATTGGTATAGAACCATTCTACAGCCGGACGAGTTTTTGGAGAGCGATATAAAGCCAGTCCCTTGTCGTCACGGGCTGAAAAAGCATCAAATTCATCGTTTTTCCATGAAGCATCTGCAAGAAAATCATCCGAATCCGCATGCACCAGCATGGAATGGGAATTAAAATCAAGCGAATTCAAAGGCTGTTCGCGAGCAGGAACAAGAAAGAACACGAGCAGGCAGACGGTAAGCAAAAGCACGCTCAGTGAGACGGTTCCCTCTAAAAGATGTTTCGTATAAGAATTCATGGCTTTATCATTGCACAGAACCATGTTTAAGTCAATGGAGTTTCATAACTTTTTATGATAATTTAATGCAGTATTTTGCAAACATTGCGGTTTATCGCAAATTCACAAGACCTTCTGGAGCATTTTTGCAGAAGAAAACATATTGCCCGTGTTTTTGGGAAAGTTCCGCAATAAATTCCGCTGCCGAAGAACCTTCTGCAAACCCATCCTTAGTAAGGGCATCAGGAATGGAAAAGCCTGCCACTGACACGCAGTCCTTTATGCGTCGGGCACAGTGCTTCATGGCGGCGGTAAAAGCAGCGGCAGCGTCCTCCCTGTCAAAAACTGCATCAATGTAGACAAATTTTTTGTCTTCCTCTAAGGCTTTTAATTCTTCACGCAAGGCCGCCAGAAAGGCTTCGTCATAGGATTCTGCCACGGGTTCCACCTGGCTCCATGCTACGGTTTTTGCCATGCCGGTTGTCGGCACCGCTTCTCCGCCGATTTTGTACAATACACGGTCTTTTACTTCAAATACTTTTTCCAGCTTCATGTTTTATTCTCCAACAAAAAAAAGACCCTGTCTCACAAGGGTCTTTCTACGAGTCAAATGCATCTGTGACTCAACCGCCTAGTCAGTCAAAATTTTAATGACTTCTGCCTTGTCCTGTGTTGCCAGAATCTGAGCACGTTTTTCTGCACTCTTAAAGAGCAGGCTTACTTCGGCCAAGAACTGCAGGTGCGGTCCTGTTTTGTTGACCGAAGAAAGTGTCATAATAAAGATACGGCACGGTTCCTGATCCAGAGAATCAAAATCCACAGGATTGTCAGAAATACCGATACATGCAACCAAATCGGAAACAGTGTCAGTCTTTCCGTGCGGAATAGCGATTCCGTGCTTCATGCCTGTAGACATCTTGCGTTCGCGATCAAGCACGCACTCACGTGCAGCAGCCTTGTCGGTTACCTTGCCAGCCTTAATGAGGATTTCCAGCATCTCATCAATGATTTCTTCTTTAGTTTTTCCTTTGAGATGCAATTCTACCGTTTCCGGTGTTAAAACAGTTTTCAAGTCCATACTCCTAGTGTACTTTCTGAACTGGCAAAAGTCAAGAAAAAAATGGGGAAAATACATGCAAAAAATAAAAAACTTTTTCTTCATATTACTCTCAGGGCAAACGCATTACAGATATCGTGCTTGCATATCGGCTGGACAAATGAAATGCATGTGCAGCAAAAAGG
>CAKZZO010000057.1 GCA_937885175.1 uncultured Treponema sp. | reverse complement strand
ATTCTGATAGATTAAGTCCTCAAATTCAACGCGCTGCTGCTTGTAGCCCGTGGTGTTTACGTTGGAGAGGTTGTGAGAAATAGTATCAAGGTTAGCCTGCTGACCGTTCATGCCGGTTGCCGCTGTCCACAAACTTCTTACCATATCTTACTCCTTATCGTGACACTGCAACACGAGTCCACAAGGTAGACATCATGCTGTCTTCGCTTTGAATTGATTTTTGGTTTGCCTCATAGGCGCGGTTTACCTCAATCATCCGAACCATTTCATTCACAACATTTACATTGCTCATTTCCAGATAGTTCTGAATGATTTTGGGGCGTTCTGCGCCTTCCGCAATGTATGCCTCGCCTGAGATTGCGTTTGAATTCCACAGGTTGTCGCCCTGCTTCTTTAAATATCTTTCGTTGTCAAAGCGCACCACTTTAATGCGGTCAATTAAATCGCCTTCCTTTGTATAGATCATGCCGTCCTGATCAAGGTGAAATTTGTCATCTTCCAGACGAATGATGCCGTTTTCACCCAAGAGGGGGTATCCTTCTTTTGTCTCAAGAATTCCTTCTTTGCCCAGGATAAAGTTTCCGTTGCGCGTGTAGCGTTCGCCATTGGGAGTCTGTACGGCAAAAAAACCTTCGCTGCCCAATGCAAAATCCGTTGCCGTTTTGGTTTCACGGAAAGAGCCCTGCTCAAACTGCGTGAAATTTTCATTTGTTTCCACGCCCAGACCTAATTTGCCTACAATCGGCGCAACATCATAAGACCCGTTGGGAGTCTTGTACATGCCGTCGGCTTCAGTGCGACGCAAGAGGAGCTGGGAAAATTCCTTGCTCACCGTTACATCACGCTTATAGCCTGCGGTGTCCACGTTTGCCAGATTGTTAGAAATGGCATTCAAGCGTTCCTGCTGAGCATTCATACCGCTTGCGCCAATATACCAACCACGAATCATATATTACCTCTACACTATAAGTATCGGCATTTAAAAAATTGAGTTTATTGAATTCGTTTTTCTTGCATTTCCCCAAAAGTCAGTTATAATGAGTATGTATGAATATTGGCAAAAAGTTTCTGTCGCGTATATATCTCTTTATAAGTGCAAGTCTCTGCTTTGCCCAGCAATTTTCACTTTCAGACAAGACTTTTACCAATCCTGCCGTATACATAGCCTTTGTGCTCGCCGCCCTTTTCTGTTTTTGCGTCTACTGGATAAGCAAGGAATCCCGCAAGCGGCTCAAGAATGTAATCTCCCAGGACGACTTGACGGGGCTTCCCACGCAGAAATATTTTAAGGCAGAAGTCAGAAAGATTTTACGCTCCGCTAAGCCCGGCGAATACACCATGCTTTCTCTGGATATCGTTAAGTTCCGCTACATTACAGAAACCTTTAGCCAGCAGGTGGGAAACTCCATTCTGATAGAACTGGCAAAGCATCTGGAAGAAGTTGCGCCAAAGGGAAGTCTTATCTGCCGCAATTACACGGACAATTTTTCAATCCTTGTTCCCCTTGCAATTTTTCCCGTACTGGAAGACTACATACTGCTTTTTACGAACATCAAGCCACAGACAGCAAACCTTCTGCCAGAGCACTATCAGATTGAGTTCAGTTCCGGCGCCTATGTCATTGAAACTACGGAGGAAGACGTAACATTCATTGTTGAAAAGGCGGATACCGCGCGGGAACTGGGCAGAAGCGGACTGAACCCCAAACGACTGGCCCTCTACACCGACCAGATGCAGAATGATGCCCAGCATGAAAAGGACATTACCCTGGACATGAACCGGGCCTTTGAGAATCAAGAATTCGTCGTCTACTATCAGCCCAAATTCCGCTTTGATAACGGAAACATTATGGGTGCGGAGGCACTTATCCGCTGGAACCACCACATCAAGGGCATGCTGCCACCGGGAGATTTTGTTCCTCTTTTTGAGCGCAACGGCTTTATTCAGAAAATCGACATCTTTGTTTTTGAAAGCGTATGCCGCTTTTTAGACCGCTGGAACAAGTCTGGCATCAACGGCACCTGTCCCCTGCCCATCATCATCTCCTGCAATTTGAGCCGCGCCCAGCTTTACAATCCCGATGTAGCAAATTTGTATGCGGAAATCGCAGGTAAATATCAGATTGCTCCCTGTCAGATAGAAATTGAGCTGACCGAAAGCCTGATGATGGACAACAAGGAAAGGCTGCTCAAAGCCATGAACGAGATAAAAGACGCGGGCTTTTCCATTTCCGTAGACGATTTTGGCTCAGGCTTTTCATCCCTCAGCCTGCTAAAAGACATTCCCGCAAACGTCATCAAACTGGACAAGGAATTCTTAAACACCGAAAGCGAAAACAAAAAGGAAAAAGTGATTATCAACTCCGTCATCAACATGGCCAAGGAACTCGACCTGACAACCGTTGCCGAAGGCGTGGAAGACCAGATGCAGGCAGACCTGCTCAAATCCATGGGCTGCGACATTGTACAGGGATTTTTCTACGCCCGCCCCATGCCAGAAGAGCAGTACGAAGCCCTCTTGCGTAACGCGGTAAACTGACGGAAAAAGCGGAAGGCTGCCTAGTCTTCGCTTTCCAGTCCGTATTCTGCAAGTTTTCTATGCAGAGTCTTTCTGCCAATGCCCAGCAGGTCTGCCGTCTTGGATTTATTTCCCTTGTTGGCGGCAAGGTTTTCTTCAATAATCAGTTTTTC
>CAKZZO010000056.1 GCA_937885175.1 uncultured Treponema sp. | reverse complement strand
CAAGATTGTGGCTTGCGCCGTAGCCCAAATTGGCGTTGTGAATGTAGCGGATTTTTGTTCCTGTATTTTCAGCAGCAGTGGCATAATCTTTTTCTAAGATACGCCACTTGTCGCTGGGAGAATTGTCAACAATATAAAAAACCCCCACGCATTTTGACTCAAAGACTGACCTAAAAAGCGAGTCAATCTGTTTTTTCGGCGTATTGAATAAAACGACGCTTGCGGTCAATTTGGCATGAGGATTATTCGGATTCTGTCCAGTGTTTTTTTCTTCCGTCACCGCCATCACCCTATGCTCTCCCAGCCCAGCTCTCTCTCGCTCACTAACTCCCCGTCACAGGCATACTCTACCCGCATGCCTACTTCAAGACGTCTTGCAAGTTCCCCATAGTATGCAATCACGTCTTTTCTGATTTCGTCCGCTCCCAGCCGCACCACCGTAACGCCAGAAAAATCACTGTCTGAGAGTTTTCCATCCAAGTCCTTTTCCGTCCGTGCGCAAAAATACAGAAAAACTTCACCTGTCATTTCTGTACCTGAGGCCTTTTCATCATCGCTGGCACACTCCTCCAGTCCATTATGCAAGACAGTTTCCAGCATCAGTTCAGGCACTCCGTTTGGAAAAACAATAATTTCGCTTTCCATCCATGAACCGCCCGCCACGCTCACGAGAAAATCATGCATTGAGACAAGTTTTTTCTGTCTGAAATCTTCCGGGGCTGAGCCACACAGAATGGCAAAACGCTTCAAAACGACCTCTTCTTCCAAAAACTACGAATACAAGTAGTTTATTTATAATACTATGTATTTTCGTATTATTCAAGTAAAACTACGAATAAAAGTAATATAATTTCTTATGTCATTTTGGGAGAATGTTGAACTTTTAAGGGAAGAACAAAATACCTCTTACCGCTGGCTTGCAGGCATAATGGGAGTTTCTGAAACAACGGTCTCCAGCATGAGGAGGGCAAATACAGAGCCAAGAGCCACAGAAGCAGTTAAAATCGCCGCTGCATTAGGCACAACCGTTGAATCCCTGGTCGAATATAGGGGAGATGAAAATCAAGCGTCGGAAAACGTCTATTTAAAAAAATATCTTACCTTAAAGAAAGAAGTGAAAAGACTAGCCGAAGATCTTTAGCATAAAAAAAACGATGAAAACCTCTTTACCGCCTTCCCATCTTCCAGCGTGCATCCAAGCGTTTTCATCGTTTTCCGCTACTCAAAGAGCGAATTGTACTCTTTCTTATACAATTTTACGATTTTGTGGCGCATGAGTTCCTGCTTGGCGTTGATTTCCATGCCGATTTCAAAGGGCTTGGTCAGCAGCACGAACTTAAAAATGCGTTCACAGGTGCGGAAGCCGGTCTTTGCGTTGTCCAAGGCATCGATTTCAGTGCGGAACAGGTTCTGAATTTCATTTGTCTCCAGCAGTTCCTCGTAGTTGTCGTAGAGGATGTTGTTTTCCTCTGCATAGGAAAGCACATTCTGCTGGTCGGGAACGATGAGGGCGGCAACGTATTTTTTGTCCTGCCCCACCACCACAGTGCGCTCAATATAGGGAGAAGCGTTTACTGCCTTTTCGATTACCTGTGGCTCAATGTTTTCTCCGCCTAGAAGAACAATCGTATCCTTGGCACGACCAACGATTTTCAGTTCCTCGTCATAGCTAATCATGCCAAGGTCTCCCGTGTTAAGCCAGCCATCCTTGTCGATAATCGCTTGGGTCAAATCATCCCGCTTGTAGTAGCCTTTCATAATCTGACGTCCCTTTACCATAATCAGGCCACGCTTTCCGGGCTTTAACGGTGCATCATCGGCAACCTGTCCGTCCTTTTCGGCCACAACCTTAACGTCAAGACTGGGGAATACCCAACCAACATTGTTGCTGCGGGGTTTCTTTGAATTCTTTACGGAGATAACAGGAGCGGTTTCTGTCATGCCGTAGCCTTCCAATAGCTTAAAGCCGATTGCATGGTAGAAGGCCTCTGTCTCAGGCTGAAGCGCTCCTCCACCAGAAATAGCCGCGCGGAATTTTCCACCAAACTTTGCCAGGATTTTCTTGTAGACCAGCATTTCGCCCAGCCTATGAAAAGGCCACAAAAGGCAGAAGGGAATGATACCGATAATCACGTCCAAAAAGCGGGGATACCAGTGATAGCGGCAGCGAAGACCGCATACCCTTTCCTTAAATTTATAGTAGAGTTTTCCAATGGCGACAAAATTGTAGAAAGCAGACTTGTGAATCGCATCCTGCTTTTTCACCTCGCGGAAAAGCCCCTGAGCCAAAGCCTCCCAGAGACGGGGAACGCCGTTCATCCACTGCGGCTGCACCAGAGCCATATCCTGCAGCATGACAGAGGCAATGGGTTTTGAATAGGCAAAGCCACCCCTTAGTCCGATGACCATGTAGCAGAAAGCGCGCTCAAAACTATGCCAGATGGGAAGCACCGTAAGCCAGATATCTCCCGGCTGCATGAGCCCCAGCACCTTGTGGGCCACCTCACACTGGGCAATGTAATTGTCGTGGGTCAGCTGCACACCTTTGGGAAGGCCTGTCGTGCCCGACGTAAATATGATTGTCGCAACATCGTCAGGCTGGATTTCCTCCATACCTTTTTCGATATCCAGCCACTCTTCCTTGGTGACCGCCGTACCTTCGCTTTCCAAAAGAGAATAATTGATGACTTCAATGCCCGCTTCCTTGGCCTGAGCCACCGTCTTTTCATCAGGATGCTCATAGAGGATTGCCGTCTTTAGCAGAGGAAGCTCCTCCACTTTTTCCAACACCTTCTGAAGCTGCCTTGCATTTTCAAAGAAAGAAATCTTACAGTCCGCAAAGCCAAGGATAAAACGGATTTCCACACCCATGGAGTCACAGCCACGGGGAACGTCAGCCGCACCCAAAGAAAGCAATGCATAGTCCGTAATCAGCCATTCGCGGCGGTTGTCTGAAATCAGACCGACATGATCGCCCTTTTTGACACCCATTTTTTTGAGGGAAGAAGCAAGCTCTATCACATGCTGATACACCTGAGAGTAACTGTAGCGCACAAAAACGCCGCTCTTGTTCTTTACCGCCTGCAGAGTATAGTTTGGAATCTCCGCCACTTTGTTCCGCAGCAGAATCGGAAGCGTTGTCCCCAAGGATTTGTCCATAGCTGATTCGTCTATCATCGTTTCTCCCACGCGCCTTACTGCGCTTTGTACTTTACATTATCACAGATTATGTCATTTTGTCTATACAGATTGAATGAGTTTTTCAAGATACTTTTTTCGATTTTCTCGTTTTTTTTTAATTTTTTCCTTTTTTTTTCTGAAATTTATGTAGTTTTTTGTTTTTTAAAGCCTATATATAAGGTGTAGAGCCTAAAAAAAAATCTCGGGTTCTGCAAAAGAGGTTTATATGAAACAAGCTGAAACAAAACTTAGTCCGTCACAACGCTGGGAGCAGGCAACCCTTGCAAACAATTTTATCTTTTGCAAGATCATGTCTGAGAACAAGGAACTTTGCAGACAGCTGCTTGAAATACTGCTGCATATCAAAATCGACCGGCTGGAAATGCCCCTCTCGGAAAAAAACGTCAAGACTGACTATCCTTCCCATGGAGTCCGCTTTGATGTCTATACCAGGGATGACAACCGTATCTTTGATATCGAAGTGCAAACTACCGATAAAAAGGATCTTCCCATGCGGGCACGATACTATCAGTCGATGATTGACATTGACAATCTTCAGGCAGGCGAAGATTACAAAGAAATGAAAGATTCCTACGTTATCTTTCTCTGCCTGAATGATATTTTTAAGAAAGGGCTGCCTGTTTATACCTTTGAATATACCTGCGAGGAAGATAAAGAAATAAAACTTTCCGATGGAGCATACAAAATCTTTTTCAATGCCCAAAAATGTGATATAATGCCAACCGGTGAGGAGCAGGCATTTTTCCGTTTCCTGCAGGGAAGAAATGCAGAAACAGATTTTACCCGCCAGCTCGCCACTGAAGTAACCCGCGCAAAACACAATGCGCAATGGAGGATGCAGTTTATGACATGGGATCAGAGCATAAAAGAAGAAGCGGAACTTCTGGCTTCAGAAATGGTAAAAGAGCGGGCCGAAGACATGGCAAAAGACATGGCAAAAGACATGGCAAAAGACACAGTCCGACGGCTGCTGGCCAAGGGAAAACTTTCTGCGGAAGAAATCGCCGAAATCACGCAGCTATCCATCGCCGAAGTCCAGCAACTCCAGCAGGACATGCACCCGTAGCAGAAAAAAACCCGGGCATATCCGCTACTCCCTGGGCAAAAAACAAAACCGCCCCTCACTACAGGCAAAAGGCTGCAGCACGGGGCGGTCGGTTTACCGGCTCACAAGGAGCCTGCTTTAATTTGCACCGAATGCAGATACAAGGTCAGCTTGCCTCCGCGCAGTCTACGGTGTACGCCGTCTTTCCTTCCGCAACCGGGTTTGCGCGTGTAGTGAAATGCCAGGTCTTGCTTGTAGGCGCAAATCCTGTTTCAAGGAAAGACTTGCCTGCAAGCGTTCCGTCGATTGAACTCATAGGAATTGCGATATAGTATTCCGTGCCGTAGGCAAGTTTTCCATAGTGAAGCATGATGTAAACGCTCTTGTCCTTTGCATAGTGCCGGAAGTCTTGAAGCCACCGACTCCCAAGTAGAGTTTTGCATCGCTCGTCCAGTGGTCAGCCCACTTTACGCTCTTGTCTGCAATTTTGTCTCCATGTCGCCGTCCACCGTAAGATAGCCGTCATCGGAAGCACCTGAACCGCCGCCACCAGAGCCATTTCCTCCACCGCCCGAATCCGAACCGTCAGAACACGCGGCAAACGAAAACAGCGCCCCGGCCATATATATGACAGCACTTGCAGCTCGAAATCAGACCTTGCAACTTATCAATGCATTGCCTGACAATAAGATTCAACGTTTTTCTTGATACGTACATTCTGCTTGATGCCATTCTCGTACGCGAGCCATATGCAGATGACACACGGCAGCTCATGCGTTATTGCGTTTCCACATTAGACGGACATATTGCCGCCCATTCCCTCACTAATATTTTTTATATTCTGTAACTGTTGATTATATCATTACGCGCAACAAGCAGGATTTTGCCGAAACAAAAATCCCGCCTGTAACACCCCAAGAACTCCTAGCCCTGCTCAGCAAGAACATGGCATGACAGTTCCTTCCCTAAAAAATGTCTTATTCACCGCAAGCCAGTGGGAGTTAGCCAGAGGATTGCGGTGGGAAACCAAATTAGTTTGGTGTTGATACAATTACAGAAGAAACTGCAAATTTTGACCAATCTGCTGTATTATCACCTACAATACAGTAATATGTAATTCCATCATATGTATTTAGTTCATCTGCCGTAACTACATGAGCAGATATTGAAGCAAATGCTGTCGAAGTTTCGGCATTTCCACATTTTGCATTACCTGCAGAAGTAGCAGTTACAGAGATTGTTGAACCAACTGCACACGGAATGCGCAATTCACAATTTCCATAAAACTCTATAGAACCTTGGTAGACATTGTGAGAATCTGCACCCGTTCCTGGTGAATACAACCATAAATAATCATAAGCATTCCCCCCTGTCGGTATCTCAGAAACTGCAGTTTGTTCCGATCCTTTCAAAAGATAAGATGATACAGCTGTTTGACTGATAGCAGAAAAAGCATTCCAAGTTCTTTCTGTTGCACTTGCAGTATTTTCTGCGACAATAGTTGCATTCGTTGTCGAAACAGTGTCGCCAAATTTTGCACTTACAACAGTCTCTCCGTCTGCAACATATGTAAGTGTTGCAGTGGCTTTATATAATCCCGTAGACACATTAATTTCTCCAAGTGTTGAGGAAGCATCAACACTTGCAAAACCAGCGACAGATGAAGTCCAAGTTACTGTTCCTGAAAGAGAATTGCCAGCATTTGTGTTAAGATATTTTGGTGTAACTGAAGCGGTCATAGTAATAGGAGTTCCACTAACAACTGTAGATGCAGAGCCACTGACCTCTATTTTTGTCGCAACATTAGCCTCTGTAGCCTCAACTTTCTCAACAATAAATGACTTAATATATGAAATTCCATTACCCCAAGAAAGGTTCAGCGTTGTTGCGTCTGTTCCAGTGTAAATAAAATACATCTTTTCACTGTCAGCATAAGCAGCCGTAACTCCATTAACAAGTCTTACAGCACCATCACCAGAACCAGCTACAACCGTAAATGTTGTTCGAGTACCACCATTTGCACCAGTCCATGTAATTCTACTTGGGCCCGCAACCTTGATTGTAGCTGAAGCAGATTTTACGACACCATAACTACCGTTAGACTTTGTATCCAAACCTGTAACTGATACCGTTTCATCTGCTGAAGTATAAGTATAAATTCCATTGCCTTCATCTGTTGCTGTCCATGTATCTTTTTCTTCTTTTGATGCAAGGACAAGTTTATACGTGCCTTCTGCACCAGACTTGCTTACCACTACATCAAATGTCTTTTCAACACTGCCAGCCTTTGCGGTAATTTTTGCAGTACCTACTTTTCCAGCAGCGGTTACGACTACGCTTGACGTTCCGCTTGTAATATCGGTTGAAGCAGAAGCCACCGTTGCAATGGCAGGATCGCTTGAAGACCATGAAAGTGATGTCACATCGGTATCAGCGGGCGTAACTGTTGCCGTAAGTGTCGTTGTGGGATTATCGTTGTTGAACAAATCAATTGCAGCATTTCCACTAATGGCAATAGCGGTAATCGGTTTTCCTGCCGCATTTACTGTTACAGCCGCCTCCTGCTTTACGCTTCCCATAGAAACAGTGATAGTTGCAGAACCAGCAGCCACATATTCCACTGCTGCGCTCAAAGTGTTTTCAGCAGGAGTTACCTTTGCAACAGAAGGATTGCTTGATTCCCATGTAAGAGAAACGTCAGTTGCCGTTTCAGGTGATACTGTTGCCGTCAATTCTGCAGAACCGCCAGCCGTTCCGGAGAGTGTTGCAGTATTAAGGGCAATGCTTTCTACAGCGATTGAGCCTGTAGCCGTCACAGCATTATCGCTTGCTTCAGCCTTGATGCTGTAAATATACATATGTGTTCCCTTTACCCCGCCGTTTATGATTTTCAAAACAGCGTTCGGCTGCACATAGAATGTATAATCAGATGCGGTGTCATCCATAGCATTGCTTATAGCAAGCACTTTATTTGCCGAGTTCAGGAGCGCGATATATGAGTGCACACCTTGTTTATCGCTCGCTTCCTTCCATTTTGCGTTAATCGTGAGTTTGATAGAAGTCGCGCCTTCTTTTGCAAGTTGCGCCGCTTTCAGCTCAATGTAGGTTTTTGGAGTTGCCGTGCCACCAACTGCGGCAACAGCATCGCTATTCGTCGCATAGTAATTGAAACCAATACCGCCATTGTCACCATCCATCAAGCCGTTTGCATCTGAATAGTAGTACAATCCGTCCACATTCTGTGACAGTGCATAAGAGCCGCTCGTCTTTGTTTCATAGCAGTTTGCATTTGAGCCACTAGAGAACGCACCAAATTCAACGGCAGCTTCACCGTATTTCTTTGTTTCTGAGTCCGTGATGTTTACCGTCCACGGAACGGTGAGTGTTGCAGCAGTCGGATTAGCAGGTTCTTCCGCTTTCTTGCCGTACTCGCCAATGGAGATTGCAGTAATATAGCGGTCTGAACCAACAGCGTTTACCTTGAGGTATTTTGCATCTGCAACAATATCCGCTCCTGCCTGTTTTGCGAATGTCATAGTGCTGAGCGTTGAGCCAAGCACAATGCCTGTCGTATCAGTGCCATCGTAATCATAAGTGAATGTGGTCAAATCCTCGGTAGCGAATTCCTTACTGCCGTCACCGATAGTGTATTTTTGTGCAGAGGAAATTGCCGCCTTGTGTCCAATCGTAATCGTACATGCGCCGTCAACAGGAATGTAAAGGAAGACATTGCGAGTTTGCATGCTTCCGGCACTCTTAAAGCTCATCTTTCCGTTTGTGGTGATGATTGAGCCGTCTGCCTTTGAATTAACGACCAAGCCATCCCACAAGCCTACGCTTCCACTCTGAATGTCAGTCGCCATGCGGATTGCAGCCGCATCAGAATGCCAAACCACATCTTTTCCTGTAGTGGAAATAGTTGTCGTTCCAGGGGTTGCGCTTGTATATTTTACGGATTTTACCGTAACCGTTGCGCCAGCAATTTCTGCTCCTGCCCACACCTGCACTTTTGAATCTGTTGTGGTGAGTTTTTCTACAAGGGTCTTTGTACTTGCATCGTAGAATTTAAGGTTTTCATCAGAACTGGTGAATTCAACTTCACGGTCTATGGTGTCTGCGGGGGTAAAGCCAATGGTAAGCGTCTGAAGACCGTAGCGAGCCATTGTCGCTTTTTCCGCCGTCAAAGAAAGGGATTCTGCCTGAATGTCCGTGGGAATAACCTTAATCTGTGCATAGTCAGTCTTGTCATTTGAGCCTTTCAGCGTTATTTTTACAAGACCGTCTGCACCCGCTACCGTAGTAACAAGACCGTTTGCGTCAACTGTCGCAAGGTTCGTATCAGAAGATTCATAGGTATAGGTCACACCGTCAGCCATTGAACTTCCAGAAAGCTGGACTGTATTTCCACCGATGATGTTCTTTGAATAGTCAGGCTCAACATAGACATTTGCCTTTGAGGTGTCTGCCGACGCGTTAAATTCTGCCTCATAGTCAGAAATATCCCAAATCGTCTCGGCAAAAGCATACGCATTTTTTTCGACATCAAATCCACGATTCAAGATTGCATAACGACCATTGTACTCACGGTTCACCACACGCTCGCTCATCGTATAAGTTAGGGCAAGACGACCAGCCGTTGAAATTTCCGTGCCGTCAGCGAGTTTGTTTCCATAATCCTTGTATGCGATTGCGGCATCTCCAGCGGCATCGTTTCTGTTCTTTGTCGCTTCACTAGCCCACAAATTGCTGTTCAACATTTGACTGAATGTACAGTTGATTACCGCAGCCTGTGTGTCCGATCCAGAGTTGCGTCCGTAGTAGGCTTTTGCTTTTACGCCGTCCTCAACGGTGACTTCAGAATTATAGAGAACAAAGCCTTTGTTCACTTTGTTTGTGTCCACCGTGCGTGAGGCAAAGATGTACGCAGAAGTAGTATCATCGCCACGCATAAGAATTTTACATTCCTCAAACAACGCAACGTCAAGCGTACCCCAAATAAAGTCAACATCACCCGCAATATAGTCTTTGTAGAACCATGCGCGACCACCACTGTTGCCCATAATAAGCGTGTCCTGAGTGCCGATGAACGAAGAATTGTACGCCACCAAATATCCTTTTGACTGGAAATTCAAAACTTCGTTACGGGCATCGCTCGTTCCGTCTGCTTTTCTGCTGTAGGTTGATTTGAGCGTAATGTTCTTTAGGGTAAGATTACCACCCTGCCAGATGAAGTTTACGCGCACAGTGGTACCGCTGTTCCAGCCTTCCATGTTCTTCCAATCGACAACCGTTTTGCTTCCGTAGTTATCATCTGCCGCACCCACAATCGTCACATTTGCGCTTCCGTAGTACGCCAATCGTTCATGGTATTTTCCTTTCGCAACATTAATTGTCCAGTCACCTGCCAGTTCGTTCTTTCGCAGGTAGTTCAATGCACCCTGAATCGTAGTAAAGTCACCATTCGTGCCAACAGAGATTGTGTTATCGCTGATTTCGGGATTCTTCTTAGTAGTATACGTTCCGATTACCTCATCATCCACTTTCACCGTATATTCGGTGTCGGCATACAATTGTGAGTAACCTTCAGCATCGGTGTGCGTAAGGATTACCACATTTCCCTCATCGTCAAAATTAACAAGCTGGTCTTTTACGTTGATTTCGGCAATCGCACCCTTTGAATTATTGATTGTATAGTATTTGTCGTTAAGTGAAATTGTATCAACAACTAGGTCTCCCTGCAGAACATACACTTTACTGTTTGCGGTGTACGCTGGCGCAGAAGACAGTTTGAGGAACAATGAGCCGTCAAATGACTTTTCCAGTTCTTTTGCAACAACGGAATTTCCTTCTGCATCTTTGACCGCATCCGTATCAATAGAACCATCTGACTTTGACGTGGCAGTATAGACTGTCGTTCCGTCCGCATTCTTTATGGTAATTGCGCCCGTCGTTCCATCCACTTCAACGCTGCCTGTCACTGGGTTTCCATTGGCATCAGTTATCGTCACCGTTCCGTCAGCGGCAATAACAATCGTCTTATTGCCAAATGTATAAGTTCCCGCAACCGTTTCCGCACTAGCCGTTTTTGGCTCAACGACAAGAGTTTTTCTTGCCGTCTTTCCCGCACAGGTTCCAGTAATTTCCACAGTACCACTGTCAATGCCTTTCACTGTTGCGCCAGTAACCGTTGCCTTATTTTCATCGCCAGAAGCAAATGTCGTCTCCGTTGTAACATCATTTCCATTGTAAGTGGCAGTCAATGTTACCGTGCTTCCCACTTCCACCTTTTCTGCGGAAGCCGAGATTTGTAACTCAGGGCCATCGTCATCGTCATCACTTCCACATCCCGTAAAGACGAAGCCAAAACCAGCCAGCAAACACAGCAAGAGTGCCAGCGATTTCCAAAACTTTTTCATAGAAATCCTCCATTTCTACTAAACCTTGCCCTCCAGGGGCAATACATTTTTTCTATACGGACAGGAATTCCGCCCATACTCTAGGTTCATGGTAAATGGTGATTTTCAAAGCGTTAATAAAAGATATGATTATTTTCGATACAGGATTTTGCGTTTTAAAGAAGGTGCATTTTTTCCCCATTTGTGCTATACTGGCTCTTACATGACCGATGCCACTGCCAGACGGCGCAGATTCGCAAGAAAGAACAATCTCACCATAGGATTTACCGCCATTGCGGATTTTTCGTCCTTTATCGGGCAGGAATATCTTGCGGGCATCATGCAGGCGGCGGCTGACTACGGAATTCACTTCATCAACATGGCAAGCGCAGTGCGTCATTCGATTTTTCTGGACACGGACTTTCTGCCCCAGTACCTTGCAAAGCTCCCCTTTATGAAAAAGCCCCTCATTGACGGTCTGGTCACCTGGGCTTCCACCCTCTGCGATGTCATGCCCAATGACGAAGTACAGAAACTTTTTTCCTCCCTCAAGCCCCTTCCCATGGTGGACATCGGCTATCTGGACATTCCGGGAATTCCGTCAATCCGCATAGACAACACCTACTCCATGCAGCTTCTGATACAGCACTTAAAGAAGGTCCACGGATTTTCCCGCATTGCCTTTATGGGAGCAAAACTTTCGGTTCCCCATGAGCGCAGGAGGCAGAATTTCCTTGCGGAAATGAAAAAGCAGCACCTTTCCTGCTCGGAGGGTGACATCTTCATGGCGGATTCTCTGGACGAAAAGGATATTGAAAGCCAGGCAGAACTACTGGTTGCCCATTACGGACTTAAAGCCCATGAAAAAAGCAGGAATCTGGATGCCATCGTCACTTCCAGCGACATCATCGCCTCCGCCCTCATTTCTGCCCTTGAAAAACGCCATATTTCCGTGCCCGATGACCTTGCGGTAACCGGCTTCAACAATCAGCTCAAGGGCATCACCGCCCCCTGCCCCGTCACCACCATCAACCTTTCCTATTTCAACCGTGGCTACGAGGCGGTGGAACTGCTTTTAGACAGGATTCAGCACCCGGAGGCTGTTGCCCTGAACCGCACGGTCAAGACGGAACTGATTGTACGCCAGAGCTGCGGCTGTTTTGAGGAAAACATCGTACATGCCCTCCAGACTGACTGGTCGCATTTCCTGCCCCCAAAAGAAAACGGCCCGGAGGAAATCCGCATCCGTCTTTTTCCTGCCCTGCAAGCCATATTCCCTCAGGAGCGGAAAGAACAGATTGACTCCCTCATTTCCGCCGTTACGGCAGATTTACAGGAAGAAAATGCCCCCCCCCTCAAACTTCAGCCATTCTGGTCTGGTTCCGCTCGCTGCATAAGACTGGCAGAATCTATGATTATGAAGAAAAAATCACTCTTTTTAGAAACCTCCTGCTCCCCCTTGTGCAGAAAAACGCAAAAAAGACGCGGCGCATAGAGGACATCTGCAACGCCCTCCGTGTCATGCATGCCCTTTCCACCCAGTATCAGATGACGGCTCACCAAAGCGACTCATTTTTAAGCAACATGACCAACATCGCCCTTTCCCTCGCATCGGCTTCCGATGTAAAGCAACTGGAAAACGTACTGCGCATCCGCCTGAGCGAACTGCATATTCCCGGCATCGTCCTCTGTCTCAGTCCTTTTATGGCATCGGAACTGGGAAGCACAAGCCTGGAACTGCTGGTACCTGAACCGCCAGACGACATTGCAAAGTCGCTTCCCGCAAAAATCAGGGAGCCCGCCCTTTTTCCCAAGCGTTTTCTTCCCAAGGACGCCTGCCTGCAGCTCACGCTGGAACTGCTTTTCCACAACGGCATGTATTTGGGCTACTGCTATCTCTTTATGGGAAACGTAAACCTCACGCTCTATGACAACGTAAAGGAACTGCTAAGCCAGACGCTCTACGGTCTCTACAAAAAGGAGGGAAAGACAAAAAGCCACGCCCTCGTAATTACCAACCGTGAAGCTCTCACAAAAAACATCATTACAATAGAAGAAAGCACGCCAGTCCGCTACAGCAAACTCCATGCCCGAGACCTTACCGACTATCTGCTTGACCATCTGGATGAAATGACTGACCTGGACAAAATGGCTGCCTTTTTTGGACTGAGCAAGAGTCATCTTGTGCGCCGCTCAAAGGAACTGACGGGCTACAGCGTGCAGGTTCTCCATGAACGGCTCAAAATTGAGCAGGCAAAGGATTTAATCAGGAGCGGAAAGATGAAGATGCGGGATATTGCCCTCAGGCTGGGCTTTTCAAATCCCAATTATTTTTCAAACGTCTTTAAAAAGGAAACGGGGCTTTCACCAGTGGCATGGGCAGAAAGAAATAGAAGAAACCAATAGACTTTTCCCCACAATCTAAGTATATTTATGGTATGGGAATAGATAAAGTTTTAGCGTTCATATTCGGAAACCAGAATGAGCGCGATGTTAAAAAATTAAAGCCGCTTTTGAAGGCTGTCAACGACAAAGAAGCATGGGCACAGAGTTTGAGTGCCGAAGATTTTCCAAAGCAGACACAGATTTTTAAGGAAAGGCTTTCCAAAGGTGAGACGCTTGACGACATTTTGCCCGAAGCCTTTGCCCTTGCCCGTGAGGCGGCCTACCGTGTGCTGGGCGAGCGTGCCTACGACGTGCAGATAATGGGTTCTCTTGTCCTTCACTCTGGCAGAATCACGGAAATGAAGACTGGTGAAGGCAAGACTCTTATGTGTGTTGCAGCGGCCTACCTGAACTCCCTGAGTGGAAAGGGCGTGCACATTGTCACCGTAAACGATTACCTTGCCGAGCGCGATGCCAACTGGATGCGCCCTGTCTATGCATACCTGGGGCAGACTGTGGGTACCATTCTTTCCAACATGGACAACGAGGAGCGCAAGAAGAACTACAACTGCGACCTTACCTACGGTACCAACAATGAATTCGGCTTTGACTACCTGCGCGACAACATGCAGATTGACCTCAAGGGCAAGGTACAGCGGGGATTCAATTTCTGTATCGTGGACGAGATTGACTCCATCTTGATTGATGAGGCCCGTACGCCCCTTATCATTTCCGGTGCCGCAGAGGATGACACCTACAAATTCCATGAAGTTGACAAATATGTGGGTGAATTTGAGGAAGTAGAAAAGGATCCCGTCACTGGCGACTACCCCGATGAAGTGCAGATGACGCCCGATGAGCGCAAGGCGATGAAAGGCGACTACAAAATCGACGAAAAGTCAAAGCGCGTGTCATTCACCGACCAGGGCATGAACCACATAAATGACATCCTCCACAAGCACAACTTAATTCCCGCAGACCGCACGGTTTTTGACGAGGAATGTTTTGAATTCGTCCACTACTTTACTCAGGCTATCCGCGCCCATGTGCTCTACAATATTGACGTTGACTATGTGGTGCGTGACGGCAAGGTAGAAATCGTTGATGAATTTACAGGTCGCGTGCTGGAAGGCCGCCGCTATTCAGACGGTCTGCATCAGGCAATCGAAGCAAAGGAGCACCTGCGCATTGCCCAGCGTAACCGCACCATGGCAACGATTACCTTTCAGAACTTCTTCCGCATGTACGAAAAACTCTCCGGCATGACTGGTACGGCGCAGACAGAAGCCGTGGAATTTGCAAAAATCTACAAACTTGACGTAGTGGTGATTCCCACCCACAAGCCTGTCGCCCGTATTGACGAGCAGGACGAAGTATATCTGAACGAAGACGACAAATGGAATGCCATTGCTAAGGAAGTTGCCGCCGCCCACGAAAAGGGGCAGCCGGTACTGATTGGTACGGTGAGCGTGGAAAAATCAGAGCATCTTTCCGCCATCCTCACCCGCAAGGGCATCCGCCACGAAGTATTGAACGCAAAGAACCACGCCCGTGAAGCATTGATTATCGCAGAAGCCGGTGCAAAAGGTGCTGTTACGGTTGCAACGAACATGGCCGGTCGTGGTACAGACATCAAGCTGGGCGGAAACCCCGAATTCAGGGCAAGAAAACGCGCCGGCACCAATGCCAGCCCGGAACAGTACGAGGCGGCTTACAAAATCGAAAAAGAGCAGTGGCTCAAAGATTACGAGGAAGTAAAGAATCTGGGCGGACTCTATGTCATCGGTACCGAACGCCATGAAAGCCGCCGTATCGACAACCAGTTGCGCGGTCGTTCTGGCCGTCAGGGTGACTCGGGGCGCAGTAAGTTCTACATTTCCATGGACGATGACTTGATGCGTCTCTTTGGCGGCGACCGCATGAAGAACATTATGAGCCGCATAGGTATGCAGCCCGGAGAGCCGATTTATCACCCCTGGCTTACCAAAGGCATTGAAAAGGCACAGAAAAAGGTTGAGGAACGCAACTTTGAAATCCGTAAGAATCTGATTGACTACGATGATGTCTTGAACGAGCAGCGTGAATACATCTACGGTCAGCGTGACGGAATTCTTGCCGATGACAACCTCTCAGAACGCATCATGAACACGGCAAACGACTATCTTGACGAATGGTTTGACGAATATGCCCATGCCCGCCGCAATTCAAACGCACAGGCAGAACTGCTGGAAAAAATCCGCGTGCATTTTGGCGTTCAGATGCCCACCGAGCGGCTCACCAAGGAAGCAGTCATCGCCCTGCTCCAGAATGATTTGACGGAAAAAGAAACGCTGGCCGGCAAGCAGAATCTGAATATGTTTATCCGCTACCAGTACATTCAGTCCATCGACAAAAAGTGGCTTGACCAGCTGGAATTTCTGGACAGCCTGCGCGAGGCAGTTCACCTGCGCTCATATGGCAGCAAGAACCCCCTCACCGAATATAAGATTGACGGCTTTAACCAGTTTGACGCCATGCTGGAGCAGATTCGCATTGAAATTGCAAGCCGTGTCTTTAAGGTACGCGTACAGGTTAATCCCCAGCCAGTGCAGTCCCAGCGTCAGGTCAACATGCAGGCCCAGCATCAGGAGGCTCAGTCCATGTCTCAGGCGGCAAGCGCACAGGGTAACGCCAGCCGCTCATTCAATGCAGCCCAGGCACAAGCCGCCGCAAGCCGCACCATGGCAGGCGCAAGCACTGGACAGAGCCAGATTGTCCGCCGCACCATGCCCAAAATCGGCCGCAACGACCCCTGCCCCTGCGGTTCAGGAAAGAAATACAAGCAGTGCCATGGGCGTTAGCCTTCGGCTAAGCCCAGCGTTAGCCTTCGGCTAAGCCCAGCGTTAGTTAGCCTGTATGCCGCCACGGACGGCGGCTGAAAAGCAAGACGGCAGCTTGCCTGCCGTCAGGAAATCATTCTGACAGGAGGTCAGAATGATTTCCAGGAATGCCCCGCCGAGGAAGTGGCCAGAAACGATAGGCCGTGGTACCCAGAACACGGCTGCGGTGAACATACTGAGGATCCATGTTCGAGTAGTATGTCGCCGAGTATGTGTCATACGGTGTAAGTGCCGTAAGCCTATCTTCATACGAATGCCGCATATCCAGCGAATTAAATCTATTATCACCCATCATAAAATAGCAGTCATCGGGAATATACTGAGGATTTCCATCCCCGTCGTTGGGCGGAAAAATCGGCATATTGCGTCTGTCAAGCAGGAAGACATAACTGTTAAGCATCTGCGCCTGAGCAAAGTAATCCAGACGCTTTCCGTCACTCATCCACAAGGACTGCTGCAGTCCGCTTGAAAGCAGTTCAAGATTGCGTACCACAAGCCGTCCAAAAGTCAGCTTTATCATCAGATTCAGTTTATAATTTGCCTCAGAATACAAATCACCGGCAAAGTCTATTTTTTGCTCTGTCCAGTCTGTCATAAAGTGAGCAAACCAGTCTGCACCGTCACTTGCCTGCAAAAGCCTGAAAGTCAAGCCGGTAGAAACAGAATCTGAAAGTAAGCCATAGTCGTAGTAACCTCCCATGGGAGTCTTTACCAGTTTTAGCACCGCCAAATCATTCTGACTTATATTCACCTTTCCTGTCTTTTCCACGCCACCAAAGGCCTTTTGGCTTGCCAGCACTCGGAAGCGGTCTGCAAGGGAACGACATTCAAGGGAAGCGGAAGTAATGTCCAAGGCGTTTCGCTTTTCCTCACAGTCCAGCATGGCCTCATAATCTTCCTGAGCAAGCGGGAATTGCTGAATGTCGCCTTTAAGCGAAGGCTTTGTGGCATTCAGATTCCATGCCGCCCATTTTGCGTCCGCAGTAACTGCCGTAAATTCATCGCTTGCCTTGGTGCGGTGATACAAAACGCCGTCCTGCATCATCAACTGCTCGCCAGGAAGTCCCGTCAGACGCTTTACCAGAGGGTCAGCCTTAGGATTTCCATTTTCATCCATGTTCAGGTTTACTTTGGTAAGCGTAATCATGTATACCAACTGGCTTACAAAAGTCTTTACCTCACTCTTGCGGTCGTCTTCATAATGAGGATTTCTGAACACCACAATGTCACCGCGCTTATAGGACTTGAGATAGGGAAGTCCGATTTTTGAAAGGGGAAATTTCGGGCCGCTCAAAGTCTTAAAGACCACTACCCTGTCTTTTATCAGGAATTCCGGCACCATGGATTCAGAGGGAATCTCATACAGCTGCACGATAAAAATATTCAGGAGGAGCACCATAAAGACCGCCTGCACCAAAGCATCAATCCAGCTCACCGTCTCAGAAACAATCAGCTGCAAGCCAGTCCGTTTTTTCTTTTCAGGTGCCTTGTAACCGTCAACATACTTTTCCACCCGCTTAGGATGCAGATAATAAGAAATGATTAGCGTCAATGCAGAAGCAATGACCCAAAGCAGTACTGAAAAAACATCCAGCACGGTAGAAGTGCCAAACTGACCTGCCCGGCGAAGGACAAAGGCAATTAAAAGCACATAGGGAAGGTATTGCAGTAATTCTCGAAAAACCGGAAGAAAACGCCTTTCGCCAGCACGAAAAAGTTTCTGCACGCCAAAAAAGGCAGTCACGGTCGTAAATGCAAGAGAAAAAGGAAAGGCCAGCATCGAAATGTCGCCATGCAAGGAAATCACCGTAAGGGAAAAGAGTGCCGCCCCCGCCACACAGGCAGCAGAAAGCACAGACAGTTTTTTTGTATTCATATAAACACTATACCGTAACGACTCATTTTGAACAATCGCCCGCAGGCACTAAGAGGCACGCTTTCTTTTTTTCTTAAAAATAGCCATTTTAAACTTGACGCAATAGCCATGTCATTTTGGAGTCCGCTGCATGCCTGATGGAATTCGAAAAACATGCTTTTGGAAATTCTTAAAAGATGAAGTCGAAGACATGTTTCCTGTACGAACGTACACCAAAAAGGCGGCAGAAATTCATGCAGAATTACGGGAAAAACTAGAACGAATGGGTAAACCAACGCAAAAATCAGACAGCATGATTGCCTCCATCGCCCTTGCAAACCGCATGGTTCTCGCCACGCGCAACGTAAAGCATTTTGCCGCCATACAGGAAGTAAGCGACCTACAGGTGGAAAACTGGTTTGAATCCGCTGCCAGTTGAGTTTATCGGATTCACACTGTATACTACCTTCCATGAAACAGTTTTCCGACCAATTTGATTTTTTTCCCTTTTCCCATGACCTTGCCCAGTCTGTTTTGACCGTCCCCCTTTCTGCTGACCAAAATGCAGTCATTTTTTCTCCAGACTCACTCAAGAAAATTGCCTATGAGGCATTTGCACGGCTCTCCTTCACTTTTCCCCGCAGGCACTTGGAGCACCTTATCAACGCAGCCCTTTCTCCTGAGGCAAGCGACAACGACCGCTACGTGTGTGCCTGCATGCTCAAAAATGCCCTGGTTGCAAGCAAAGGAAAGTTCCCCCTCTGTCAGGACACGGGCATTGCAAACATCTTTGGCTGGAAAAAAGGAAGCGCACTCACCTCTGGCGATGCATACGACGCATTGAGCGAAGGCGCAAAAGAACTCTACGATGAGCGAACATTGCGTTTTTCCACCAGTTGCCCCGCATCTTTTTACGAAGAATACGACCCAAAGAACAACATGCCTGCACAAGTCAGTCTCTTTGATGACAGGGCAGCCCTTGCCCCCATCCCCACTTTCATCGCGGACAGCCCCAAAAACTCCCTTGCGTTCATTTTCTGCGCAAAAGGCGGCGGCTCCTCAAACAAAACCGCCTTCATACAGGGCACCAAGGCAAGCCTCAATCCAGCCGCCTTTGAAAGTTTCATCACCGAGCAGGTACAGAAATTCGGCAGCTCCGCCTGTCCTCCCTACACCATCGCCCTTGTCGCAGGCGGATTGAGTCCGGAACAGAATCTCTTGACCCTCAAACTGGCAACCTGCGGCGCATATGACGGCATGACCTACAAACCCAACCCCTATGGTTTCCGCGACAGGGAACTGGAAGACAAAGTAAGAAAAATCGCCGCAGCCACTGGCTATGGCGCACAATTCGGCGGCAGCCAGTACGCCGTAGAAGCCATCGTCATCCGCCTGAGCCGACATGGAGCCAGCTGTCCCCTGAGCGCGGGTGTCTCCTGCTCCGCCCACCGCAACCTAAAGGCAGTTCTTACCAAAGACGGATTTTATCTGGAAAAAACATGCGAAAATCCCGCTGCGCTTCCCGGCTTTGAAAAAGCCACCGCATATGCAGAAGCAAAAAGCACCGCCCGCGTCATCAGCACCCAAGGCGGCATACAAAAGCTGCTTTCTTCCCTCCAAGGCGCAGAACCTGGCGACCGCATCATCCTAAACGGCGACATTCTGGTTGCCCGTGACGCCGCCCATGCCCGCTGGCAAAAACTGCTGGACTCAGGAAAGCCCCTTCCCGACTACTGCACCCGCTACCCCATCTGCTACGCAGGCCCTGCCCGAACGCCAGAAGGAGCCGTCATCGGAAGTTTCGGTCCCACCACCGCAGGCAGAATGGACGTATACGCCGATTCCCTGATGTCACGGGGTGCCGCCTTAGTCACGCTGGCAAAAGGCAACCGCTCCAAAAAATGGACGGAAGCCTGCGGCAAATACGGTGCCTTCTATCTGGGCACTCCCGGCGGGGTGGCCGCCCTCATTGCCTCAGAATTCATTACCGCAGAAAAAGTGCTTGACTACGAAGATTTGGGCATGGAAGCTGTGCGCCTTGTCACCGTAAAAAACCTCCCTGCATTCGTCATCACCACAGACAAGGGAAAAGATTTTTACGAATCACTGGCAAAAAAATAAGAAAAAAGCATGACAGCCTGCTGGCAAACAGCCCATTGACGACAGCCTGCTGGCAAACAGCCGTCTACAGCCCGTAGGCCTCAAAAAAATTTTTTGACACCTGCTCCTCAATGGCTTCAAGCGGACAGCCACGCAAAGCCTGAGCCGTCTGGTAGACCCTCACAATTTCAGTCGGATTCGTAGCCGCTTCATTTTTGAGTGTCTGAAAGGGTGCGTCAGTCTCCAGCAAAATCCGCTCCAGGGGAAGTTCACGCATACAGGCAATCGCCGATTTCTTCCCGTTCAAAAGCGGCTTCCCAAAACTGAAAAAAGCCTGAATCCCCCGCTTCAGGAGAGAACGTCCGTCCTGGGGGCTTCCTGCAAAGGAATGAAAAATCACTGAAGGAATCAACTTCAACTTCCTTGCGTCTCTAAAAAGTCTTTCCTGAGCTTTCCTGCAATGCACCACCAGAGGAATCCCATACCGAGCAGCAAATTCCACCTGTGCGCTCCATACAGTCTCCTGAGCAGCAATCTCCGCGGCAAAGTCCGGCGTAAACAAGTCAAAGCCCGCCTCGCCAATGGCCTGTATTTCCCCTGCACGTATCAAGCCTTCCAAAAAGGAAAGGTTCTCCTCCAGCGGATTCTGGGGATGAATGCCAAAAGCGGAAATAAAATGGAGACGCTCATCACTACAGGAGAGAATCATTTCTTTTTGTCGGACAAATTCATCGCGGTCATGGGCGCAGGTACAGGCATAATAGCCGCTCACATCTTCTGCAACGCGGGGAAGCGCTCCGCACTGAACAAGATGCATATGTGCATCGGTAAATAGCATCGCTCCTCTATTATAAAATAATGTAAAAAAAAACTAAAGGTCTTTTTGCAATAGCCGAAAATAAATATGTATGGCGGTAAAAGTATTTGCCGGCAATTATCATGAGCTTTATGTTAACCAAACATTGTTTGGTGGGAGATTAAAAATGGGAACTTACACACTGAAAAGCATTGGTAAATCGACCGATTACATGACCGTTGTTCGGGAAATGGATGATGGCTACGTTGTCCGCATCGTACGCGACAAAGACGGCTACGAAGACGTGACGACAGACTACATCAGCAAGGCATTGTTCGAGTCATGCGTTCGCACCGGTTACCTCACCAAAGTTGAAGCAGTAGAAAAACTCGCTGTCAACGCATAACGAAAAAATACAGACTGTCTCTTACAGCCTCCGTAATTTCACTTGCGGAGGTTTTTTATTTTTTAAGGGGGAAAGCCTTCCCCTCGTTTCAGCCCGCCCGCCTGCCCCTGGCAGACAAGCGGTCTTACACTACCCCTTCTACGGGAGCCCCCGTAACGCCCCTACTGCAAAGTTTGCGACTCTATCTCTCTCAGTGCCGCGGCAAAACGTTCCTCCACGTCATCCACCTGGGGAAGCCAGTGAATCTGCACGCCTTTCTTTTCCATGCCGCGGAACCAGGTTTCCTGCCGCTTGGCAAACTGACCGATGGCAAGATTCAGTCTTTCAAAGAGTTCTTCTTTTGTAGAAATCTTCCCCTCCAGATACTCCGAAACAAAACGATACTCCAGTCCCAACTGCTCCAGCCGCGTCCACGAGGCGCCATTTTTGTGCAAGCCCTCCACTTCCTCAATCAGACCATTTTCCAAGCGTTCACGAAGCCGCCTTGCAATGCGTTCCCGCACCAATGGTCGGGGCAAGGTCGTTCCCAGAACAAGCGGCCTCACCTCAGGGCGAGGCGGTCGTCCTGCACGGTAGGCGGCACATGCAGGACTCTTTAAATACCGCTCAATTTCAATGGCATGCATGATTCTGTCCTTGTCGGCAAAATCAGTGGTATTGTGCAGATTCGCTTTTTCCGCAATCAGCATGGCTTTCAGTTCATCGTAGGAAAGGGCTTCCAGTTCAGCCCTCAGGGCAGGATTATCCGGTGTAGGAACCAAATCATAGTTGCGAATGATGCAGTCCACATACATGCCCGTTCCACCCACAATGACCGGCACCTTGCCCCGCGCCAGAATATCCGCAAAGGCCAGATAAAAAGCCTCCTGATAGTCAAAGAGATTGTACTCAGACCCCAAATCCGCCACATCAATCAGATGATAGGGCACATGATAGCTTTCGCCAGTATGTTTTGCCGCTTCGGGCTTAATTTTTTCCACCAAGGCAGGGGGCAGGTCGTAATCCGCCAAATCTTTACCGCTTCCAATATCCAGTCCCCGATAGACCTGACGGCTGTCTCCGCTGATAATTTCCCCGTCAAGGGCAAGAGCCAGCCGCACGCCAATAGCCGTCTTTCCCACCGCCGTAGGACCGAGAAGAAAGATTGCATTGTGTATCATATGGCATTGCATAGTTACCCCCGCTTTGCTAGTCTCATAAGCAATTTTGCCTATATCACCCTGCACACCGCACACTTTAGGTATTCGCTCTTGGGATAGCCCAGCAGCACGGGATGGTCAGGGGAAGCCCCCCGCTTTTCCAGAATCTGCACACGCTTTTTGCTGTCTGCAGCGGCATTCATCACCATGCCATAAAAATGCTCTGCGTCAAAAAAATATGAGCAGGAACAGGTAACAAGAATGCCATTGGGATTCAAAAGCCGCATGGCACGCAGGTTGATTTCCTTGTAGCCGCCGTATGCTTTTTCAATGTTGCGGGCGCTTTTGGTAAAGGCGGGCGGGTCAAGGATAATCAGGTCAAATTTCTCACCGGATTTTTCGTATTCCTTCAGCACGTCAAAGACATCGGCACAAAGTGCCTTCATTCTGTGCTCCGCTTTGTTCAGGGCAATGTTGCGGTTCACCATGTCCACCGCTTCCTGAGACACGTCAATGCTCACCACTTCCTTTGCACCGCCAAGCACGGCATTCAGTCCAAAGGCTCCCGTATGGGTAAAGGTATCCAGCACCCGCTTTCCCTTACAAAGTTCAGCAACCCGACGGCGGTTTAGTTTCTGGTCAAGGAAATAGCCCGTCTTCTGTCCGTGGGCAATGTCCACTTCCAAAAGCACATCGTTTTCCCGAATCGTAATCACTTGGTCCCGCACTTCGCCCAGCCAGCAGGACGCTTCCCGCAAGCCTTCCTTTTCGCGCACGGAAGCATCACTGCGCTCATAGATGCCATAGGGCTTAATCACCTTGCGGAGCGCAGAGAGAATCTCATTTCTAAAGACCTCACAGGAAAGCGAGAGAAACTGCACCACCAGATAGACATTCTTCTTTACGTCACAGTAACGCTCAACAATCAGCCCGGGAATAAAGTCAGCCTCTCCGTACACAAGACGGTAGGAATCATGCATGGAAAAATGCAGTTTGCGCAAATCATAGGCATCCTGAATTTTTTTGAGGTAATAACCTTCCCTATCCGCCATGATTTTGTCGGCATAGTCACGACCAATCAGGCGCACCGTAATCCTGGAAGTCCGATTGATGACACCCGTTCCTAAAAAAGCACCGCCCCTTGCAAAAACTTCCACCACGCTGCCGTCATCTACATCACAGTCCGCCAGCGAAGCCTGCCTGACCCCGCTCCCGTCCTTTGCCTCGTATTTTACCCCACCAATCTCATTGTCAAAGACCCAGGGAAAGCCCTGCTGCAACTCAACTTCTTCCTTTGCGTTCAAAAAAATTCTCGGAAACATACCCGCAGTATAAAGAAAATCACACTTTTAAACAATACTCGTATTGACATCATTCCCACAATTTGCTACTATTCCATCATCACTTGGGGGCATAGTCCAGCTGGTAGAACACCGGACTCATATTCCGTATGTCATAGGTTCAAATCCTATTGCCCCTATAAATAAAAAAAATCCCGAAGGTTTACTCTTTCGGGATTTTTTTTACACAAGCCAAATCTCTGGGCAATAGGATTTGAAGCGCAGCAGTCGCCGAGCAAGCGCGAGGAAAAGGCGGCAGGACGCCGCCGTCAGACTGCGCAGCCGGCCTGTCGGAAGGGCACACGACGTGCCCGACCAGAAGGCAAATCCTATTGCCCCTATAAATAAAAAAATCCCGAAGGTTTACTCTTTCGGGATTTTTTTTACACAAGCCAAGTCTTTGGGCAATAGGATTTGAAGCGGAGCAGTCGCCGAGCAAGTGCGAGGAAAAGGCGGCAGGACGCCGCCGTCAGACTGCGCAGCCGGCCTGTCGGAAGGGCACACGACGTGCCCGACCAGAAGGCAAATCCTATTCTGTTGCCTTGTGCAGGGCAAACGCATTATAATCCATTCACAAGCAAGACAAAAAGGGCACAGACGAATGAGTCCCAACAAAAACAGACTACCGCCTGAAGTTCCGCCTGCGGAAGCTT
>CAKZZO010000055.1 GCA_937885175.1 uncultured Treponema sp. | reverse complement strand
TATAACAGAAGGTTGGAAACCTTTTTTAGTGGGGAATTATATTTTACTGCTTGCCATTTTGCAAGGCAGTTATCATTTTTCAATAGACTTTTACGCGTTTCTGCGGTATTCTATTATATTGGTACACTGCTAGCAGTGTCGAATTTCACACAGAGGAAGCGCATGAGAAAGATTACCGTTCCTATTTTGAACATTCTGCTTGCCATCGGCTTTATCTGCATTTTTGCAGGGCTCTTCCTTTTGGTGCATCCTTTTGCCGGAGTGGGAGATGTCCTTCCTTTTGTCAACATCTGCCTCATCATTTTTGGCGCACTGAGCTTTTATTTTGCACTCATCAAATATCACCATGCCCCGCTTTTCTTCTTCGGACTCTATCTCTGTCTGGCGGCAACGCTCTTCCTTTTTGTTTCGTCGGGCTTTCTTCCTGTGGGCTGGGACAGGTTGTGGCCCAGTGGCGTGATTTTGTGCGGCATCTGCCTTATCCTTACCTGCCTTTTTCGCCATCATCGCCTGCTTTCCGCCTATATTGTGCCCGGTTTGATTTTGATTCTGCTGGGTGCTTTCTTTCTGCTCTTTTCTCTGGATATTATCACCATGTCTTTTAGGGAGTTTGTGACCCGCTGGTGGCCGATTTTTCTGATAATTGCTGGCCTGCTTTTGGTGGGGCTCTTTCTGTATCAGCAGAATCCTGTCATTCCCTTTCCCTATGAGCCGGAAGCGGATTTTTCTGACGATGAGGTGACCGGAGAATGAAGAGGCTTTGCTACGGTGCTTTGATAGCCCTTTCAGCAGCAGTATCTTTTTCATGTGGCTCTACAAAAGCCGTGGTGGCGGGCGGTCATACGGAGGCAGTCTATGAGGCCGACCCCTCTGAGGCAGTTTCCATTGCAGTTCCGGAGCGTAAAAATCGTTCCTACTTTGCCGCCATTCCCGAGCAGGTCCTTGCCAATGTGGAGATTGGTTCTCCCGACACGCTGAAGACGGCTATCAATCAGCTGAAAAAATCATCGGATACGATTACCGAGCCAGAAAAAGTCCTGCTTTCTGTTGCCGTTCAGGTTCTGCAGATTGTATGGCAATCGGAATCTATTCCCGCCACAATTCCCGAATTCACTGAGTCAAATCCCTATCTTGGAGCCATAGAAACGGCGCGGCAGGGCGTGTATGATTCCAGCACGGGAAAAAGCGACTTCCTTACAAAAGTCCTTCCCTCTCTGGTGCTCATTACGTCTGAAATCCGTAATGATTATTACGGTCAGTCAAAGGCTGACTTGCAGTCCGCCCTCAAGGACAGGAGCGATTCTGTGCTTGCCCAGTATCTTTTGGGTGTGCTGAACAGAAGGTCAGGGGATTATGCCGCCGCCGTTCGTGCTTTTTCTGCGGCACATGCAGCCTCGCCCGACTGCTTTGAGGCTTCGTATGCGCTGGCTCAGGCTAAACTGCTTACGGGAGACGCAAAGGGGGCGGAATCAGATGCAAAAACGCTTCTGCAGGGCTACGGAAACAATCGCGAACTTTTAAAACTTGCTGCAGAGGCTGCCTATACGGCGGGTGATATGGATGCCGCGGAACAATACGTTGCCAGAGTCCTCCAGCAGGAAAATGATAATACCTACTATATATTGTTCCGCGCAAAAATCCTCGTAAAAAAAGGTGACTATATCAAGGCTGCCTCCCTGCTGGACGTGTATGCCAGAAGCGATACGGTTTCCAGAGACTATCTGGTGCTTCGCGCAAAAGTACAGAAGGACTGGAACCGCAACAACGCCGCTTCCCTTTCTACAATAGAACAGGCGCTCAAACTTTATCCCGACGATACAGAAATTGTGCTTGCGGCGGCTGAACTTTCTTCTCAGACAGGGGCAAAGGTGGGCGGAAAAACGGCCAGCGAACTTGCCCAGCAGATTCTTTCAAAAGACCCCAAAAATGTCTCCGCTTTGCAGATTCAGGTGGTTGAGATGCAGCAGGCTCATAATTATACCGGTGCATACAAGGCAAGTTCTACGCTCATGTCTTTGCCCGCCGCGCCAGCCGATGCCGTCTACACCCACATTTCCATCTGTCTCATGTCAAACCACAAGGATGAGGCATGGGATTTGGCTTCCCGACTATACAGCGAAAATGCCTCTGATGAAGCGGTCTTGCAGTCCTATATTCATGTGCTGGTTTCAACGGGAAGAAATCAGGAAGCGTCACGGATTATTGCCCAGCAACTGTCTTCGGCAAATGCCCGCATGAAGAGTTTCCTGTTTTACGAACGCAGTTTTCTGGCCTCTTCGGAGGATGCGGTTCTCGGCGACTTGCGCTCAAGCCTTACGTCCAACCCCCGCAACAAAGATGCCCTGCTGCGTCTGTATCAGGTCTACTATACTAAACGTGAATATCGCAAAGCCCAGTATTATCTGAAGCAGGTTGTAGCCCTTTCTCCTGGTGACGAAAATCTTCTTGACCTTAATCGTGATTTAGACACGCTTCTTGCCAGATGATGTCTTGACGGTTGTATCTGTAAAATGCTATTCTTATAGTGCTTTAAATTTCACTAATTAGAAAGGAAGGATACAAAATGTCTTTTGTCCCATTTCTCCAGACTGCTGCAGGTGCTCCTCAGCAGGGTAACATTCTGATGACCGTGCTACCCTTTGTGCTCATCATCGGAATCTTCTATTTATTCATCATTCGTCCTCAGAACAAAAAGCAGAAGGAAACCGAAAAGATGATTAACGCGCTCAAAAAGGGCGACAAGGTTATCACCATCGGCGGTATTCACGGCGTTGTTCATCAGACGAAAGAGAAAACCGTTATCGTCAAAGTAGATGACAGCACAAAAGTCGAATTCAATCGTTCTGCAATCGCTTCTGTTGTTATTGATAAGCCGGTAGAATCAAAGCCGTCAGCAAAGAAATCAGAAAAAGCAAAGCAGGCGGAAAAGAAGGCTGAAGATGCTGAAAAGGTTTCCGTAGAAAATACCGATGCTCCTGTAGCCGAAGAAAAAGCGGCAGAAGTGGCATCAGAAGAGGCTAAAAATGAATAAACGAACTCGTTTTGTTATCATTCTGGCAGTGCTTGCTGTTTGTTTCTGGTTCCTGTGGCCGTCAATCAGCTGGTATGTGCGTACTCCCAAAGATGAGCAGACCTTGGCTTTGGGTTCATTGGAAAAAATCAAGGACTATTCAACGGTAAAGGCCGGTGAAGACGTGAATGCAATTAAAAAAATTGCCAATGAAAATCCTGATACGCTTCTGGATGCGTCTTACGACTACCTGGTAAAAGCGGCTAAGAAAAATTACAAGGCAGACAACAAGAAAGTTTCTGAGCCGATGACCGTGGCTACGGTTCTCGGTGCATTCAGCAACGAAAAAGAACTTGTTGACGTTATCGAGGCAAAATACCGCGAATCTATTTTGAAGGCAAAGAACCGCTACACCAACTCAGTAAAACTGGGCTTGGACTTGAGCGGCGGTATGAACATCATCGTTCATGCGGATTTGGATGCTGCGCTGGCGGCTCAGTCAGATTCAAATGCGGCAATTGCAGACCCGGCGGCATTCAAAAAGGAAGCAATGGCACAGGCAATCGAAACATTGACCAGCCGCATTGATAAGTTCGGTCTTTCTTCTCCGGTTATCCGTCAGCAGGGTGAAGACCGCATTTATATTGAAATTCCTGGTGCCGCAGACGGTGAAAGCGTAAATACCCTGATCATGGGTAAAGGCATTCTGAACTTCCGCCTCGTGGATAATGATGCAACTGAAAAATTCAATCAGTACTATGTGGCTCATGCCGCAAACACGTTCAATGCAGACGGTAATCTGATTGACCCCTCAATCATTCCTTCTGACTGTGAAGTTATTGGTCTCTACACAAAAGATGACTACGGTCTTGATGAAAGAATCGGTTACCTTGTCGTAAAGAAAGAAATTGCTCTTGACGGTAAATACATCAAGTCGGCCCAGGTTTCTGCAGACAACATTACAAACCGCCCGCAGGTTACCTTTGTGCTTTCTGCTGACCGCAATGGCGAAGAACTTTCCGGTGCGGAAATCTTTGCAAACTTTACTGGCGCACATGTGGGTGAAAACCTTGCAATCGTCAGCGACAACAAGATTAAGTCATATGCCCGCATCAATGAAAAAATTGCTGGCGGACAGGTTGCAATCAGTGGCTTTAGCGTAGAGGAAGCACAGAACCTGCAGAAAGTTTTGCAGACTGCATGGCTGGCCGTTCCTCTGGAAGTAGAAAGCCAGCAGGTTATCGGAGCGTCACTGGGTGACCAGGCTATCCGTCAGGGCGTAAAGGCCTTGATTGTCGGTTTGATTGCAGTTCTGGCCTTCATGCTGATTTACTACTTGGGCGCAGGCTTTAACGCAATTGTTGCCCAGGTTTTGAATATGTACATCATGTTTGCAATTTTGAGCGCATTTAACTTAACTCTGACCCTTTCTTCTATCGCAGGTATGATTTTGACCGTTGGTATGTCTGTTGATGCCAACGTTATTATCTTTGAACGCATCAAGGAAGAATTGCGCAGTGGAAAGAGTCGTGCCGCAGCAATCTCCGCTGGCTTCGACAATGCTTTCTGGGCAATCATGGACTCCAACATCACAACCTTTATTGCGGCTATCTTCCTGTCACAGTTGGGAACCGGCTCAATTCAGGGCTTTGCAGTCAGCCTTGCAATCGGTGTTGTTTCCTCTGTATTTACCGCACTGGTTGTATCTCGCTTGATGTTCGACTTCCAGACCGACGTTATCGGTAAAAAGAACATGAGCATCAGCTGGAGGATTAAATAATGAAAAAGGTAATTCATTTTAGTAAATGCTTTGTCGGCGCAGTCATTTTGAGTGCTGTGCTGATTATCAGCGGCATTATTTCTGTCGCAACCCGCGGAATCAACTTTGGTCTGGACTTTAAGCCTGGTATGATTGAGGAATTCCGTATTGACCCCACCGTTTTGGAACTGACATACAATGGCAGCGCAACGATTAAGGTTGACCCTGCAAGTTCTGGACTGGATTTGGTTATCTCTGGCGTTGGCGCAGAAAACCGTACGGTCACGCTGCCCTATGCAGAAAACAAGACCGTTGCCGAACTGGCAGAGAAAATCAGCGAAGTTGAAGGCATTGTAACAAAGGTGCTTGACGGAAAGGTGCTGACCTCTGACGGTCTTTTTGTAAACTCTGCTGTTTCAACAACACTGGGGTCCAGTCCTCTGCTCATTCATGCTGCTGATGAAAGCGTAAACGTGAATGCAGATGATGTACGCGCTGCCCTCAAGGACATCGAAGGTGCTGACGTAAAGACACTGGGTGCTGGAAAAGATGCAAGCTATCAGATTCGTTTGGGCATTGCAGAAGGAGACACCCAGAAGTCAATTCAGGAAAAGACGAACAAGGCTCTGTCTGCCGCCTTTGGCGAAGACAAGGTTTCTATCGTTAAGTCAGACTTTATCGGTTCTCAGTTCAGCAAGAGCCTGATTCGTGATTCAGTCATTTTGGTACTGGCAACGCTGGTGCTGATTTGGCTCTACTCAACAATCCGCTTCCACTGGGACTTTGCTCTGGCTGCGGTTATTGCTATCATCCATGACGCTCTGATTATGATTACCTTTATCACTTGGACGCAGATGGAATTCTCCACTACAACTCTGGCGGCAATACTGACGATTATCGGTTACTCAATCAATGCGACCGTTGTTATTCTTGACCGCGTCCGCTACAATATGGCGATTGTGGAGTCCAACAAATTTGTTGATATCCTGAACATTGCCCTGACGGAGACTTTGAGCCGCTCAATCATTACAACGCTGACTACCCTCTTTGCGGTTGTGTCCCTCTTTGTATTCACGACAGGTACTATCCACGACTTTGCTCAGGCTTTGATTGTGGGTTTGATTAGCGGTGCGTACTCTTCAATCTTCATTGCAGGTGCATTTATCGCATGTGCCCGCCGCAATTTTGTAAACAAGGGTTTGACCACTTCTAAGGCAAATAATGTCGTTCAGTTTGAGGCATAAATTTTGAGCCGTGCTGTCATGGCTGACTCATGCTGAATGGTCTATGATTCCCGCGTAGTTACGCGGGAATTTTTTTATAACTGGGGAAGATATGAAAGTAATTCGTGCTGATGTTTTGGGATTTTGCGGCGGGGTACGCAGGGCAGTAAAGGCAGCGGAAGAGGCTTTGGAGCAAAATACAGACGGAAGGGTCTACACTCTGGGACCTCTGATTCATAATCCTGTTGCACTGAATGAACTTGCCCGCCGAGGCCTCCGCATACTGGTGCCTTCTGCATTTGATTCGCTGAAAGGTCAGGACACGGTGCTTATCCGCGCGCATGGGGTACAGCCAAGCATTGAAGCGGAACTGCGTTCAAAATGCAAGTCCGTAATCAATGCCACCTGCCCGCTGGTGACTCAGAGCCAAAAACGTGCCGCCGCCTTTGCAGAAAAAGGGTATACGATTGTCTTTGCCGGTGACAAGAATCATGGCGAAGTGGTTGGAATTCAGGGCTATGCGGAAGAGGCGGCCAAGGCTGCGGGAAAAACAGGTGAATTCCTCTTGATTCGTACTGCGGATGAGGCGAGAGCCTTGTTTGCGGAGGCTAAGCCTGTCTGTGCTGATGGCAGTGAAAGAAAGTTTGTCCTGCTGAGTCAGACCACTTTTAGCATAAAAGAGTGGGAAAGCATCTGCTCCGTCATGCAGGAAAAAATTCCCGGCATTGAGATTTTCAGTACGATTTGTCCTGCTACCCATGAAAGACAGGATGCCTTGGTGCGTTTGTGCGCGCAGGTGGATGGCGTTATTGTTATTGGCGGGAAGAACAGTTCCAATACGAACCGTCTCTTTACAAGGGCACAGAAATTATGTTCCTCTGCCGCTTTAATTGAAACAGCGGACGAAATTCCTCCGGAATTCTACCAATTGGAAACCGTCGGCATTACCGCAGGCGCAAGCACTCCCGACAGCGTTATTGACGCAGTGGAAAAACGCTTGCTTTCACAAGGGAAGTGAAGATGCCTAAAGTCTGTTCATAACGGCGATTTTCTGTTACACTGTCACAAAGTATCCCTTGCAATCCAGTAGGGGAAAGGAGTTTTATAAAAATGGCAAACGACGAACACAAATGTACGTTGGACAAAATCATCAGTCTTTGCAAGAGGCGTGGTTTTGTGTATCAGGCGAGTGAGATTTACGGGGGGCAGGCCGGCGCATGGGATTACGGTCCTTTGGGCGTGGACTTCAAGCGCAATATTCAGAATGCATGGTGGCATTATATGACCCAGTTGCGGGACGATGTGGTTGGTCTTGACAGTGCAATCTTTCAGCATCACAAGACATGGGAAGCATCTGGACACGTTGCCCACTTCTCAGATCCCATGATTGACTGTACTGAGTGTAAGGCACGCTTCCGTGCTGACCAGTTGATTGAGGAATTTGTTTCAAATCATCCTGACAAGAACCCAGGAAAGCCCGTTGATACCATGAGCCATGAAGAAATGAAGGCTTTTATTGACGCAAACATCAACTGTCCGACTTGTGGTTCAAAAGAACGCAAATATACGGCTGTCCGTGAGTTCAACCTGATGTTCAAGACCTATCAGGGACCCATTGCTGATGAGAGCCATCTGATTTACCTTCGTCCTGAAACCTGTCAGGGTATCTTTACCGACTTTAAAAACATCGTGCAGTCAAACCGCATGAAGATTCCTTTTGGCGTAGCTCAGGTTGGTAAGTCATTCCGCAATGAAATCATCTTCAAGAACTTTATCTTCCGTACCTGTGAATTTGAACAGATGGAAATGGAATATTTCTGTAAGCCTGGCACCGATGACGACATTTTTGAAAACTGGCGCAAGTATCGCTGGGCTTTCTACCTGAAATATGGTATTGCAGAAAAGAACCTTGCCTGGCATCACCACGACAAGTTGGCTCACTACGCAAAGGATGCATACGACATTCAGTACAACTTCCCCATTGGTTTTGAGGAAATTGAAGGCATTCATAACCGCACTGACTTTGACCTGTCTCAGCACACAAAGACCAGTGGAAAGGACATGGCTTACATTGATCAGGATGACGGAAACAAGACCTATACTCCCTATGTCATTGAGACATCAGCCGGCTTGAACCGCAACTTCCTGGCCTTCCTCTGCGAGGCGTATGAAGAAGAAAATGTGGGAAAGGACGGCAAGGATGACTACCGCACGGTGCTGCACCTGCATCCCAAACTGGCTCCGATTACCGTGGCTGTGCTTCCCCTGATGAAGAAGGACGGACTGGCAGAAAAGGCAAAGGAAATCCAGCACACCCTCAAGGAAGAATTTGTTACTGACTACGACCAGAGTGGTACTGTTGGAAAACGCTATCGCCGACAGGACGAGGTTGGTACTCCCTTCTGTGTTACGGTTGACTACGACACGATTACCGAAAAAGCTGAGGACGGTTCTGCCAACCCCAACTTCAATACGGTGACCGTACGCTACCGCGACAGCATGGAACAGGAACGCGTCAAGTTGGACGACCTTGTTGACTTTATCAATAAGGCAATCCGCAACTACAAGCCCGTGGAGAAAAAATAGTCTTGGACTACATCGCTTTGGGTAAATCTGGCATTCTCGTAAGCCGCACCGCATTTGGTGCCATGGCACTGGATAAAATTTCCGATGCTGCGGACGTGGATGCCCTGATTGCCCAGGCCTATGAGGGCGGCATCAATTTTTATGATACTGCCCGTTCTTCTCCAGAAAGCGAGCGGCGCTTAGGTAAGGCAATCAAGCCCTACCGAAAAGATGTCTTTGTCGCTACAAAAACCGCCGCCCGCACTATCTCCGATCTCAAAGCAGATTTATACGCCAGTCTGAACGCAATGGAACTGGATTACATCGACTTGTATCAGGTGGAGCGCAATGACACGCTTCCTGAAAAAGGCGGTGAAGATGGCTTGGTGGATGAACTTATTGACCTTCGTCGCGAAGGACGCATCAATCATTTTGGGCTGGTGACGGAATCAATTGATATTGCTGAACGGCTTTTGCGTTCTCAGTCTGGCTGGGAGACTTTGCAGTTTCCCTTTAACATGCTCTGCGATGAGAGGGTGGAGCAGCTTGCCATGCAATGTGCGGAAAAAGAAATAGGCTTTATTGCCATGCGTCCTTTGTGCGGTGGTATTCTTACAAATATTCCCCTTGCGCTGGGCTACCTGCATCAGTTTGAGCCTGTCATTTCTGTATGGGGTGCACGTTCATGTGAAGAAATGCAGCAGATTCTCTACTTTACGGCAAATCCGCCAGTCATTGACGAGCAGTTTAAGGAAGAGGCTGAAAAAGTCCGCGCTTTCTTTAATTAGTTCCTTTTATTTTTGCCACTTCAATCTTATTCAATACCCGGACAATTTTGTTTTCTGCTGTGTCCGTGGAAATACTTGCAGGACTTTCCTCGGTCTTTTCTTTATCAATCAGTTTTACTTTTGGACACTTTGGCTGACCGGGCGTTACGTCTACAACCTGAGCAATCTTGCCGTTTGCCAGTTGTACGTAGGCACCGATGGGAAAAAGTGACAGGGAGCGGAGCAGGGCTTTTATAACCGTTTCGTCATAGGCTCCGTCGTGGTTTTTGAGCATTTCCAGCATTGCTTCATATGCGGAGCGTTCTTCCCGAAAGAGACGGGGTGCGGTAATCGCTTCAAAAGAGCAGGCAACTGAAATAATCTTTGCAAAAGAGGTGATTTTATCTCCCTTGATGTGGCGGGGGTAGCCGTTTCCGTTTTCCCGCTCATGGTGGTCAAGAACGCCCAGTTGAACGGCGAGTGGAAAATTGTGCTCTTTGAGAATGTTATAGCCAATAATCGGATGTTTTGCCATCTGCACTTTTTCGGGTGCGGTAAGCAGGCGGTCGGTCATATAGAGTTGCGGTGGCAGGCGAATCTGTCCGATTTCGTGTACGAGACAGGCAATGCCCAGGCTAATCAGTTTGGGGGCCTGCATCTGTAGTGTTTCACCGATGATGATGGCAAGAACAGTAGAGCGAAGGCTGTGGCTGACAAGGAAATTCTTTTCTTTTTCACGGTCGGAGGGAATGATTCGCAGTATATAGGATTGGTTATCCCGAATAAAAAGAATCATTTCCTTTATTCTTTCGCTGATTTGCTTGTAGTCAAGTTCCTTATGGGTTGCATAGCGGGTGTACACCTCATCAACATATTCCAGATATGAGTTGTATGCGTTCCGTGCCTCGTCAAGTTTTTGACTGTCAGCCTGCTGCTGTTCCTCGGCTGTCGCTTCAACTGCGAAAGCCTCTGCTTTTGACTCTTCCATCGAAGCAAACATGTCATCAATGGAGTCCTCGCCACCAACATTTTCCGTCGGTCCCTTTGCAATGTCGGGTAGGTCTGGTACTGGCGGTGCTTTGGGAACTTTTATTGCAGGTGACTCCTGTTGGGGAAGTCCGAGCAAATCATTTATATCAACGGATTCATATGAGACGTTCTGTGGTATTTCCTTTTTTTCTTCTGCGGCAGCGGCTTCCTGCTTGTCTTTGGGTGCGGCTGGGGTATCGGCACTTCTTTGGTTTCCATCGGTGTAGATACTGGTAAAACTCCAGTCTGCCATAGCCTTTTTCATGGAAGTCGTCAAGGGAACTGACTTATCCAGCAACTGAAAAGATTCATCGAGAAAAACGTTGTCTGTAAAATACGTATCGCCTGTTATCGAGGCTAGGGGAATTGATTTCATCTCTATGCTATTATCGGCAAGAAAGGGGGATTTGTACAGTGAAAAAGAAGTTGAAAAAAGTAAAAAAAAGCCGAAAGACCTTACACGACTTTCGGCTTTTTTAATTCATGGAGAACCGGTTGTTTACAAAGTTGGGCACATTGTAGCAGTTCAGTGTGTCTGGATGTCGTATCACACTAAGCTGATATCCGGTGTACATATTTATTATCGGTGGGGGAAAAATAAACTTTAGAAAGATTGTGAAATTTTTATATTATTTTTTTGTAATTCTTCACGCAGCCTGGAATCCTCTAGCAGCAGTGTAACGGCTTTCTCAAATTTTTCTTCACAGGGGGTAAAAAGATGCTTTTCCTTTGTGGCAAAGAAGTGGTGGCGGGCACTGTGTTTTTCTGGCAGGGCGAGAAGCCTTTCTGCTGATGTCGGCTGAATGCCCTTTATGGCAAGGGATTTTGGGGAAAGGGAAAACGTTTGTATTGACGGATATTCTTTTAGCTTGCTTTCAAACCAACTGCCGAACATGTGCATGCGGTTGTCCGTTAGGATGGGATTTCCCTGATAGTCACGGGCGACAAGCATGTTTGCGCCAAAAAGGGCGGACAGAGCTAATGTCTCTGCAGATTGGCTGCGGTTGGAGACGGTGTGTATTTTTTCTTCAAAGGTTGAGCCACGTATGTGGGTTTGAAAATCGGGATAGCCCAAATCCAGACCCGCAACATAGATTTCTCTCGCACCGATATAGCGGGCAAACTCCCATGCTGTTGTAGACACTGAGCCGCCTGAAGCGAGACCACCTTTTTCTTCCAGTAGCCTTTCCATTGTGGCACTCAGAGGAAAAAGCGATGAGCAGAGCACGATTTCCTTGCAGGGAAAATGAAATACGGAAGGGTAGGCGGCGGTTTCGGTAATCAGAACGGCATGAGGTGCAGAAAGACCTGCTATGTGGCGGGCGGCATAGTACTGGGGGTCAGTAAGGACGATAAAATCCGGCTCTGTACCGGCGCGAAGGCAGGCGTGAAGGGCGGTGTCCACACAAATCATAAGAGCGCGTTTTTTTATTTCAGCAAGGTGAGGCAGAAAGTCTGCAAGACTAGGACCTGCAGCAAGGATGACGGCGGGCAAATCATTGGGGCAGGAGTCCTTGTAATCCTTGATGCCTGCCCTGACCGCCAGTTGCCGAAGATTCCTGCAGGTGTTCCGTAGCCAGAGTCCGTAAAAACGCTTGCGGGTATTTTCATTTATTTTTGTCTGCTGCTTTGCGTGGTCTATGGACTGGGAAAGCTGGGAAAAATAGTCCCGTGCATGTTCCATTTGGTTGTTGTTTGCGATGATGCCGCATGAGGCAAATCCGCCTGCATTTTCTATGAGGGTGATGACGGTTTCTGGACTTGCCCCTAAAATGAGCATACAGCGGGGAGCGGAAAAAACACGTGTCCAGTCAAAGTGCCGCAGTGCGGAAAGAAAGTAGCGGACTTCTGGCTCCACGATGATGAGCGTGTCCTGGGGAAAGGTTTTTGCATAGAGATTGGGAGCATAGCCCAGTCCACAGGAAAGAAAGACGCAGCTTGTGCAGGCTTCTTTTCGGGCTGCATGGATTGCCTGCTCTGCTTCCCGCTCAGGATTGTAACTGGAATGCAGGAGTTTTCCGTCTGCTTTGGCAATACGGCTGCCGTTTTTTGCAGTTAGAATTTCAAAGCAAGTGTCGCTTGGTTCAGGCATTCTTGGAGAAATGCCACATTGTTCAGCCAGTGCTGGAAATCGTTTGCAGAAGAGGGCAATATTGTTATTCCAGATAGAATTCAATTTCCATGTTCTCCGTGATGGGGGTGCCGGGCGGAGGATTCTGGCTTGAAACCCATCCGTCTCCATTGATTTTTACCTGAATGTCAGGACGGCTGAGCAGGGGAAGCAGGTCGCGCTTGGGTCTTCCCTTTAGGTCTGGCATGACGTCTTCAATGACGACAGGCTGTATGCCGGAAATGGAGACAAAGCCTGGATGAGAAAGACTTGCCGCTCCACCACGGCTCATGCCCAGGTGGTCAATAATCACGGAAGCCGCTTCGCCAATAACTGGTGCTACAATACGACCTGCATAGTTTTCGCCCTTTGCCTTTTCAATCACTATGTAGAGGATTATTTCCGGATTTTCAATGGGGAAGATGGCGATACAGTTGGAGAGAAAGTCAGTCTTGCTGTAGCCTCCGTGCACATGGTCAGCCATCTGTGCCGTGCCGGTTTTTACGCCGATTGCCACATCCCTAAGGTTTGCCCGTGTACCGGTTCCGCTGCGGGCAACGGTTTCCATACAACTGAGCAGATAGTTTGCCGTGTGTTTTTTGAAGACGGCATCTTTGAGAACTGGTGTGTGACTGAAAACTTCGCTGCCGTCATGATTGGTGATTTTGGAAATGAAGGTCAGCTGCACGGGAACGCCGTCATTTGCCAGAGCCGTTGCCGCCTGCACCATCTGCAAGGCGCTTACGCTGATTTCCTGCCCGATGGCAATTGTGGGCTTAGAGCGTGCTGACCACAGGCGGTCACTTGTCTTGCGCACGGAACCAGTTGTTTCGCCGGGAAGTTCAACACCAGTTCGTGAGCCAAAGCCCAGGCTACGGATTTTTGCAAGAAACTGCTCTGACTCAATCTTTTCGCTCATTTGTGCAAGGGCATCGTTACAGGAATACTTTAAGGCATCGCGGGCAGAAATCCATCCGTGGTGCTCCAGGCAGGTGATGACGATGGTTTCTCCTGCGCCGGTCTGCCGCCTGTAGATGCCGTCACAGTTAAAAATATCATTTTCATTGATGAGCCCCGCATCAAAAAAACTTGCCACGGAAAAAATCTTAAAGACGGAACCCGGCTCATAACTCTGGGTAGCGGGGCGGTCAATGCGCTCTTCCTGAGGAGCCTTGCTGTATTCGTTCAGGTTTGCCGCTGGCAGGCTGATGTAGGAAAGAATCTCTCCGGTTCTTGCTTCGGCGGCAATCAGCATGAGGGATTCCGCCTGGGTGTTTTCAATGGCTTCGTGGGCAATTTTTTCCAGTTTGAACTGTAAATTTGCGTCAATCGTCAGGTAGACATTTTTGCCCTTTAAGTCGCCAGGAGTTTCCGGGGTGACGATGGGGGAGAGTGTGGACTGCATGGAATATTCTATGCCAGACAGTCCATTACCGTCGTTTCCCATGTAGCCGATTAACTGGGATGCAAGCGTGTTCTCCGGGTAGACACGGCCAGGAATACGGTCAAAGCGAACGGCTCCCGAAAAACCATTTGCAAGACATGCCGCGTGCAGTTCGTCATAGACATTCTGGTCAATCTTCTTCTTTACGTAGACAAAACGGGAATTGCTGGCGTTTGTGATGGTGGATACGATGTCATTTTCTGTCATGTTGAGGACGGGTGCGACAACCTGGGCAAAGCCCCCGATGTCCTTGATGGCGGAAGGTGTAACGCCAAAGTGATAGAAATTCGTGGAAACAGCCAGTGCCTTTCCGTTGCGGTCAACAATAGAGCCCCGTTCAACGGTGGGCGTTGAGGCAAATACAGGCGCTTCTTTTGCAAAGGTAAGTTTTGCATATTTTGCGACAATGACGGCCGCAAAAAGCCCCATGCAGCTGCAGAGAAAAATGACGCGCCATGTTTTCAGATAGTGATTTATCTGCATATAACTTTTCCCAAAATATTCCGTTCGGAAACAAAACCGTATGTGCGGGAATCAACTGATTCTTCGTAGTTGTCGCCAACGGCAAGAATATACCCGCTGGGAACAGCCTCAATGTTCCGCAGGTTTTGCCATTGTGATTCAGTCAGAGGAATGTCTTTGTCTCCCACATGTAAAGTATACACGCTATCGTCCGAATATGCTAGCGTCTGACCGCCTGTAGCGATGCATCTTTTTACGACTATTTTATTATTGTATAAAAAAATAACGATATCGTCCTCTTGGGGCTTTGCCCACTGGAGCAGCAACTTTTCACCATAGGGGCGGATGAGGCCGTAAGCCAGTTTGTTTACTACAAGCGTATCACCGTCTTTAATCGCGGGAAGCATGGAGCGGCCAGAAACATGGAGAATGTCCACAACAAAGAGTTTGAGAAAAAGCCCGAGTGCCAGGCCTATGCACACAATAAAAATCAGTTTTTTTTTGTCGTCAGTCATAGTCTTTTTGCATCTTTTATCTAATATAGCATACTTTTTCTGACGATAAAAGATATATGGAAATAATCAGTTACGTGGGAGCAGCCAATGTACGGCGTGAAAAAAAGGCTTTTCACCTGCCTGGTCTGCCCAAAATGCATGTACAGCGTTTTCGTCCACAACATGTCCGATTTAACAAAACGCATGCCTCTTACGATGCTCTTGCAAAGCAGCAATTTGCTTTTTCCCGCGCACTGAATGTCCGCTGGCTTTCCAAGCCGGTCTTTTACAAGTATTTTGTTCCTGTGCTCGCCATGTGCATTCTCGTTCCCCTGACCATGCTCCGCGTTACGGATTATTTTGAGACTCATGGAAGCCCCGTCCTTTTTGAAGCCACTACAGACTCCGAACTGGAAGCACTGACATCTGCCATGTCAAAATTCGCCATGGAGTCAAACGAGGATGCTTTTGATGAAAACGGCAATGTGCTTTCTGACGACGGAAAGATTCTTACTCCCGCCAGCCTTGGCATCGGTCAGCCGGTAACATTCAGCACCTATACGGTAAAGAGTGGCGATGCCATCAGCACCATTGCCCGCAAGTTTGGTCTGGGAAATATTTCCACGCTGATTGCCATTAATGACATAGACAATGTGCGTACCCTTCGTGCCGGACAAAAACTGCGGGTTCCCTCCATGGACGGACTGATTCATACCGTAAAAAAAGGTGAGTCATTGAATTCTATTTCCGTAAAATATCATGTAAGCGTAGAAGAACTGGCAGACACCAATGATTTGTCTTCGCTTGTGCTTGCAGTGGGACAGGAGCTTTTTGTTCCCGGCGCCAAAATGGATGCCACAGCTCTCCGAAAAGCAATGGGCGAACTTTTTACCTATCCGATTAAGGCCTCATGGAGACTCACGTCACGCTTTGGACTGCGTAAGGATCCCTTTACTGGCGTTCAGTCTTCTCACACGGGCATTGACATGGCCTGTCCGACAGGAACTCCGATTTATGCTGCCATGAGCGGTACCCTTGTGTATTCAGGATGGTCGAATATTTTTGGAAACTATGTTATTATAAATCATGGAAACGGGTATCAGACTTTGTACGGTCACATGTCAAAGATTCTTGCCCGCAGAGGTCAGAGTGTCAGTCAGGGAACGAGAATCGGTTTGGTCGGCTCAACAGGCTATTCTACCGGTCCTCACCTGCATTTAACGGTCTATAAAAATGGTAAACTGGTAGACCCTTTAACACTTCTGAAGTAAAATAGACATACCGTTTGGAGAAGCGACTATGAAGTCAGTATGCGTTTGTAAAGAATGTGGTCGGACGATTGAAAGAGAATTCATCTATTGTCCTTGGTGCGGTATGTCACGTATCGGTGCAACGGACAATCAGGAAGTGCTTGATTCCGTTTTCTCACGGCTGGAAGAAAAACAGGCTGATGACCGCGAAAAGCGGCTTCGCAAACTGGAAAGTCAGCTGAATGAGCTTGAAAAGGATTTAAGCGTCCTTGTTTTGAGCGCGGAGATGCATAAATGAACATTTTGTGCTGTCTGAAGCATAAAATCTCTCTTACCGCGGTTGTCCTTACAGCCGCTTTTAGCCTTTCTGCTGAAATTTCTTTTGAAAATCCAGACATAAACTCCAGCAATCAGGTTGTCTTTACGGTAGAACATTCGCTTCCGGGAAGTCCTTCCTATCGGACGGCGTTTCTTGCAGATGCGTCAAAATCATCTGGCTCAAAGATTCTTACCTGCTTTCCAGAAAAAATGGAAGTTCTTTCCAACAATGCAATCCTGCAGATTCGCAACCGCTACGGTACGGCTCGCTATGCAATATCGGACGGCACGCTGGCATGGATTCAGAGAAGCGAGTCTGTTCCCGCCGAGTCCATTCGCCTTGGAACGCAGGCAGTGAGCCCCGATGGAAAATGGATGTGCTATGTACGGAAGACAGGTGTGGCCACTGGTGAACTTATCCTTAAAAATGCCTCCACCTTTACGGAAACCTTGCTTGATGAGCATGCGGACTTTAGTTTTGAAAGCGTGCCGGTTCTCTGGGCTCCAGACAGTTCCACGGTCATCTATGAAAAAAACGGTGAGATTTATTTCTGTGACCCAAAGGCTGCCTTTCAGCAGGTGCAGATGACGGAGGAATTCAGAAAAATCGGTACGGGAAAGATACATGCAGTCTGCTGGGCAAACAACAAGGCTCTTGTGTATGTGGATCATGATGTAGTCTACCGTGTTAATGCAAATGAATTGTATACGCGGGGTATGTATGCGCCTATGGTGGGAAGCGGTACGGTTATCGGGCGACTTCCTGTCGCTTTTGATCCGCTTACAGACCGTCTCTATGTGGACAGTGCGGCGGATAGAATGGTTGTGCTTCAGGGAACAAAATTTGTTTCCAGCTATCGTTTGACCACAAAGGGCTTTGCCTATCTTATACCAGAGTATTCCAAACCCTTTACTGATGTGCGCGGTTCGGTTGTTGATTTCAGGCTTTTCTGGGCGGAAGACAGTTCCTGTATTTTGTGGGTAGACATCATCGGTAACAGTGACGGTGCCTTGAGGACTACGGTCTACCGTCTGGGGGAGAATCTTACCCAGCTTTCTGTAATTGATAATCCGGGTAAGCCTGTGCTTTCGCCTGACGGAAAGACAATCGCCTTTTCCAGCGGAGACACCATGTATGCCTATGATGTGGCGCAGTGGAAGAATCTTGGTCGCCTGCCGATAGAAAAAATCGTCTCCTATGTGTGGCGCGGAAATTCAACGCTGTATGTGGGCTCAGTTTCCGCAGTGCGTGAATGGAGATACAGCTCAAAAGAGGAAGCGAGAATCCGTTTTCTTTCTGCGGCAAACCTTGTCTGTTGGAAAAACGACAATACAATTCTTGCACAGGATGCTGTACATCTTTCGGCACTCTATGATTACGATGCAGTGCACAATGTATGGCAAAAATCCCCCCAGACTTCGGAAGGATACACAATCCGACCAAAAGTGCAGAATGGACGCTATCGTGTCTTTGTGGGCTCAACGGCAAATCAACGTTACAAGAATACCTTGTACATTCGTAATCTGACGGGTGAAGTGGAAAACAAGGCTCTCTTTCCTGCCACAGCGGTTAAGACTGCGGCTCCTAAGCGCGTGGTGCTTGCCTTTGATGCAACGGACAGTGCCGATGGTCTGACCCACATTCTTTCAGTGCTCAAGGAATATGACGTGCCGGCAACATTTTTCATAAATGGTGAGTTTATACGCCGTTATCCTGCGGAATCAAAGCAGGTGGCAGCAAGCGGCTACGAATGTGCTTCTATGTTCTTTACCAATGTGGATTTGACAGGCAAAGGCTTTGTAGTGGATGATGACTTTATCCGCCGCGGTCTTGCCCGAAATGAAGATGAATTTTTTGCGGCAACAGGAAAGGAACTGTCCTTGTTCTGGCATGCACCTTTCTACCGCGTAACGGCACAAATGCGAAAGGCTGCAAATGCAAGCGGCTACCGCTATGTAGACTGCGGAAAGTGGAGTCTTGATACCCAGACCTTTGAGCAGGCTCTGCGCAAGAAAGAGGATTATCTGACTGCTTCGGAAATCATTTCATACTATGCATCTAATGCCCGTGACATGACGATAATTCCTGTCATCACCGGCATTTCAAAAGGCAGCCGCAGCGACTATCTGTACGAAAAATTGGATTTGCTTATCAGCGCACTCTGGGATGCCGGCTACGAGATTGTTCCTATCCGTCTCTTTATTTAGTTCGCAAAAAGCGGGATGCAATCAATCCCCAGAATCTTCCCCATAGTCCGACGCGCTCAAGCTTGCGGTCGGCTACAAGGGGTACTGTTTCCAGTACGACGTTTTCCAGCTTATAGACAATCTGTCCGTAATTCTGGCCAGCCAGGGTGCCACCGTAGATAAAGTCAGGCTTGGTGATTTCCACATGTACCTGCTTTGCGGCATCGGCGGCACTTTCTCCGATGATATGGGGTACGGAAATGATGTTTGTCCACGCTGGAACAAGCCTTACGAATTTGCCTTCTGCACCAGTAACGGCTACCGTGTAGGCTGGCGCTATGTGTTCCAGAGGAATGTAGTCTGAAAAAGAAGAAAATGCCCATTCCATAAGCGTTGTGCCGTCTCTCTGCCTGTAATTGTTTCCTTCCCGAGAATTTTTTCCTGGTCCCCGCATGGTTACAGAAAGGTAGCGCACGCCCTTTCTCTTTGCGGTAAGGGCGATGTTAAAGCCGCTCTCGTAGATAAAGCCTGTCTTTAAGCCGTCACAGCCTTCCAGAGAGCGCAGGAGAACATTTGTATTCCACTGTTTGACGGCCATGCTGTCGCCTCGGCTTTTCATCCAAGGGGCGAGGTTTTCCTTTTTGGGATACTCAATTTCTTTTAGCGAGTGGAATTCTTCAATTGATTGCGGATAGCGGTTGATGTAGACGCGGGCAAAACTTGCCAGTTCCCTTGCCGTAGTGATGTTCTTTTCGCTGTAGCCGCTGGGTTCTTCAAAATGTGTGTATTTGAGTCCCAGTTTTTGGGCTTCTTCATTCATGCGAAGAACAAAGTCTTTTACGCTGCCGCTGATGTAGGTTGCCACGGCGATTGCGGCATCGTTTCCGCTGGCAATAGCAAGCCCCTGCATGAGTTCCCGAAGCGTAACAATCTGTCCCTGCCCCAGAAACATGAGGGAGGCATCTGCTGGCAGGTTGATTGCCCAGCTGCTTTCGGGAAGCGGAACCACATCGTCCAGAGAGATGCGGCCAGCCTCCACTTCCTGAAAGGCAATGTACATGACAAAGAGTTTGGTGATTGAAGCCGGCGGAATTGCTTCGTCTGCGTTTTTTTCGTAGAGGACGCAACCGTTTGCCGTGTCAATCAGGATGGCGGATTCCGCCGCAATGTCCAGTTGAGCGTCCACTGTAGCATAGGGAAGCCCGCGCAAGATATTTACCCTTTTTGCAGGATATGTTTGATTCAGGTAGTCCGTGAGGTAGGCCTGCTGTTCGCTTGTAGGACTTGCCAATCGCTCCGGGTGCTTGAATTCATTGATGTAACTGACAAATGAAAGTGTGCAAGCGGCAGCAAGCAGCACTCCTGCTGCGGCGAGAATAAAAATCTTATGTGTGCGGGTCATCTTTTCCATGCTTATTTCTTGTCCATTCCATCCATCAGAGTCTGTGCGTATTTCTGCCAGTAGGCATCGTCACAAGTGATTTTTCCGTCACTTCCAACGCTGAACATAAGTTTACCGTCACTGTTTTCACCGATTGCCTTAACCGGGTGTACAATGCTGCTTTTGAGTGCGGGAAGGGTGGCCTTGATTGCCTTTGCAAATTCACCTGCGATGATAAAGCCGCCCAACTTGTTGTTGTGGGTCTTGTCCCCAGTGAACATCAGGGCAAATGCTTCGTCTGTCTTTTTTGTATCGGCATAGGACTTTTCGTACAGGCTCTTGGTGATTTCAAAGCCGTCAATCAGGGCGACCTTTTCTTCTTTTGCAAGCTGACGCACGGCTTCCACATAGGCATTGTTGCGGGTCACCTGCGTCTTTGTAGTAGTGTCCTTTGAGTCATGGTGAGGACCGATTTTTCCGTTCATGCCTTCAAAATACACGCGGCTTACCGGAGTGACCAGAACAGGGGTAGCGCCTGCTTTTTTTGCCACATCAATGTACTGCTTTAAGTACCACTTGTAGGTAGCGCCGCAGTCATACGAGTAGAATTCTGGACCGTATTTGCTGGAGTAGGAAGAAGGTGTCTTTACCTTTTTGCCTGCATGTACCGGATAGATGCCTTTTTTGTTGGGTTCTCCCAGCGGCACGTAGCGGTCTTCCAGATAGCCCTGTCCGTTAGAACAGTCGTTGTGGCCAAACTGAATGAAGAGGTAGTCACCCTTGCCGATTTTTTCTGCAATTTTATCAAGGCTGCCTTCATTGATAAAGTTGCGGGTTGAGCGTCCGCCGTTTGCATAGTTTTGAACGGAAACAGAATCGTTGAACCAGTTCTGCAGGAATTCACCCCATGCGCCTTCATTGCGTGTCTTTCCGCTGCTCCACATACCTGCGGCACTGTAGTCTTTTACCGTTGAATCGCCCGCAAGGAATACGTTTACCTTGCCCACTGCTCTCGGACGGTCAGCAGCACCTTTTGATGGAACGGCAAATCCTTCCTTTACCTTTGCATCGAGTTTAGCCGTTGCCTCGTCACCTTTGCTGCCGTTGCGGGCGATGATTGTGACGACTGCCTTGATGCTGTGGCCGGAGTCATCCTTTGTAAGGAAGTAGGTCTTGTCTGCATAGCCTGCTGACTGCTTAACCAGCTTGTCGTCACGATACCACTGAATCAGAGACATGTCCTCTTTGTCAGCCTTGCCCAGCGAATAGTGCAGGGTAATGGTGTGACCGGGGTAGGGGGTATTGATGTCGTCATCCGTGGTGAAACTGGGCTTCTTTGCGAATTTGAGTTTGTCTGTTTTTTCGCTTTCGTAGTAGGTTGGCTTCCATTCGCCCAGATAGAACTTGGGTTCATAACCAGTGGCAGTCTTGAGCACGCCGCCCTTGCGCTCGTTTGTAGCCACCGCTTTTCCGTTCCACAGGGAATTGTATTCGGCAAAGTGGGCATTCTTGGGCAGGTTTCCGCTCATGTCAGTCCAACCCATGGGGTCGATGATGTTTTCCGTGCCCAGAATCGTGTTAATCCATGCAACTCTTGCGTCAGGTCCCCAAGGGCGCCCAAACACACCGGGATTCTGGAAGACGGCATTGTCTGCGCTTACCGTACAATTGTAGAAAAGATAGCCTTTTTCCGTTGTGGTGCGTGCCGCAGTCAGATAGCCCGCCACATTGATGTCGGTATAGCCTGCAAAACGAATTTCACAGTTTTCAAAAACAACATCACCGTCACCAAAGATAAAGTCAGTGTTTCCTTCGATAAAGCAATTTCTGAAATACTGCTTTGTGTTTACGCCCGTGTAGAGCGTGTCCTGTGAACCCAGAAACTTGCAGTTGTAGAATTCGGCTTCGCTTCCTTCTGAACACAGTGCCGCAGAGCGTTCCGTTGCTTTCTTTGAGCGAACATCGGAATTCAACTTGCGGGCAAACTGAATGGAACCGTCACTTTCTACGCCGTCAGCGATTTCTTCATCCGTTACGTATTTATTGAAAGAGGTTTCAAAAACAATGCCTTCAGCCTTAAAGCCTTTTGCACTGGGCATAATGCGTGTTGCAGTTCCCCAGCGGGCAACCGTCTTCTTGTCAAATTTGTCGTAGGCCAGATCTTCGTCATAGTAGCCCTTGTCGTCTGCGCTGTAATACTTGTAGCCGATGCCGTAGTACCAGGTGAGTTTTACTTCCTGTTCGGGCGTATCGTTTTTGAGCGTGATGTAGGGGGCATTGATAATCAGTTGGGCGCGGTATACGCCGGGAGCGATGTGAATGGTTACGCGGTCTGCTTCTGACTGAGGAGCCATTGCCTCTACTGCGGCAATTGCCTGACGCACGGTGGCATAGTCAGCCTTTTTGCCGCCCACGTAGATGTCTTTTTTGAGGGGAATCTTCTGAACAGTCTTGTCTTTTGCCGTCAGCTTGATGTCTTTTGCAAGAGCCTTTCCGGCAACAACAACATGATTCTGTGTTTTTGCCTTTTCCGTCTCCGCAGCCACTTCATAGGAGCCGTCACGGAGCTTTACGCTGTAGTTCGCGCCGGAAATCCTTCCCTTGTAGACATAACCGTCTTCACTGTTGGTAAAGGAAATCTCTGTGGGAAGAGGATTTGTCAGGCCAAAGAAAGTGCCCTTTACCTCATAGGTCGGCTTGAGGGCGAGGGTGATGTCCTGGGTAAATGCCTCAGTGCCTTCTGCTTCTGCACCAGACTTGATGATGTAGTCATTTGCACCTGCCAGACTAGCCGTGTAGGAAACCGCCGGTTCCAGTTCGCCAGCATAGGTAAAATTTCCGTTTGAGCCAGAAACTGCAGCCTCTGAGGGAAGATAGGATGAGTCTTTTGGCGGATTGAATACAACCTTCATGCCTGCAACAGTGTAATCCGCCGCAAGCCCCGTTATTTTTCCGCTTATCTTATAGGTCTTTTGCTCGGCAATAGTCAGGTTCGCCATAAAGGAGCCTGTCTGACTTGCTTTTAGGGCGATGATTTTTGACGCAGCATTTACGCCATAGCCTTTGATGCCTGTAAGCACCGCAGTATAGGTGTGACCTGCCGCCAGGCCTGCGGTATATGATTTTCCTGAAATCTTTGCCGCAATAGTCTGCTTGGTGTCCTGGTCAACAAAGTTCAGCGTGGCGTTTCCCGCGGGAATAGAAAGCAGAGAGCCCCTTACTTCAACAGCAGGAGTGCGCACCAGTCGGTAATAGACAGGCTTTCCCACGTTTGCCTCCGCATAGACCTTGTAGGCACCGTCTGCACTTGCTACATAGGAGTATTTTTTGGAAACAGCGCCCAGGGGAGCAACTTCGTCCTGTTTTCCTGTCTTTTCCCCGCTTTCATCTACGCTTGCAAAGTGAATTTTTTCGTCACCGCTGTTATTGATGCGGGCGTAGAAGGTAATCGTGTCGCCAGAGCGCACATTTTTAATCAGCATATAGCGTTTCTTTTCGCCACCCTTGCCATTTGCATAATACAAGCCGTTTGCAAGGTAACCGTCCTGAAAGTCAAATGAAGTATAGCCCTGATCGCCATAATTCTTTTTGCCGCTGTAGTAGGCGCGGTCATTTTTGTCAGTTTTGAGCGTCAAGTCACCAAAAACCAAGTCACCGCCAGTAAATTTACCGTCCGCACCGATAATCTCAGCATTGTCGATGTCTGCTACTGAAATGTGGTTTTCTGCGTCCTTAGCCTGCACGCCACCAAAATCCCACACATCCACTTTACGCGTCTGGGCTGAAACTGTGCCGATTGCCACAAAAGCAAGCAAGGCACCCAACAATTTGTTCATACCTTTTTTCATAGAAGAAACCTCTCTAAGGTTATATTTTATCAGAGATTTGTGAATATGCAATAGATTTTGGTGAGGGGGCGAGCCCGCCCCCTGGGGCGCACCTTGTTGCGCCCACACCCCCACCGCCTAGGGCTGCCGCCCTAAGACCTGCTTGCCCTGTTCTGCAGCAGTAAGTCTACCAGGGTAATGGCTGTCATGGCTTCGATTACGGGAACAATGCGGGGGCAGAGGCACACGTCATGGCGGCCTTCGATTACCAAATCGCTGTCTGCAAAGGTGCCGTCGTCCTGAACTGAAATGGTTTTCTGCTCCCGAAAAATGCTGGGCACTGGCTTTACCGCCACCCGGAAGAAAATATCTGCGCCATTGGATATGCCGCCGATAATGCCGCCTGCACTGTTGCTTGCAAAGCCTACGCTTCCGTCAGACGCGACCCTCATTTCGTCATTGTTTGTGCTTCCCCTGCTGTCGGCGGCTGCAAATCCCGCGCCAAATTCAATACCCTTGGTGGCACCGATGGAAAGAATGGCCTTGGCAAGTTCCGCGTCAAGTTTTCCAAAGACTGGTTCGCCCAGCCCTGCGGGAATGCCTGTAACACGACAGGCTACAATGCCGCCGCAACTGTCCTTGTCCATGCGGTAGGCTTCAATTTGTGCCGCCATTTTTTCTGCGGCTTCATTGTCTGCTGCCCTCAGTGGATTCTGCTCTATTTGGGAAAAATCAGTCTTTTCGATAGAAATGCCGGCGGCTCTTTCCGTGTAGGCTGTAATCTTTACGCCTTTTCCAAGGATTGCAGCCAGCACTTGTTTTGCGAGGGCTCCTGCCGCAACCCGAGCCGCTGTTTCCCGGCCGCTGGAGCGTCCACCGCCCCGATAGTCGCGGAAGCCGTATTTTGCAAAGTAGCCGTAATCTGCGTGTCCGGGGCGGAAGGTCTTGGCAAGATTTCCGTAATCTTTTGAGTGCTGGGAAGTATTGCGGATTACAAAGGCAATGGGAGTTCCTTCGCTTTTGCCCTCAAAAATTCCGCTGAGGACTTCCGCCCTGTCGTCTTCCTTTCGACTGGTGACAGCCGCATTGTGCTTTCCTGCAAAGGCTGCTCCTGGCTTCCTGCGGTCAAGGTCAGCCTGCACTGCATCCAGGTCAATCGGAATTCCTGCGGGACAACCGTCAATAATGCAGCCCAAGCCCGCACCGTGACTTTCGCCAAAAGTAGTCACCTTAAAAATACTTCCGATTGTATTCTGTGCCATTACACACCTCCCATAATAAAAAAAATCGGCGCCAAGGGCTTCAAGCCCTGTATTTCAGTGTAGCAAATTTTTTTGCGGGCGACAATGTATTTGGACAAGAGACAAAAAAGGACACAGGCGAATGAGCCTCAACAAAAACGAAAAATGAATCCGCTTACTTTTCCTACGCTAGCTCATTTTTCGCTTCGTGGCTCAATGCAATTCCTCTGTTTATCGCCCTTTTTTGTCTGCATGGCAATAGGATTTAAAAATCGTTTAAAAACAAATTGTTGCCCTATTGGTGTACGCGCAAATCCGCTTGCCAGATGGAACTCTTACATCAAATATGGGTACAAGAAAGGACGAGGCTGAAAGTCTTAAGCGATTCCGTCAGTAATGAAATAATTTTGACACTCTCATTTCCATCTGTAGTTAAAGTTATAATTTCATTTGTAGTTTCTTTTCATCCAAATAAAAAAATACCATTAATAATATTAATACTTTTTTTTATTCATTTCATTATAACCTATTCGTTATCAAAAATCTTACTTATAGTTTTTTCCATTTTCTCAATCATAGAAACTACAAGCGCATTTCCCATACAGAAATAACGCATTTTCTCAGGCATTCCCGTTTTAGTCCAATTGTCAGGGAATCCCTGAATTCTTTCTGCTTCTATTGGAGTAAGCAAACGTATTTTTCCATTTCCTTTATCCATTACAATATGGGTGCTTCTATTAAAACTGCTTTCACTGGTAAGCATTGTTCGTGCTGGTACATCCCACTTATCAATCATTGGTATTGCACCTTCTGAATAAATATACTTGTGTCCGTTTGATGCAGTTCTATACTTTCGCTTAGCACCTTTCAAATATTGCCATGTGTGCCGACATTCTGGAGCAAGTTCGTTTTGTGTTTCATCAGAATGAGTAATATTAGGATTTGTATAATATAAATCTTTGTCAGAAATAAAATATTTTTGATTAACTTCTCCAACTTCAAGAAGAGAACCAAGAGTTATTGGAGGAATTTTTTCTGCAACAGATTTTACCGTATAGATTTTACCATTCACGGCAATACCTGAATTCTCAAAAGCGAAAGCAAAATTATTAGAAACATCTAGAATATCTGTTGAAATATCAGTCGTTTTAATTGCATTTTCATCAAATGCTTCTATTGGAAATGTTTGAGCAAAAAAACCTTTTTTTAATAGAATAGATTTAATATCTGCAAAATTTAATGAGTGTCCAAAGTTAGTTCTATTTTTATAAGCGAAAATGAAAGTTCGTCGTCTTCTTTGGCCAGATCCATATTCTGAAGCATTAATTACTCTCCATTCAACAATATATCCTTCTGCATTTAAGCATGAAAGAATTATTCCGAAGTCTCTTCCTCTTTGTTTTGAAGGAGATTTTAATAGTCGATCTACATTTTCAAGAAGTACAAAGGGTGTGTGTTTAATTTTGAGAATATCATATATTGACCACCAGAGTCCCCCTTTTTTACCTTCAATTCCCTTTTCTCCATTAAGGCTTCTAGCTACTGAATAATCCTGACAAGGAAATCCACCAACTAAAAGGTTATGGTCTGGAATAGTTTTTTTATCAACAAGAGAAATATCAAAATTAGTAGTATCCTTACCGTTTAAATCTAAAGAATACCCAAAGTGGCTTACATAACAATCATATGCCCACTGTTTTGTTTTGCCCGGTTCCCATTGACTAAACCAAACTGTATTCCATTTTTCTTTTTTTCGAGTATCTTCTACAGTTTTTATTGCATTTAACCCACAACGGAAGCCACCTACTCCTGCAAATAACTCGCAAACTGTCTTTTCCATATATACACTATTATAGCAAAAATAAAGTTAAGGATCAACCATACAAGAAATTATGCTTTTATAGGCCTTCCCCATACAAGCCAAACTATGGTATTTTCAACATATAAATTAGTCGGAAGATTTAGTTTATATCCTATATCATCATATTTTCTACCTACTGCATCCATTAATAATGAAAATGGACAAGGCTTTTGGTCTCTTCCATACCAGACCACATTCTTAGTCACAGTATCATATTTACATACAAAACTTTCTGAACTATTGTCACTATGAAATCTATCGTTTATTTCATCTGGATTTGTTATTGGAATTAATCTAAATCTTCTACATTCCTCTAAAACATCATCCACAATTTCAAATTCAGGAACAATTGCTGGATCAAGATACCTGGCTTTAGGACGTGTTTCTTTCGTTTTTATCAAATCCAATACAAAGCTCCTAACATAGTCACTGTCTAGCCAATAAGACTGTCGTGTAATTTTCTTACCATCTGGAAGTGTTACGGTATCTGTTGGAGAGCCATTTCCCCATTGTTTCCCAAACTCGTCAACATAAAAGGACTTTTCTCCATGAGGTCTTAAATGTATTCTTCTTGCATCTGCAATTCCTGGAAAATTATTCTCAGTTCGTTCAGTATCTCCCCAAGGAACTCTTTTAAGAATTACACCATTATTCAAGACCCTTTTTATATCTAACCAATCTAGATAAGCCAATTCAATATCTTTATCAGTCATACTCCAAAGTCTTGTACCTCTGAAAATAATATCATCATCTTCTTCCTGAAAGACAATAAACAGATACTTCAAACTGTCTAATTGATTATATAATTCACTATCTTCCCAACCTTCAATTGTCGGCGGCAAATTATTAATTTCCATAAAATCTGCATCAGACAATCTAAATTTCTCCTTATTAATTCCATTTTTGTTAAAAACAATAGTTTTTACCACAATGCCCGCTTTTAGGAACTCCTCGTTACGTAATGTTGTTACATTTAGCATTTTTGCAGTGATAAAAGAATATGTTGATTTTGAAAGAACTCCTTTTCCCTTTTTATTCTCTGCATATTTCAACTCAAGACCAAAAATATTATAAATGGCACTAATACTTCTTCCAATAAATGGGCTAAATCTATCTTGTAAAATCTCAATGAAAGTCTTGTATTTCAACTCTTGATAGTTCTTTACAATACAATCTTCAATCAGGCATTGCTGAGAACGGTTATCCAATATTTGTTGAATGTATGGTTTTCTTAGTGTATAAGCTCTTGCTGTAAACTCCGGACCACCATAAATAGATTGAGCTTTCGGAGTTCCCTTTGTTGCTTTAGGGGCAGTACTTAAATAAGTTCCGTCAGAACGAGACAACTTGTAAGCATTACCACTCTCAATAATGCTATTTATCAAATTATAGTCTTGTAAAATAATTAATTTATCTTTCTCTGAAGGCTTAAATTGTGTAGCGTAAAATACAGAATAATTCAATTTAGATGCTAATGCCCTGTCTCTGAAATAAAAAATGATTAGCAACCACTTCAATTTATCCCATAGATGAGAGTTATAAAAATCCTTTTCCACACAATTTGAAAAATTTATTTGTGTTATACTTAACGTTTCACCTGATACATAATTACCATCGGAATCTTTATCAGCAGGCGTAGATTTTAATTCTAGACCAACTTTTTCAAAATCTGCTTCTTGTTTGCTATTCAGTTTGTATCCAAAATAGGTCGCTTCAATTATCTTTCCAACCAAACCTTTATCAGTTTCTTTTGATTTAATTAACTCAATTTCTTCTGCTGTTTTTCTTGCATCAAGAAGTATTTGATAGATTGTTTTTCCTTCTATACTTTTTGCATATGCCAATATTGATTCAAAATTATTTGCATCATATAAATTCTGATTCTCAGCACATCTCAATAACTCACCAAGTTTTATTTTACTCATAAATAATTTCCTTCATAAGATTTATAAAATATTATTATACTATAGTTATCTTTGATTATCTATTAACCCGTCACTTTTTTCGCAACAGACACCTACATAAAGTACGCACTTTAAGTAAAAAATACACCTTATAGTCAAATTACTCCAAACCAAAAAAAGCCTTGATAAATCGGGAATTTTGTTTTTTTTTTCTAAGTATCTGGCGGTGAAAACCCCGTTTGTACCTACTTCTATCCAAACTAATCCACGACATGTTGCCACCATGGCTTACAGTTCAAACTTCGTTATTTCTTTCTTGACCTTGCGGATAAAGGCCACTGCAACAATGCCCGCCGTAATGCCCACCATTCCGTTTGAAATCAGCATGGCCATGCCTGCGGCAGTAATGCCGATATTGGTGAAGTGCATGAGCAAGTAGAGCGGAGGAATGCGGTAGACAAAGAGGCGGATGACATTCAGAATCATGGAGATTCGCGTTTTTCCAAAGCCATAGAGGAGCCCCATGACCGATGCATTGATGGCTATGAGGACGGAACCCCAGCACTCATAGGTATAGATTGTGTCGATTTCGGCAGCAAATGTAGTGTCTCCCTTGGCAAAGACCATGATAATCTTGTCCTTGAACGTAATCATAATCACAAAGAATATGAAGGCGACCATAAGATTGATAATCAGCGTGCGGTAGAAAATACCCAAGGCTCGGTTCAGGTTGTGGTTACCCAGATTCTGGCTGATAAGACTTGATTCCACTTCCTGAAATCCTGCCGGCGGGTTTGTGGCAAATCCTCCCAGACGGTTGCTTACGCCCAGTGCACCTACAACGGTTGTTCCCATGCTGGCACACATGGAATTGACGATGGCTTTTCCGAATGCAAAAATGAATTTTTCAAGAAAAATCGGAATGCTTAAATTGGCAAGGGGCACGATAAAAGTGCTTTTGAAGGCACAGTAATGGATGCTCAGGGCGAAAGGGTTCTTTTTGTCGGTCAGATTTCTGAGGGCGATTACCGTAAGCAGGGTTTCGGCACCCATGGTGGCAACGGGCAGCAGCAGCATGGCAATGTTCACGCTTACGGTATTGGTCTTGCTCAGTACGATGACAATGACATTAAAGAAAGTTTTTGCCACCATGACCAGCATATTGCACCACATGATGGTTTTTGTGTTTCCCCGGGATTTTTCAATGGCAAGATAAATCATGTTGATGAAGTGAAAGAGGATGTTCAGAATTGTCAGTATAAAGTACATGGTGCCCTGCCCGATAAGGTCTTGAGGCATACGGAGCAGTTTGAGAATCGGATAGGCAAGGGGGATGGTAATGGCAAGAATAAGCCCGCCGATGGCAAGACAGGCAAAAAACAGGGTGCTGATTTGACTGCGGGCTTTTTCCATGTTTCCCGCACCGTAACTTCTGCTGATGAGGATGGAACCGCCTACTGAAAGGCCAGTGCCGATGGCGTAGAGCATGGTTTCTATCTGCCCGATAAAGGCTACGGTGCTCACTACACTTGCGCTCATGTTTGCGGCGATAATGGTGTCTATCAGCTGAAAAACCTGGTGCAGACTGTTGTAAAAGACAAGGGGGAGGGCAATGTAGAAAATGGTCTTTACCTGCGGACCGTTTAGAATCATGTCTCGACGGCGCTTTTCTTTTTCATCTAGTTGAACGCCTGCTTCTTTTCCCTGCTCCATGCTGGTATCATACCCTAAAGCCAAGGGAAAGTCTGTATACATGTAAGAAAAAATCTGCATATATGGACAATTTTTGTGATTTAAGCGAAAATATTGCATTATGAAACGAACAGTATATGTCATCGGCCACCGTAACCCTGATACGGATTCCATTGTTGCCGCTATTGCCTATGCACGGCTTAAAAATATCTTGGGGCAGACTGAATACCTTGCAGCCCGTGCGGGACACCTTTCTCCCCAGACTGACTACATACTGAAACGCTTTGAAGTTCCCAAGCCGCTTTATTTCCATGACCTGCATCCTCGGGCAGAATTCTACATGCCGGAAGGCACGGAAACGGTTTTGGAAAACAAGTCTGTCTGGTCCGCTGTTGAGAAACTTCAGAAAAACGGCTGGCATTCTATGCCGGTGGTGGATGCGGACGGACACTACAAATCCCTGCTGCATTACAGCGGCTTTGCCAAGAGCATTCTGGACATCTTGAATCCTGAGCGTCAGACAGCCATCACCACCAGCGTGGAATTGATTCGTGAAACGCTGGATGCCCAGCCCCTTTGTGTTCGTGATGACAAGGAAATTTTTAAGGGGCTTATTCTTGTGGCAAACGATTCCCTTGAGACCTTTAAGAAAATTTTCGAGTCGCATCTTTCTGAAAAAGTGATTGTCGTAACTGGTGACCGTGGCGATGTACAGGACTACTGTATTGAAAACGGAGCCCGCGTCCTGGTGGTGGTTTCTTCACTGGTGCCGTCAAAGGAAATTATCGCTAAGGCAGAAAAGAAAAAAATTCCGATTCTGCTCAGTTCCTATGACACTTCTTCTACCGTACTCCTTACCACCTATTCTTCTCCAGTTGCCATTATGGCGGACAGTGAGGTACAGGCAGTCCACAAGAGCGACAGCGTAAAGAAAATCAAGCCGCTTTTGCAGGCAAGCCCCAGTCGCTCTCTTACAGTGGTGGACGATGACAACAAAGTGGTGGGCATGATTACCGAAAATGACTTGCTCCATGATGCCTTGGTGGAAATTGCCCTTGTTGACCATAATGAGATGTCTCAGGCGGCGGAAGGACTTGAGCATTATACTATCCGCGAGATTATTGACCATCACCGCATCGGTACGGTTACCACACGGAATCCCATTACCTTTATCAATAAGCCGGTTGGCTCTACCTCTACGATTGTTGCAAATCTCTATCGGGAAAATCACGTGTCCATTCCCCTGGAGATTGCGCAGATTCTCCTGTGCGGTGTTTTGAGTGATACGCTTATTCTGCATTCAGCCACAACAACGGATATTGACCGGGAAACGGCAGATTATCTTTCCAGCATCAGCGGACTGGAGATTGCAAAACTCGGTCAGGACATTCTGAATGCAGGAAGCCATATTGGAACCCGTGCGGCGGCGGATGTCATCAAGCAGGACAAAAAGGAATACCGCGACCAAAAAAGCGTGTACACGGTGAGCCAGATTGAAGTGGACGGTACTGATGAAGTGCTGGCCCGAAAGCAGGAATTTTTGGACGAGCTGGAAATTACCCGCCGCTCTCATGGAGGTCTCTTTTCTGCCCTGCTGGTTACGGATATTACGCGGCTCGGCTCCATCATGCTGGTGTCTGCGGAAAAAGCCTTTCTGCCATACATTACTTTTCCCAAGCAGGAAGACAATGTGTATTTCCTCAAAGACGTGATGAGCCGAAAGAAGCAGTTGATTCCTCTTTTGAGTGAATTGATTGAAAAATATAATGCATAAAATTCTTTAAAAATATAAGAAAAAAGTTAGTTTCATCTATTATTTTTCTTCTATTTGTGATATACTGATTAGCATGAAACTGTCTGTTAAAGGATATATACTTACCGCATTATGTTCTCTTTCCTTGTGGGCTTTTCCTGCCTGTGAAAATCAAATTGCCTCTGAAGAATTAACTTCCGGCGATTCCGTGCTCACCCTTCATGCAAATTATGGAACAGACATCGCTTGCGCGCAGTTTTTCAATGCAAACGAACGCTTTAAGGTAAAGAACAATCCTTTTGTGCGCTCCGGTTATTCTTTTCTTGGCTGGACTGATACGGAAAAGTCTTCCATCGTTTTATACAACAACCGCTCGGAGGTCGTGTTTTCATCCAGCAGGGATTTGTACGCTGTCTGGGAACTTAAAAATTATGCCATCACGTATAAAGTAAATGGCGGTCGTCGCAATGTAGAAAACCCCGGTTATTTTACGGTTAAAGATGACGTTACGCTTGATTCCGTCCGCAATGGAAAGTTCTTGTTTGGCGGCTGGTATGACAATGAGTCCTTTGATGGTGAGCCTCTTTCCAGCGTAAAGGCAGGTACCGTTGGTGATAAAACATTCTACGCCCGCTGGTGTGGAAAAATCCTCTACAACTTACATGGCGGTACGCTGTCTGATGGCAATACCTTTCTTCCCTATGAACTGGCCGCCAAGACAGAAACGGAAAAAGTTGAGTCGGTAACCGAAAAAGTTTCCGAAGAGCAGACTGCCCTGACAGAATCCGATGAAGAAGTGGATGCTGCTGAAGTGGGCATGACTGCTTCTGAAGAGGACTCTGTAGAAGGCAGCCTTGCAGAAGGTGACGTTGCAGAGACCGAAAAGGTTGCCGAATCAGAAGAAGAAACTGAGGGCGAGAGCAAGGCAGAAGATGAAAGTGCTGAAAAAGAAGGCAGCGATGATTTCCTTGCAGATGCTGTGGATGACGCGGAAAGTTCCGATAGCGAAAGTGCCCTTTCTTCCGAGATTAAATCCGAGACTGGAGACCAACAAAATGCTGTTGCAGTCCGCTATTTTACTCTGTCCGATACAATCACGCTTCCTGTGCCTGAAAAAGAAAATGAGGTCTTTGGCGGCTGGTACTATGACGAGGCCTGTACGCTTCCTGCGGGAGAAGCAATTAAAAATGCTAAATCTGCAGAAATTTCCTTGTACGCAAAGTGGAATGAGCCTCAGTCCTATGCCATTACATATGAGCTGAACGGCGGCGAAAATCCAGAAGACTGTGCAGATACATATATAAATTCCTCTAAGGCTACTCCGCTTGCAGTGCCTTCCCGCTACGGCTACACATTTACTGGCTGGTATAGCGACAAGGATTGTGCTACAGAAGCCCTGTCTGCCATTGCCCCCTTTACGCTTGGGGATGTAACTTTTTATGCAGGATGGAAGAAGGCTGATTTTATCGTAACCTATCAAAACGGGAATGCTGCTAAGGGAACCGTGCCGAAAGCACAAGTGGTTACCTACGAAAGTGACGTTACTGTTTTATCCAACACAGGAAAACTTTTCTTGGAGGGCTGTACCTTTATCGGCTGGCATGCCCTTTTGGCTGATGATGCCCATGTCAATCTGTCTTCTGACCTTCTTTCCGCGGCGGAAGGATATGTTGCCGCGGGTGATTCATACACGGTTTTGGGAAATGTAACCCTTACACCTGTCTGGCAGCTGAAAAAATATATCCACCCTCTTGATGAAGCAGAGGTTGCAAAAAAAGGCAAGAAAAAGATTATTCCTCCCAAAGACAGTGAATTGACTTCTGTCCTGCTTCCCGCTCAGGTTCGTGACCTTGGTGAATCAGTCTTTTCTCGCTTTACATCTCTTTCTCGTTTTGATTTTACCAACCTGGTTTCCGTTGGAGAAAAGGCCTTTGCCCATTGTCATGGGCTTACCACAATTGACTTGAAAGAAGTGGAAAGCCTTGCTTCCTCAGCCTTTGAGGACTGCAAGAATCTTATGACGGTTGTTTTGCCTGATGAGTTAAAAGAAATCGGCACAGATGTGTTTGAGGGCTGCCCTGACGGCATGGTTTTTATTGCCGATGCAAGTCGGCTGGACTACTATACCAACCTCCTCACCCCTGAAGCGGTGGGCAAGGCTCAAGACACCTACACTGTTCTCACCCTCACCTCCGAAGAATCCAACTAGCACGCCCTGAAAAGCGAGACAGGAGCTTCGCTCCTGTCGGGTTTTAAAACGCCATGGAGGGCATTCCGAATACTCATTCCCACCCAAATGTTGCGGGCGGCTTGTTCGTCACATCGTAGAAAATCGCGTCCACATAGGGCAGTGTCGCAATTTCTGCCACGATACTTTTGAGCAAATCCTGGGGAAGCGGTGCAAAGCGCGCCGTCATTACATCCTCGCTGCAGACGGGGCGCAGAACAAAACTGCACCGCTCTGGACTGGATGCACAGGGGAGGTTTATCGTCAAGTGCTGAAAAATCTTGTTGTACCAGCCGCTTTTATGCAGGGCGGTAAGCACGATATCGTCCGCATCACGGGTCTGGTCAAGACGGCGCTTGTCGCAGTAGCCTTCCTGCAGGCGCAAGTCTTCGTCCTTGATGGCGGGGTTTTGCCAAAGTTTTATGATACAGCGGTTGATGTAGTGTGCGCTGTTCGTGACGGCAACGGATGCCGCCTCCAGTTTTTCCCATTTTTTTGGCAGGTGATACATGCCGTTTTCTTCCGGGCGGAAGGTAAGCACTGCCGGAAAGCGGTAGGTGCGGAAGTCGCCCTGTACGCCAACAGAGCGCACGGGAAGGATTGAGCGTTTAAGGGTCTGGGTGCAATGCTCGCAGAACTGGGTAAATTGCACTGCTTCCAATTCCGCCTGTGCCTTTTTGATTTCTTCCGCATCGTTTTCGCCTGTCTTTCCGTCCGTACAGAGTACGTTAATGCTTAATCCGGGACCGGGAAAGGGATGGCGCATGACCAAATCATCTTCCAGTCCGATTTTCTTTCCGATAGAGCGAACTTCATCCTTGTACAGGTCTTTAAGCGGCTCAATAATCAGTCCCTTTTCAATGAGTGCCTGAATGCCTGCCACACGGTTGTGGTGAGTTTTTATCGTATGACTGTTTTTTGTGCCGCCTGATTCAATGATGTCTGGATAGAGTGTTCCCTGAGCGAGCATCCAGTGGGTGTCTGCACCGTCCCGGGATTCGTCCAGTTTTTGTTTGGCAACTACTTCGTTCCGAACGGTAATGAAATGCTCACCCACTGCCATGCGCTTTTTCTGCGGGTCGGTGAGCCCCTTGACTGCGTTTAAGAATCCTGCGCTTGCATCCTCAACGATAAAATTGTTAAAACCGTGGGCATGATAGGCTTTTTCTACATTTGCGCTCTCATTCTTGCGCATAAAGCCGTTGTCGATATGCAATCCCAGTACGCGTTCCTGTCCGAGAGCCTTGTTCAGCAGGGCAAAGGCAACAGTGCTGTCTACACCGCCGCTCAAAAAAAGCAGAATGTTCTTGTCGCCCGCATCTTTTTTAATGCTTTCCAAAATGTGCTTCAGCACCGTGTCTTCATCCCAGTTTTTCTGCATGCCGCAAATCTTGGCAAAGTTTGCAAAAATCTTGTTTCCTTCGGGCGTATCCTTTACTTCACAATGGCACTGGAGGGAAAAGCGCTTGCGATGTAAATCCTGCAGGGCAGCAAAGGAACAGTCTTTTGTGGTGCCGATAACTTCAAATCCGCTACCCAGAGAGAGGACCGCGTCCTGATGGCTCATCCATACTTGGCTTGTGTCGCTGACTCCTTCAAGCAAGGGAGATGTTTTTCCTGCATCGGTCTTGGTCAACTGGGCAAAGCCAAATTCGCCCACATCTGCCTTTCCTACTTTTCCGCCATAAGACTGTGCCATAAGCTGATGACCATAGCAAAGACCTAGAATGGGCAGGGGCAAGTCTAAAATCGCCGCATTGCATTCAGGAATGTTTGCTTCGTAGACGCTTGCAGGCCCCCCGCTCAGAATAATGCCTTTTACGTTTTTGCCCAGTGATTCCACCGAGACAGAAGGCAGTGCGATTTCTGAGTAGTAGCCCATCATGCGCAGCCTTTTTGCAATTAAGTGTGCGTACTGGGAACCAAAGTCCAGAACAACAATTTTCTCGCGTTCGTTTGCCATATGCTTTCCTTTGCGCTTGTCCGCTGCTTATTTCTTGTTTGCGATGCTTGCCTTGATGAATTCCCGGAACAAAGGACCTGCCTTGTTGGGGCGACTCTTGAATTCAGGGTGAAACTGACCGCCTAACATCCAGGGATGATTCGGTACTTCTACAATTTCCACCAAGTTTCGCTCTGGGTTTACGCCGGCAATAATTAAGCCAGCCTTCTGCAATTCCTCTCGGTATGCATTGTTAAACTCGTAGCGGTGGCGGTGGCGTTCCCAAATAGTTTTTGTACCGTAGGCTTTTTCGGTAAGGGTGCCCGGAGTAACGGCACATTCAAATTTTCCAAGGCGCAGGGTACCGCCCAAAATCTTTCCGTTCTGGTCAGGCATCAGGTCGATGACAGGATGCTTTGTGTTCTTGTCCATTTCGGTTGAGTGGGCATCCTTATAGCCCAGCACGTTTCGGGCATATTCAATAACGATAATCTGCATGCCTAGGCAAATGCCAAAGTAGGGCACTTTGTGGGTGCGGGCGTATTTTGCGGTATGTACCATGCCTTCTATGCCACGGCTTCCGAATCCACCGGGAACGATAATGCCGTCAGCATCTTTAAGGCGGGCTTCTGTGGCTGCATCGTCAACCAAATCTTCGGCTTCTACCCAGTCCAAGTCAATGCCTGCCTCGTTTGCAATGCCTCCATGCACAAGGCTTTCTACAACAGAAAGATAGGCATCGTGCAGGTCAACATATTTTCCGACCAGAGCAATTTTGACGCGGCTTTTGGGATTGCGGAATACGTCCACCATTTTTGTCCATTCAGTGAGTTTTGTAGGCGGTGTTTTGAGGTCAAGGACTTTGCAGACCGCATCGCCAATATGTTCGCTTTCCAGCTGCAGGGGAACTTCGTAAATGGAACGGGCGGTTGTGTTCTGAATCACACAGTCGGTGTCCACGTTGCAGAAGAGGGCAAGTTTTTCGCGTGTTGCATTGTCAATAGGAATGTCGCTTCTGAGCATAAGGATGTTGGGCTGAATACCTAATTCCTGTAATTCCTTTACGCTGTGCTGGGTAGGCTTTGTCTTTATTTCTCCCGCTTTTTTCATGTAGGGGAGCAGTGTCAGGTGAATGTAACAGCAGTTTTCTTCGCCTACCTGATATTTTATCTGGCGGATTGCCTCAATAAAGGGCAGGGATTCAATATCGCCGACGGTTCCGCCAATTTCCGTGATGATTACGTCAGCATTTGTTTCTTTTGTAGAGAGCAGCATGCGGCGCAAAATTTCTTCCGTGATGTTGGGAATGACCTGCACGGTGCCGCCGTTGTAGCCGCCTTCACGCTCGCGTTGGAGAACCGTCATGTAGACACGGCCGCTTGTTGTGTTGGAACTTTGGGAAAGCGTTGCATCGGTAAAACGTTCGTAATGACCTAAGTCCAAATCGGTTTCGGCACCGTCATCGGTAACAAAGACTTCACCGTGCTGAAAGGGATTCATCGTGCCGGGGTCAATATTCAGGTAGGGGTCAAATTTCTGGTTTACGACCTTGAGGCCACGGCTTTTTAGAATCAGTCCGATTGAAGCGGCGGCAATACCTTTTCCGAGTCCTGAAACTACACCGCCTGTAATAAAAATGTACTTAGTCATTCCAAGATTATACCGCAAAGTCGTCTGTTCGTCCATAAACTTCGCTGAAGTATGAACTGATTTGTCCCAGTGCTTTACGCGCAACGGCACTGTTCTGTTCTACCAGCGTCTGGAATGTGGAGCCGTCTATGCGTACGATTTCTACATCAGTGTCGCAGATTGCCGTGCCCGTTCGGTTTGATTGCAGGAGGCAGGAAACTTCACCAAAAAAATCTCCCCGCTCATGGTTTTTCGTTACGTCAGGGCGAGTTTCGGTGACCATTCCGCTTACAATGTAGTAGGCGTTTGTGCCTTTTTCTCCGCTTTTGTAAATTGTATCGCCTTTTTTCAGGTGAATCATGTTCACGTCCCTTGCAATCAAAAAATCAGGGCGGATAAAAAGACCTCGCCTCAGCACTGCGGTCAGTTTGTCAGAGTCTTTTTTTGGAAGCAGGTAGAGTTCACCCAAAAGCATTTCGTCAAAAAACTGGTATATCAGGATGAACTGGGCAAAGATAAAAAAGAGGACAAAAAAGATAAAGACATCCAGCATGGTGACCATCAGTTTTGCCAGCACGCCGTAGATAATGTTGTAATTGGTAAAGTTGACCACCGTGTGCAGTACTTGCCGGAAAAACCAGAATATAGTGTCGCAGAGCAGGGCGGAAGTGAGGCAGAGTTTGAAAGGTGGCTTTGATTCCGCACCAATTTTGTAAAGAATGGTAATCACCACGAAAAGCAGGACGTTGGGAAGACTGTTGATGTGGTAGCGGGAAAGAAAGTTGAGAATGGGCGAGATTTTTGCAGCGATAGAAGAAAGCAGGGGAATCTGCACGATAGTCTGCATGATAATCAGGGCAAAGATGATGGCTGCGATGACAACGATAATCACCATTTCGATGATGACAATGAGCACTTGAGTAAAGAAAGGCTGTCTGCGCTGCTTGGTATGAAAAATCGTCTCCATTCCCTTAAAAATTGAAAGAAAGAATCCGCGGGTAATCCAGAAAATAAAAAGACCGACAATGATTTCAAAAAAAGTAAGTGATTTTACCGTAAGAAGACCGTCTACAACTTCCTGTACGTTAAAGTAGGGACCGATTTCCTGTGCAAATATCAGTATTTTTGAAACAGTTTCGGGTGATGCATGCAGAATCCGAATCAGCACCACCGCCACCATTGTCAGGATGGGAATGAAAGAAAACAAAAAGCCAAAGGAGCAGGCTCTCGCATGGGAAACCAGCGAATTGCGCCCGAAATGCATCGCCGTGAGGTATACTGTCTGTGCAACGGTAACCGGGGTTATGCTCCGTGGCTTTTTTCCTTTTTGTTCCATTAGAAATCGGCTAGTTTTGGGGCGCGAGGATACGGAATTACGTCGCGGATGTTCGCCATGCCTGTAACATACAGCAGAAGGCGTTCAAATCCCAGACCAAAGCCTGCATGAGGCACGGTACCGAACTTGCGCAAGTCCAGATACCAGTTGTAGTCTTCGGGCTTTAATCCCAGTTCGTTGATGCGGGTCAGCAGCTTGTCGTAGTTTTCCTCGCGTTCTGAACCGCCGATGATTTCTCCCAGTCCTGGAACCAGCACGTCTACTGCCTTAACGGTTTTTCCGTCGTCGTTCAGCTTCATGTAGAAGGCCTTGATTTCCTTGGGATAGTTGTAGACCATGACCGGACACTTGAAGATTTTTTCTGTCAGATAACGTTCGTGTTCAGTCTGCAGGTCGCAGCCCCAGTAGGGCTTAAATTCAAAGTCGTCCGCATGCTTTTCCAGCTCAGCAATGGCTTCGGTGTAACTTACGCGCTTAAAGGGAGTTTCTACTACATGGCGCAGCGTGTCGATAACGCCCGGCTGAATGCGCTTGTTGAAGAATTCCATGTCGGCAGGACATTTTGTCAGTGCCCAGTTCAGAAGATATTTGATGAATTCTTCCTGAATGTCCATGTCGTCTTCCAAATCGTAAAATGCCATTTCTGGCTCACACATCCAGAATTCCGCCAGGTGACGGGTGGTGTTTGAATTTTCCGCACGGAAGGTAGGACCAAAGGTGTAGACGCGTCCAAGAGCGGTTGCCAGTGTTTCGGCTTCCAACTGACCTGAAACGGTAAGACTTGCTTTTTTGCCGAAGAAATCCTTACCGTAGTTTACGATTTTTGCTGCGTCTTCGCTCTTCATGCCCTTTGCGCCTTTTTCAACGCCCAGTTCAGCAATCTTTTCCATGCTTAGTGTGGTAACCTGAAACATTTCGCCTGCGCCCTCTGCATCGGAACAGGTGATTTCTGGCGTATTTATATAGAAGAAGCCCCGCTCCTGAAAGAAAGTGTGCAGGGCAAATGCCATTTGGCTTCTCATGCGGAATACGGCACCGAATGTGTTTGTGCGGGCACGAAGATGGGCGTTTTCCCGCAGGAATTCCATGGAAGTCGCTTTTTTTTGTAGCGGATAGGAATCCGTGGGACACTTGCCCAAAACGGTAAGCGTCTCCAGGGTGACTTCCACTGACTGTCCGCTTGCGGGAGATTCAATCAGTTTTCCTGTGGCGCGGACACTGGCACCGGTTGTTACGTCTGCAAGCGTTTTATCTATAGCCGCAGCGTCTGCATTTGCCGCGGGATTGGAACGGTCGTAAGTCAGCTGAATTGAAGCAAAGCAGGAGCCGTCGTTTACCTGAATAAAAACAAGGTTTTTAGAATCGCGTATTGTGCGCACCCAGCCGCAAACGGTGACAGTCCGTCCGTCTGCTTTTGAGGTCAAGATATCTTTTATGAGTTCTGTTTTCATAAGATACTATTGTAATGAGTTTGCAAAACCTGTGCAATATCGCACAAAAATCGTTTGACAATGGAAAATTCTTATAGTAAAATAAGCGTGTATTTTGTGCGATTTTTCCGTGGTTGCATGGACTTTCGGGGATTGCACAATAAAGGGAGTTGAATAATGAATATGAACGTGATTTTGTTCATTGTTCTTCCCCTTGCTGGAATTGTTCTTGGATGGATTATTCGCTGGTTATATGCCAGATTTCAACTATCTGCGTCAGAGCAAAAAGCTGAACGTTTAAGACAGGATGCGATAAAAGAGGCCGAAGCACAGAAAAAAGAAATTTTGCTTGAAGCAAAAGACCAACTCATTCGCGAACGAAATCAGCAGGAGCGGGAGAATAGAGACCGACGTGCTGAAGTTCAGAAGTATGAAGCCCGCGTGGCCAAAAAAGAGGAACTTGTAGACAAGCGTTCCGCTGAATTTGACAAAAAAGAACAGGAAATGGTTTCCCGCCAGGCTGCAATGAAAAAGCGTGAGGATGCGCTTGCAGTCAAAGAAGAAACTTTGCGCTCAGAACTGGAGCGTATTTCCGGGCTTTCTCAGCAAGAGGCAAAGAACCTCATCATCAAGAATCTTGAAAACGATGCCCGCCACGATGCACAGGCATTGCTCAACAAGATTGAGCAGGAAGCACAGTTGACTGCTGAAAAGAAGGCGCAGGAAATCCTCGTCACTACGATTCAGCGTACGGCAACGGAAGTGACCAGTGACATTACGGTGACTACTGTTTCATTGCCCAGCGATGAGATGAAAGGTCGTATTATCGGACGTGAAGGACGCAATATCCGCACGCTGGAAACGCTGACTGGTGTTGACATTATCATTGATGATACACCGGAAGCGGTTGTTATCAGTTGTTTTGACCCAGTGCGCAAGGAAATTGCAAAGCAGTCTCTTGAGCGTTTGGTAACCGATGGACGTATTCACCCGGCACGTATTGAAGAAATCGTGCAAAAAGTGACTCGTGAGATTCAGCAGAAGATTTATGAGGAGGGTGAAAAGGCTCTCTTTGACCTTGGAATCCACAATATGAGTCAGGACGGTGTGCGTGCCTTAGGACGGCTCTATTTTAGGACAAGTTACGGACAGAACGTGCTGAATCACTCCAAGGAAGTTGCGGAACTGGCAGCCTCTTTGGCGGCGGAAGTGGGTGCAAACAGAGATTTGGCAAAGCGAGCGGCTTTGCTCCATGATATTGGAAAGGGTGCCGAAAGCGACAGTGACCAGAACCATGCAGAGGTCGGTGCAGAGATGGCGCGTAAAATGGGTGAAGACCCCCGCGTTATCAATGCGATTGCCGCACACCACAATGATGTGGAAGCAACAACCCTTGAAGCCGTTATCGTGCAGATTGCTGATGCAATCAGCGCTGCCCGTCCGGGTGCCCGCCGTGAGACAGTGGACAACTACGTAAAACGTTTGGAGAATCTTGAAGAGACCGCCGAAAAGTTTGAGGGCGTTGAAAAAGCCTATGCAATTCAGGCTGGCCGCGAACTGCGCATCTTGGTAAACAACGAAAAGATTCCTGACGGCGAAGTAAAGGATCTGGCTCAGAAGATTGCAAAGCAGATTGAGACGGACTTGCGCTATCCTGGCAGAATCAAATTGACCATGATTCGGGAAACGCGAATTATCGAATACGCACGATAAGGAAATTACCTCCTGTAATTTCCTTATCTGACGGCAGTCAAGCTGCCGTCACGCTTTTCAGCCCGCGTCCATGCGGGCTTTTTGTTTTTTCTCTATTGTGTATATTTGTGAAGTGCAGTATACTGATTGTATATTTATGTAATTGAGGTGCATATATATGCAATTTTCCTTTATTGACGGCGGCGTTACGGCGGCGCAGGGCTTTACGGCTAATGGAATCCTGAACAAAATCAAGGCGAGTCGGACGACTAATGATACGGCTCTTATTTACAGCGAAAAGGTCTGCAGTGCGGCCGGTGTGTTTACGCAGAACCGTGTTAAGGCAGAATGTGTTAAACTGACCCGCGACCATATTGCAAACGGAAAGGCTCAGGCGGTCATTGCAAACAGCGGAAATGCAAATGCCTGTACTGGAAAAGAGGGCTATGACAATGCGCAGAAAGAAGCGGAAGCCGTCGCCAAAAAAATGAAGATTAATGCAGATGACGTGCTGGTGCTTTCTACGGGCGTTATCGGTCAGCAGCTTCCGGTGGAAAAAATTCTGAATGGTCTGGATGCGCTTGCGGACGGTCTTTCAAAGAAAGGCCATGAAGAAGCCCGCGTCGCCATTATGACTACGGACACGCATTATAAAGAAGTCGCTCTGGAAACAAGCATTGGCGGAAAAACCGTACGCATGGGAACAATGGCAAAAGGCAGCGGCATGATTCACATTAATTTGGGAACTATGCTGGGCTTTGTTACGACGGACTGTGCCATTTCCTCCGCAATGCTGGAAAAGGCACTGCGTATTTCAGCGGCGGGCACCTACAACTGTGTTTCCATTGACGGAGACACCTCTACAAACGATTCTTTGATTGTGCTTGCAAATGGCATGGCGGGAAATGCTGAAATCACCTCTGAGGGGGCGGATTTTGACCTATTTGTTGAGGCCCTGAATGCCTTGAATACTCAGATGGCAAAGAAGATTGCCGCTGATGGTGAAGGTGCAAGCCGTCTGGTTACCTGCAATGTTGTTGGTGCGGATACGGTGGAAAATGCCCGGGGACTTGCAAAAGCGGTCATCTGTTCAAATCTCGTAAAGGCGGCTTTTTTTGGAGCCGATGCAAACTGGGGTCGCATTTTGGACGCAATGGGCTACTCCGGCTATTTCTTTACTCCCGAAAAAACAAGCGTGTCTTTCCTCAGCCGCCAAGGCGCAAAGCGTTACTTTGAAGACGGCGAGTCAAACGGCGGAAAGGAGACGGCAATCAAAGTCTTTGACCACGGCGTGCCTCTCAATTTTGATGAGAATTTGGCAAAGAAGATTCTGACAGAAGAAGCGGTGGAAATCCTTGTGGAATTGGAAGACGGCAAAGAAAAAGGCACGGCATGGGGCTGTGACCTCACTTATGATTATGTGAAAATCAATGGCGATTACCGTACGTAGGAGGGCAAGATAAAAACTGCCTGAGATAGCGTCAGTTTTTATCTTTGCGAAGTTTGCGTTGCAAACTTATTATCAACTGGGAGAATTGTATGGCAGAAAATGTAGAAAGTGAAATAAGGGAAAAAATAGACCCTCGGGTGGATAGTTACCACTGGTCAGATGTGCTGGTACAGGCTTTGCCCTATTTTAGACATTGGGTTGGAAAAACGGTCGTCGTCAAGTACGGTGGAAATGCCATGCTCAACGAAGAACTGAAGTCAGCAGTGATGAAAGATATCGTGCTTTTGAGTACGATTGGAATCAGGGTTGTGCTGGTGCATGGCGGCGGACCGGAAATTAACCATATGCTGGAGCGTGTGGGAAAGGAAAGTAAGTTCATCAACGGACTGCGCTACACGGATGCAGAAACGATGGAAATCGTGCAGATGGTGCTGACGGGAAAACTCAACAAGGATATTGTTGGCATTCTCCTGCAGGAAGGCGGAAAAGCCGTAGGATTGAGCGGCGTGGATTCAGGTCTTTTGCGGGCAAGAAAAATTGACAAGGATGGTGCAGACCTGGGCTTTGTAGGTGAAGTGACCGATGTGCGCCCGGAAATCATTCAGTCGCTTTTGAACGAGGGCTTTATTCCTGTTGTCTCTACGGTGGCTCTGGGGGAGCAGGGAGACACCGCCCGCTACAATATCAATGCGGACACGGCTGCGGCAAAGATTGCGATTGCCCTAAAAGCGGAGAAATTCGTGCAGTTGACCAACGTACCTGGTGTTTTGCGTGATGTGAATGACCCTAAGTCTCTGATTCAGCGCATTCACATTGAAGACGTGCAGAAATATTTTGACGATGGAACAATTGCAGGCGGCATGATTCCCAAAATTGAATGTTGCATGATGGCAAGGCGGGGCGGTGTTCCGCGAACGCATATTATTGACGGTCGTGTGCCACACTCGCTGCTGATAGAAATGTTCAGTGACCGCGGTATTGGCACGATGATATACTAGGCGCAATGAATGAAGATGCTCCTAAAATGGGCAGAAGAAAAGTGCCGTTGAGACGGTTTTGCATGGGAGAAAAAAAATGGGAAACAAACAGGTTCTGAATAATTACGGTTCCTTTGACGTGACTTTTGTAAAGGGACAGGGCTCCACGCTGTATGATGCGAAGGGAAAAAAATATATTGATTTTCTTTCGGGAATTGCCGTGAACTGTCTGGGACACAATTATACGCCTCTGGTAGAAGCGATTTCTGAGCAGGCCGCAAAACAGATTCACATCTGCAATTATTTTGTAAGCGATGTGGGGCTGGATTATGCAAACAGTCTGCTTGCGGCAACGGGTTTTGACGGCGTATTTTTTGGAAACAGCGGGGCGGAAGCCAACGAAGCGGCGATAAAACTTGCGCGTAAGTACGGCTATCTCAATGGTGGCGAAAAAAGACGCACGATTGTGACGCTTAAAAATTCCTTCCACGGACGTACACTGGCAACCCTTACGGCAACAGGTCAGGATAAATTTCATCCGGCCTGCTTTGCTCCCTATGTTTCTGATTTTAAGACTATTGCGGCCAATGATTATGAAGCCATAAAAACTGCCTTTGACGACACTACCGCCGCCCTGCTGATAGAATGTGTGCAGGGAGAAGGTGGGGTAAATCTGCTTGAGGCAGAATGGGCTCAGGCGGCGGCTTCTGCAGCCCGAAAGGCGGGGGCAATTGTTATGGCAGATGAAGTGCAGACCGGCATGGGACGCACTGGCAGCCTGCTTGCTTCCGAGGCACTGGGCTTTGAGCCTGAGGTAGTAACCCTTGCAAAAGGAATTGCTGGCGGTGTGCCCATGGGCGCCTGTCTCTATCGGGGCAAGGCCAAGGATGTGTTTGCCGCTGGTGACCATCAGTCTACCTTTGGCGGAAATCCTCTTGCCTGTGCGGCGGCAAAAGTGGTGCTGGACACGATTAACGACAAGTCATTTCTTGCTGACGTGGTGAAAAAAGGCGACTATATCCGCTCTGAGATTGCAGGCTGGAAGAGTCCCTTTGTAAACGAAGTGCGCGGCAAGGGATTGATGATTGGCGTGGACTTGAACGATACGGCAAGTGCCCTGGAAATTGAAAAAAAAGTCCTTGCCGCAGGCCTTTGTACATCTACCGCAGGCAAGAATACGCTCCGCCTTGTGCCGCCGCTGAATATTTCTCAGGCGGAAATTGACGCGGGTCTTGCAATCTTGAGGAAAGCCTTATAGGACTTTCATGGCAAGTTCATAGCCAGTGCGGGCAAGGACGTTGAGCCGGTCGGGATTGCGCTCGGTGCGGCTTACGTTTACTGCCTCTGGCGGACGCAGAACGATGGCTTTTCCCTGCTGTTCCAGCATATGCACGATGCCTAGGGATTCGTTGTAGTTTTGGTGGCGGTGCAAGAGGGCTTGGGTAAGTTTGGGATATTCCTGGTAGAGCAGTTTGACCAATGCGGGGTGTTTGAGGGCTTTCTTCTGAAAACCTTGGCTCTGGGTAAGGACGATGACCAGTTTTTCGGCTCCGTCTTCCAGAGCCTTGCGAACAGGGATAGAATCTGCAATACCGCCGTCGTAGTAGGGAATGCCATTTATGAGCGTTGATTTGCACATAAATGGGAGGGAGCAGGATGCCTTGCAGGCTGCCAGCAGTTCAGCGGTGTTTTTTGGCTGCAGGTATTCCGCTTTACCCGTGCGGGCATTGGTAACAGTGACGTAAAAATTACTGTGAGGATTGGCAGTCTTTTCCCCATTATTTGCATTGTTTTCAGGCAGATTGATTTTCTGCCACACTTTGTCGTAGTCAATGGGATCCAGTGTATTGGGAATCTCGTCAAAAATAAGTTTCCAGCCGAACATGCTTCCTTCCGTGAGCAGACAGCGGAACCCAAAGTAGTCTGGGCGGGTGCAGTAATCAACATTTACGCGACGGGCACGGTCTTTTTGCTGGGAAAAATAGGAGATGGCATGGCAGGAGCCAGCACTCACTCCGTAGATATTGTCAAAATGCAGGGATTTTTCTATAAGCGCATCCACTACACCGGCGGTAAAAAGTCCGCGCATACCACCGCCTTCAAAAATAAGTCCTGTTTTAGCCATGCAGCCAGTATATCACATTTTCTGCATGTCTTCCAGCGCACGCAGTTTTTCTGTGTCCAGTTTTACAAAAAGATTTTTTTCATGGGTAGGTAAGACCAGACCTTTGGGACCGTTTTTGGCACGGCGCAGATGCTTTACCTGCGTGTAATACAAATCAGCACTGCCGTTTTTACGTGCCTTGGAATAATAGACAGCGAGGTTTCCCGCATAAAGCAGAATTTCCAGGGGAACGGTTTTGCCTGCCCTTGCCTTGATAAAGACATAGCCGCCAGAATAGTCCCGCGTGTGAAGCCACATGTCAGAGCCTCGTACGTGATGGCGGAGCAGCTCATCGTTTTCATTTGCATCGCGCCCCACAAGAATATACCAGCCGTCTACAAAGTAGTCCAGCCCGGGATGAGATTTCTTTTCCTGCTGCTTGGGCTTTTGGGTCTTTCGCAAAAGTTGTTCCAGTTTGAGCGGATTTTTTTCTGCCTGCATGGCAGTGTATTTTGCTTCCAAATCTGCAAGAGCCCTTTCTGCGCGGGAAATGTCATGCTCCAAGTCTTCCAGACCGCTGGCGGCTTTTTTGTATTTTTCGTAGTAGAGGGCGGCATTTTCCTGAGGATTCCGTTTTGGGTCAATCTTGATGCGCACGCTTTTGCCGCTTTCGTAGTCATCACATTCCAAAAAGTCCTTGCCGGCCTCTATCTGGTAGCCATAGGCAAGGATTAAGTCTCCCTGATGCTTGAACTGTCCTGCATCCAAAAATGCATTCCTCTTTTCCCTCAGGCGTTCCAAAGCGGCTTCCTGGCGGGTCTTGTGCTCCTCATACCATTTTTCCGCATCTTCCAAAAGGGATGCAAGGGAATTGACCTCCGCCGTCTGACTGTAGAAGATATCGACTTTTTGGTTAAAGGAAAGGGAACCTGCTTCTGGATGACGCTGAGAAAAATCCTCCTGAATCTCCGTAAAATTCCGCACCGGCCAGACTTTATCACTTGCCTTTGTCTGAGGAAGAAGAAAAGTGCTTCCGCTCACCTCATTTTTTGCAGGACGGCGGTAGAAGGAGTCCAATATGGTGTCCTTGGTGTCGCAGAGGAAGATATTTGCCGCGCCACTCCACAGACGAATGTAGAGCGTGTAGTTTTCTTCGCCCGCCTTTTCATCATCGTGAAGATACGCCGCCTTTTTTGCCTTTGCCAGTTTTTCCTGTGCGGCGGGCATTACCTGAATGGGCGCATCCTTGTGAAGCGTCATGCGCACAATACGCTCCCGTCCAATTTGCTCGCAGGACGTGATGCGTACGCCCTTGATGCGGGAACGAAGCAATTCCATAAAACGCAGGGGCCTTTCATTCTTGGGAATTTTTCTGCGCACTTCATGCAGTCGGCAGGCTCTGGCCGCAAGGGAGATAAAAACTGTTTTGGGAGAAGCGGGCTTGTAGGTATAGAGGGCAATGGAGTCAAAGGAAGGCTGCACAATCTCCTGCACAAAGGCACCGGTTACATCGAGTTCAGAGAGAATGATGTTGATTTCACTACAGTTGAGAGACATATAGGGAGTATAGCACAATAAAAATCCCCGTACAAGAAAGCACGGGGATTGCCTTGGCGATGTTAAAGTTTCGGAAATGTTTTACTGCTTGGGGAACTTTGCTTCAAATTCCGCGAGGACTTTTTCTGGGGCGGGGCGGGCATCTACGTCCACCAGATTACCCTTGCTTTTGTAGAAGTCAATGAGCGGAGCGGTGGATTCCCGATATACTTCAAGGCGGTGCTTGATTGATTCAGCCTTGTCGTCATCGCGGGTGTAGAGTTCGCCGCCGCACTTGTCGCATTTGCCTTCGGTTTTGGGAGGATTAAACTTTACGTGGAACATCTGTCCGCAGTCCTTGCAGCAGACGCGTCCGCCCAGGCGCTCAACAACTGCTTCATCGGCAATGTCAAAGTTTACGGCGGCGTCAATCTTTGCAAAGGTTTCCAGAGCTTCGGCCTGAGGAATGGTGCGGGGAAATCCGTCCAGAATGTAGCCGTTTTTGGTGTCGGGCTGTGAGAGGCGGTCTTTTACAAGACCAATGGTGATTTCGTCACTTACCAGTCCGCCTGCGTCAATAATCGCCTTGGCTTTTTTGCCCAGTTCGGTCTGATTCTTGATGTTTTCGCGGAAAATATCACCAGTGGAAATGTGGGGAATGTTGTAGGCTTTTGCCGCTTCCTTTGCCAATGTACCTTTTCCCGCTCCGGGTGGTCCCAAAAAAATAAAATTCATTATGTTCTCCTATAAAGTCACGATATGGTTTTCCGTCTTTGCGGAAGATGTCCTTATTATAGTAAAATTTTGCCGTACTGTAAATCATGCAGGCGGGGCAAGAGCCAATGAGATGCGCTTGCCCCTGATTGTCAGATTTTACTAGCGTGTGTTCTGAATCTGCTGGATGATGCTGCTGTATGCGCCGCCATATTTTTCATAAAGTGGCTGCATTGCTTTCTGGAACTCTGCGAAGGCTGAGGGAGTGAGGGTAATGATGGTGTTGCCGTTTGCGCGGACAATCTGCTCTGACTGGGCTTCCCGTTCTTTCCAGCGGGAAATTTCGTATTCCTGGGTCATTTTTGCCACTTCCTTGATAATCTCCACATCGGCGGGGTCAAGGCGGCTCAGTGCCTTTTTTGAGGCGAGCAGAATCTCCGGTACTCTGGTGTGCTGGTCAAGGGTAAAGTAGCGGGCCACCGTGTAGTCGCCGCCGCTCTGGTAGGAGGGCCAGTTGTTTTCTGCACCGTCAACCTGGCCGCTTTCGATTGCGCCACGGACGGCACCAACACCGATTCCTGTTACGCCGATGGCACCCAATGCGCTGCACATATCCACCATCATGGGGTTTCCCTGCACGCGGATTTTCATGCCTGCCAAATCTGCTACGGAATGAACAGGCTTGGTGGTGTAGAAATTACGGGCACCGCCATCATAGTAGCAGAGACCAACCAGACCGGAGCCTGATTTTTCAATATCTTCCAGCATACCTTGTCCAAGGGAACTGTTCAGTACTGCCCACATGTGGTTTGAGTCTCGGTAAAGGTAGGGAAGCAGGATGGCGTTAAGTTTTGGAACATAAGAGGCTACTGGCGCGGCAGATACGCGGGTAAAGGCCAAGTCTCCTACTTTAAGGGCTTCAATGGCATCTCCTTCGTTGTCTGCCAGAGCACCGCCACTTCGCACGTCAATGATTACTCTGCCCTCCGTGCGTTCTTTTACCAGACGGGCAAATTCCTCGTCTGCCAGTGATGTGGGATAGCCCTGCGCATGAACCTCAGAAAGGCGAAGGTTTACGGGGCGTTTTGCGACGGTGCTTTCTGTTTTTTTGCAGGCGGAAATCAGCATCAGGGATGCGGCAATCAGACAGCCTGTAATCAATATCTTTTTCATGGTTAATGCTCCTTATAAGTGCAGTTATTCTGTTTTGAACAAATCAATCTGGCTGCCAATCTTGTCGATGGCATTCTGTACGCTGGAAGAAATCTCCGACAGGGCAGAGCCGGTTTCGTTGATTTTCCGTGCGCCTGTAGCCATTTCACCCATGCTGGACTGAATGTTTGCCGTAGAATCCTGCAGCATTTTCATCTCGGACATAATCTTTTCGTTGCGTGTAGACATTTCCTTGGATGCCCGCTGAACTTCCACGGTGCTGTCGTTCATGGCTTTGAGGGCGGTGCCAATCTGGCGGGAACCTTCGTTCTGTTCTTCCATGGCGGACTTAATCTGCATGACCAGTTCATCGGTTTTCTTGATATGGTCTGACACTGCGGAGAACGCTTCGCTTGCTTCGTTTGAGGAGGTGACCACTTCGCCGATTGAGTCGCGGATATTGGTCAGCTGCTCGCCGATAGAGCGTGACTGGGCAGAAGATGTTTCGGAGAGTTTGCGGATTTCGTCGGCAACAACGGCAAATCCTTTTCCTGCCTCTCCTGCGTGTGCCGCTTCGATGGCCGCATTCATTGCAAGCAGGTTGGTCTGGCTTGCGATGTTTGAAATCGCCACGTTTGCCTCTCCCAGCATTTCTGACTGGCTTTCAATCTGCTTGATTCGTTCGTTTACATCCTGCTGTTTGGTAAAGCCTGTCTGCACGTTTGCGTTGAGGGACTGGAAGGATTCTGCCATCTTGTCTACTGATGCGGTGACGGAAGAAATGTTTCCAATCATCTCTTCAACTGCGGCGGATGCTTCCGTGACGCTGGAGGATTGATTTTCTACCAGATTGTCCAGTTCCGTGATGTTTGCGGAAATTTCGTTGACTGCGCCAGCAGTCTGAGCCACGCCAGAACTCTGATTGTTGACCTGATTGTGGATGCCGTCAATATTGGCGATAATCTGAGTGATTGCGCTTGCGGTATCCTGGGTACTTTCGGAAAGAGCCATGCCGGAATTGCCCAGTTCGCTTTTTGTTCCCTTAACCTCCTGCATGATTTCCTGCAGTTTGTCCAGGAAGAAGTCAAAGTGAATGATAAGGTCTCCGATTTCGTCACGGATAAAGAGTTTACAGCGTTTGGTCAAGTCTGCATCGCCTGTTTCAAGTTCTTTGAGGAAGTTCGTTACGTTGTAGATACGCCACATGAGCCAGTGGACAAAGCGGTAGCTGAAGAAGGCAAGCAGTCCGATAAGCACTATGGCGATAGGAACGACCAGAATAAGGGTATGGTTGCGGATTGCTTCAACCATGGTCATGCTGCGGGCAATGAAGGCCATGCCGCTGATGGTTCCATTGCTTGATTCCAAGGGGAAGTAGACGCTCAGGTACTTTTGACCATTGATGGTGTTTTCGCCGTGGTACTCATAGCCCTGATCAAGGACATAGTGCAGAATCTCCCTGTTTGCCAGGGTGGTGCCGATGAAGTTTTCTCCCAGCGTTGTGGATACACGGGTAGAAGCGTTGAAAATCGTACATTCGGCATTGTATGAGTCCTGCACCTGGGCTACAATGTCGCCGTTTTCCAGTGAATAGGCCGCTATGACTGAACCGACGATTTTTCCGCCAGAACGGACTGGGGCAACGGCTGTAATTGAATAGCCTATGCCGGGAATGTCATCGTATGAATAGCCTGCCGTGCCGCGTAATGCGCTCTGTACAGCCGTAACGGAAGAAAGGTTATCGCCTGCCTTCACGCCTTCGCCCACAATGACTTTGCCGGATGCATCGGTGACTGCAAGTACTTCAACGTTCAGCGTACCGTTAGACCAGCTGATGATGGAGCGCAAATTCTGAATGTTGCGGCTTGCTGTTGCCTGCGCCAGATCCGGGCGGTTTGAAAGCAGCATGGAATCTGCCTCCAGCGTGTCCCTCCAGTCTTTGAGTGTCATTTCAAGACCCGTTGCAAAGCGCATTAAGTCTTCATCTGTGTTTTGGCGGAAACCGCTGTCAAAAATGCCCAGCGACAGTGCAGCAACTCCAGCAACGCTTAGGATGACGGAGCCCACGATAATGCCCATCAGTTTTGTGATAATTCGGGTATCTCGCTTTGCGTTCTTTGCAAAACGATCCAGTTCTTTTTTTTGCTTTGCCATTATTACTACTTCCTTTTGCTTTAACTCTTTCTGTAATACAGTATAACGTAGGTATGAAAAAAAAGCCACAAAAAACCGTAAATACAGCATGGCAAACGCATTATAATCCATTCACAAGTAAGACAAAAAGGGCACAGGCGAA